>NZ_JBAKHX010000062.1:0-50579 GCF_036906915.1 Micromonospora sp. CPCC 206061
CCCGCCCCGCGCGCCGCCCGCCCGGCCCCGCGTCCGCCCGCGCGCCGGCGGCTGCGCGCGCACGGCGCGCCCCGCTCTTCTCGCCGATCAAGGGCAAACGCACGTGTTTTGATCTCTTTTCCACGTGTATTTGCCCTTGATCGACGCGCAATCTTCCTTGATCGACGCTCCCCGGCGAGGACCGGTGCCGGCGAGCCGGTCGCGCTCCGCGAGAGGTGATCGGCCGGGCACGCCGGCTGTCCCGGCCGCCGATTCGCGGAAAAGAGCGCCTCCGCCCGCGCCTTCTCCGATGATTGCCTGCTACGCGCGGCGGGCGGCCCATGCGGTCGCCGAGACCCGCGCGAGCAGTGCGCAGGCCTCCTCGTCGGGGAGGTCGGTCGTGGTGCAGACGGCGATGGCGTACGGCGGCGCGTCGTCGGGGAAGACCACGCCCGCGCTGTGTCGGACGCCCGGCACCCAGCCGTTCTTGTGCGCGATTGGGGTGTCTGGAGGGAGGCCGGCGGCGAGGTCTTCGCGGCGTTCCTGGGCGAGCAGCACGTCGAGCATCGCGCGACAGGCCTCGGGCGACGCGAGGCCGCCCTCGCCGCTTCGTGGCGGGTCCGTGGCGTGGCGTGGCGCGTCCGGCCCGGCCGACGCGGTGGACGTGGGTGTCGAGTGGCCGGCGGCGTTTGGCGGCGCGCCAGCGGCGATCGCCGTTACCAGGGCGGCCAGGTCGGCGGCCGTCACGAGGTTTTCGATGCCGGCCTTGCGGGCGACCGCGTCTTCGATGCCGCGCACCGTGACGCTGTGGCGGGCGCCGACCTGGTCCCACACCTTCGCCACGGCGGGCAGGCCGGTGTGGCCGAGAACGATGTTCGTGGCGAGGTTGCTCGACCTCACGATCATGCGGGTGGCGAGCCAGCGTAGCGGCGCGGTGCCGCCGAGCCGCTCCCACACTGCGGGGTCACTGTCGTACTCGCGCGTGCACCCGTACGAACCGGACAGCGCGGACGGGAACACGTTGTGCACCGGCACGTCCGCGTCCAGGTTGACGTCCGAGCGGTACAGCGCCGCCAGCACCGCCGCTTTCATCGTGCTGGCGGCGTAGTGCGTGGCGTCTGGAAGCCGCGTATAGGTGGGCGGGCCGGCCAGCGGCCCCGTACAGACGGAGACCGTGCCGGGCACGGCGTCGAGGTCGTTGTCGAGCGCTCCCCAGTCCACGCGCCCATTCTCCGCGATCACCGCCGCCCGCGGGCGACGGCGTCCGCGCGGCCGGGCGCGGCGCGCCCGCGATCAAGGGCTTTCGTATGGATCAAGGGCAAACGCACGTGGAAAAGAGATCAAACCACGTGCATTTGTCCTTGATCGACGGGGAGAGGGGCGGCGCGGCGCGCCGCACCGCGAGGGCGGGCGCCAGGGGGCGTCAGGCGGTGTGCTTGCGGCGGGCGGCCGCTCGCGCGCGCTGGGTCTGGTCGAGGACGACCTTGCGGATTCTCACGGCCACCGGGGTGACCTCTACGCACTCGTCTTCGCGGCAGAACTCCAGGGCCTGCTCCAGCGACAGCTTGCGTGGTGGGATCACCTTCTCCGTCTCCTCGCTGGTGGAGGAGCGCATGTTGGTGAGCTTCTTCTCCTTGGTGATGTTGACGTCCATGTCGTCGGAGCGGGAGTTCTCGCCGACGATCATGCCCTCGTATACCTCGGTGGTGGGCTCGACGAACAGCGTGCCGCGTTCCTGGAGGTTGAGCATCGCGAACGGGGTGACCACGCCGGTCCGGTCGGCGACAAGCGAGCCGTTGCTCCGGGTGCGCAGCTCGCCGAACCATGGCTCGTACGACTCGAAGACGTGGTGCAGGATGCCTGTGCCCCGGGTGTCGGTGAGGAACTCGGTGCGGAAGCCGATCAGCCCGCGCGCCGGCACCAGCCACTCCATGCGTACCCAGCCGGTGCCGTGGTTGACGAGCTGCTCCATGCGGCCCTTGCGGGTGGCCAGCAGCTGGGTGATGGCTCCGAGGTACTCGTCGGGGGCGTCGATGGTGAGCCGCTCCACCGGCTCGCAGGTGCGTCCGTCGATCTCCCGGGTCACGACCTGGGGCTTGCCGACAGTCAGTTCGTACTGCTCGCGGCGCATCTGCTCGACCAGGATGGCGAGGGCCAGCTCGCCGCGGCCCTGCACCTCCCAGGTGTCGGGGCGGTCGGTCGGCAGCACCCGCAGCGACACGTTGCCGACCAGCTCCTTGTCCAGGCGGTCCTTGACCATTCGGGCGGTCACCTTGGCGCCCTTGACCCGGCCGACCAGTGGCGAGGTGTTGGTGCCGATGGTCATCGAGATGGCCGGCTCGTCGACGGTGATGCGGGGCAGCGGCCGGGGGTCGTCGGCATCGGCCAGCGTGTCGCCGATCATGATCTCGGGGATGCCGGCGACCGCCATGATGTCGCCTGGCCCGGCGCTCTCGGCGGGCTTGCGCTCCAGCCCGTCGGTCATCAACAGCTCGGAGATGCGTACCTTCTCGATGGTGCCGCCTTCGCGGCACCAGGCCACGGTCTGGCCCTTGCGGATCGTGCCCTGCCGTACCCGGCACAGCGCGAGCCGGCCGAGGAACGGCGACGCGTCCAGGTTGGTGACGTGCGCCTGGAGCGGGGCGCTCTCGTCGTACGCCGGCGCCGGGATGGTGCTTAGCAAGGTCTGGAAGAGCGGCTGGAGATTCGGGTTGTCGGGCAGGGCGCCGTCGGCCGGCTGGGTCAGGGAGGCCATGCCGTCGCGGGCGCAGGCGTAGATGATCGGGAAGTCGATCTGGCTGTCGTCGGCGTCGAGGTCGAGGAACAACTCGTACGTGTCGTCGACGACCTCCTTGATCCGGGCATCCGGCCGGTCGACCTTGTTGATGACCAGGATGATCGGCAGTCGGGCGCGGAGCGCCTTGCGCAGCACGAACCGGGTCTGCGGCAGCGGCCCTTCGCTCGCGTCGACCAGCAGCACCACGCCGTCGACCATGGTCAGGCCGCGCTCCACCTCGCCGCCGAAGTCGGCGTGGCCAGGGGTGTCGATGATGTTGATGGTGACGGCCTCGCCGTCGGCCGGCCGGTAGCTGATCGCCGTGTTCTTGGCGAGGATCGTGATGCCCTTCTCCCGCTCCAGGTCCATCGAGTCCATCACGCGATCGGTCATCTCGGCCCGAGCGTGGAACTGGCCGCCCTGCCGCAGCATGGCATCGACCAGGGTGGTCTTGCCGTGGTCGACGTGGGCGATGATGGCGACGTTGCGGAGATCGGAGCGGGTCTGCATGCCTCTATTCTCCCGTGCCTGAGATCAACCGAGCGAGCCGGGGCACTGGGGTGTTACCCGGATGACCCGGTGGGCGGCGCCTGGCATGCTGGCTGACGTGGTCGGGGGAGAACCATGTCAGACGTGCTGAGCCTGCTCGAGGCGCTGCCGCCGGTGCTGATCTACATCGTCGCGGCGGTCCTGGTTGCTACCGAGACCGCGGTGATAGTGGGGCTGGTGCTGCCTGCTGAGGCGACGCTGCTGACGGTGGGCTTCCTGGCCTACCTGGGCACGCTGCGCCTGGCGCCGGCGATCGCGGTGATGATCGGGGCCGCGCTGGTCGGCGACGCGCTCGCCTTCCGCAGCGGGCGGCGGCACGGTGCGCGGCTGCGGGCCAGCCGGGTGGGGGTCCGGGTCGGCGAGGAGCGCTGGCGCAAGGCCGACGCGATGGTCAACCGGATGGGCGGGCGGGCCATGTTCGGTGCGCGGTGGCTGGCGTTCGTCCGCACGCTGGCGCCGCGCCTGGCCGGCACCGCGGGTATGCCGTACCGGCGGTTCGCGCCGTGGAACGCGGCCGGTGTCGTCACCTGGGTCGGCGCGTCGGTGCTCCTCGGGTACCTGGCCGGCGAGTCGTACGAGACGGTCTCCCGGTACCTGGGCAAGGCGACCGGCGCGGTGCTGATCCTGCTCGCGGCGATCGTCGGGATCGTCCTGACCGGACGGTGGCTGGGCCGCAACCCCGATCCAGCGCGGGCACTCGCGGCCCGCGCGGGCGCGCTGCCGCCGCTGCGGTGGGTGACGCAACGGTACGGTGTGCTCTTCTTCCTGCTGTCCATGCAGATCGGGCCGGGCTGGGCGCTGGTCATCAACCTGGCCGCCGGCATGCTGCTGCTGTTCGGCATCGGGCTGGCGATGGCGTGGCTGGTCGAGGGTGTGGTGCGGCACAGCGGACTGTCCCTCATCGACAACGCGATCGCGAACTGGTTCGCCGATCAGCGCACTCCGGGCACCGCCCGAGCAGCCGACCTGGTCATCGAGGTGCTGCGCCCGCAGTACCTGATCGCCGCCGTCGCCGTGGCCGCCGTGGTGCTGGGCTGGCGCAGCCGGGCCTGGCGCGGCGACCTCGTGAGCGTGGTCGGCACGGTCGGTGCGTTCGTCCCGCTGCTCGTGCTCGCCGTGGTCGAGCAGTTGCTGCCGGAGCGGTTCTTCCTCACCCAGCTCGCGGTCGTGACCGCGAGCCTGTGCACGCTGGCCTGGATGGTCTCGCAGCGTACCCGCTGGCCGGCGGCCGTCGGCGCCTGGACCGCGGCAACGGTCGCGGTCGTGGTCGTGTCGGGCGCGCGCGTGTACGTCAGCTGGAATACGGCCAGCCAGACGGTCACCTCGGTGCTGCTCGGCGCACTTTGGACGGCGGTCTTCATCGTCGCGTGGCGCACCCGCGACCGGGCCGCAAACTCGCAGGTCAACGTTGAGTTGCCGGTCGGTTGAGGAGTGGCATCATCAGCAGATGGCAGAACTGCAACGGCGCACCCTGCTGCGCGGCACCGTCGCCGCGAGCGGAGCCCTGATAGGTGGGCCCTTCCTGGGCTTCGTCAACCGCGCGAACGCGGCGGCCCCCACCGGGCACTCGCCGCAACTTGGTCCCATCGCCGACCTGCGTGACGGCAAGGTCCGGCTGTGGCTACCCGACGGATTCCAGTACCGATCCTTCCATGACACCGAGTTTCCCGTGACGCTCGACGACGGCACCGCGCTGCCTGGGCGGCACGACGGGATGGGCGCGTTCCGCGGCCGGTACGGCACCATCCGCCTTGTCCGAAACCACGAGGTGAACAACCCCGGCCCGGCCTTCGGTGACGCAAGCGCGGCGTACGACCCGATGGCGCAGGGCGGCACCACCACGGTCGAGGTGACCAAGTACGGCGAGGTGGTGAGCGGCTACACGAGCTGCAACGGCACGATGATGAACTGCTCCGGCGGCCAGATGCCGTGGGGCAGCTGGATCACGTGCGAGGAGACCATCAACGGGCCGGATGTCGGGCCCGACTTCACCGGCGCGTCCAACGTGCCGCTCAAGCAGCCGCACGGGTTCATCTTCGAGGTCCCCGTGCGCGGCCAGTCGGACCGGGAGCCGATCACCGCGGCGGGGCGGTTCGCGCACGAGTCGGTCGCGTTCGACCCGCGCAGCGGATACCTGTACCTGACCGAGGACAACTTCGGCTGGCCGTCCGGCTTCTACCGGTACAAGCCGCGCAAGCACCCGATGAAGACCGGGAAACTGGGCAACCGCGGCCGGCTGCAGATGCTGAAGGTGCGCGGGCGGCGCAACCTGAACCTGGCGGCGGCGCAGCCGCGGCGCGCCTCGTACCGGGTCGAGTGGGTCGACATCGACGACCCGGCGCCGTCGTTCCCGTATACGCCGGGGCAGGAGGCGCCGACCACCAACGACACCGCGCTCACATACGTGGCGCGGCAGGGCTGGGAGCAGGGCGCGGCGTACTTCTCGCGTCTGGAAGGCTCGGCGTACGACGACGGCATCGTCTACTTCACCGCCACGCAGGGCGGCGGGCCGGCGGAGACGTCGCTCGGCCCGATCGAGGACGGGTACGGCAACGGCAGCGGGCAGATCTGGGCGTACGACACGCGCGCGTCGGTGCTGCGGCTGGCGTACGAGTCGCCAGGGCCGGACGTGCTCGACTTCCCGGACAACGTGACCACGAGCCCGCGCGGCACGCTCGTGGTCTGCGAGGACAACGTCGACAACAACTACCTGCGCGGGCTGACCCGGCGCGGGCGGCTCTTCGACATCGCACTCAACCGGCTCACGAGCAGCACGGGCGTGGACCGGTCGAACGACGAGTTCGCCGGGTCTACGTTCAGCCCCGACGGGCACACCCTCTTCGTCAACATCCAGGCCAGCCGGGGCATGACGTTCGCAATCTGGGGGCCGTGGCACCGCATCGGCGTGTAGCTCAATTAGGAGTAAGTTTCTCATTTGCCACGTGAGTGTCAAAACGGGCAAATAGTATCTCTACATGGTAGGGGTGCGTAGTGGCGTCATCGTGGTGGTGCTCGTAGCGGGGGTCGGCGTCGCCCCGGCGGCCCAGGCCGCCGGGGCCACACCCACGGTGCGAAGCGGGGGAACGGGACTCAACATGCGGGCCGGCGCGTCCACGGCGGACGCCGTCGCGGGCAGGCTCCGCGAGGGCGCGCGGCTCACGGTCACCTGTCAGGTGTACGGGGAGCTGATCGCCGGTACCCAGGGGCGCACTCCGATGTGGAACAGGCTGTCCAACGGCCGGTACGTCGCGGATGCCTACGTCCACTGGAACCCCGGGCGCCCTTGGGTGCACTGGTGTGGCCCGCGCGGCGCCGTCCTGCCGACCGTCCGCACCGGCATCGGCCCGCTCAACGTCCGCTCCGGCCCCGGCACACGCTTCGCCCGCGTGGGCCGGATCGCCGAGGGGCAGGTACTGGCCGTCGAATGCCAGGTGTGGGGCGAGTTGGTCGCCGGCAAGGTGCGGCGCTCGGCGGCGTGGAACAGGCTGCCCGGCGGGCGGTACGTCGCCGACGCGTACACGGTGTGGAGCCCGCACCTGCCGACCCTGCCGTGGTGCGGGCAGCAGGCGCCGAGCACGCCGGCGGCGAACGCGGCGCAGTTCATCGCGCGCACCAGCGGGCCGGCGCGAGCCGGTTTCCGGCAGTACAAGGTGCCGGCGTCGGTCACCATCGCGCAGGCGATCCTGGAATCCGGCTGGGGGCGTAGCTGGCTGGCGCGGCGCGACCACAGCTACTTCGGCATCAAGTGCTTCGGCAACCCCGGCGGCATCGCGCTCGGCTGCCGCTCGTACGCCACACACGAGTGCGACGGCAAGAAGTGCTACCCGACCACCGCACAGTTCCGGGCGTACCGCAACGCGAACGGCTCCTTCGCCGACCACGGCCGGTTTCTGACCGTCAATCCCCGGTACCGCAACGCGTTCAGGTACAGCCACGACCCGAACAGGTTCGCCGTCGAGATACACAAGGCCGGGTACGCCACCTCACCGACGTACGCGCAGAACCTCATCAAGCTGATGAAGGCCCACAACCTCTACCGGTTCGACCGCTGAGCAAGCCACTCGTCCTCGGCGGCGTAGTCGAAGAAGTCCATGCCGTGTAGCTCATTCAGGCGTGGGAACGCGTCGCTTTCCCGCCTTTCGCGAGCCTCGCCGACCAGCCAGTCCACTGTGGCCGGTAGCGACTCGGTGTACCTGGTCACCGGCTCGTACCCCAGCTCGCGTGCCGCCGCGGACATGTCCAGCACGAACGGGCGCGGGATCGACCATGGCGTGTCGCCCACCACGTCGGCGGGCGGTGGCCCGTCGATCAGCACTTCCTCCGCCTCGTACCCGAGCACCGCGTGGATCGTCGCCCCGATCTCGCGTACCGTCGGCGCCTCCGGGTCGGCGGCGTTGAGCGCGCGGGTGCCCGGCTTGGCGGCGGCGAGCCGGATCAGCTCGGCCAGGTTCGCGGTGGCCGTGGGTTGGAAGCGGCTCTCCCCTTTATGGGCGAGGATCCGGTGCCGGCGGCCGTCCAGCGCCCGCCGGACGAAATGCCACTCGCGCAGGAACTCGCTGTGCGGGCCGTGGATAGCGGCCGGGCGGAGCACGGTGGTCGGCAGCGTGTCGCCGGCGTCCAGCAGGACTCGCTCCAGAGCCGCCTTGCCGGCCGCGTAGTCGCCGTCGCCGGGTGCCACGGTGGATTGCGCCTCCGTTATCGGTACCGGAAACTCGCCACCCAGGCCGCGCCCGGCGGCGTCGGCGTAGACCGCGGCGCTGGAGACGACCACCGCGGACCCAATCCGGTCCGCGAGCCCCCGCAGTTGCGCCGCGTGACCGGCGTCGTACCCGAGGACGTCGACCACCACGTCGACGCCGTCCCCGACGGCGGCGGCCAGCTGGGCGTCGTCGCCGCGGTCGAGGCGCACCTCGCGTACTCCCAGGTCCGCGGGCCAGTGACCACCGGGGTGGCGGCTCGCGGCCCGCACCTCCCAGCCGTCACGCACGAGGGCGGGCACGGCGGCCCAGCCGATCTGCCCGGTGGCACCGATGACCAGCGCGATCTTGTCCATGCGGCCACGCTAGGCCTCGACGCGGGAAGCGCCCATCGGGTTCGCGACGGGCGGAATCGTTGAACTTCTGGCCGCCGGGCGCCGTACTCCCCGGCGCGGTGAGCGAGGGAGGCGGCGCGGTGCCGCCCGACCGAGCGAACCAGAAGGCATAGCCGTCTAGGGGAGGTTCCGCATGCGTGTCCGGCTTACCGTGACCGCACTGCTCGCTGCCGGCGCGATGACGCTGGCTGGTTGTGGTGGCGACCCCGCCCCTGCTTTCGAGGAGGCCGCGGGACCACCCGCATCACAGGCGGCCGTCGCTGGTGAGGCCACTGCTGGTGAGGCCGCCGCCGTGGTAGTGCCGTCCATCCTCAAGTTCCAGGGAAAGACGCTCGAAGGCCAGTCGTTCGACGCCACCAGCCTCGCCGGAAAGCCGACCGTGCTGTGGTTCTGGGCGCCGTGGTGCGCCACGTGCTTCGGCCAGGCCGCCTCGGTCTCCGACATGCAGCGGGCGCACGGCGACAAGGTGAACCTGCTCGGCATCGCCGGCCTCGGCAAGCTCGACGAGATGAAGCAGTTCGTTACGGAGGGCGACGTCGCCAACGTCAAGCACCTCAACGACGCGTCCGGCGCGGTGTGGAAGAAGTTCCAGATCGCCGAACAGAGCACCTACCTGATCCTCGACAAGGAGGGCAAGGTGCTGAACAAGGGCTGGATGGACAGCATGCAGTTCGAAGGCAAGGTCGCCGAGCTGGCGAAGTGACATGACGCAGACCACGCTCGTCCTGGCGCTCACCGCGGGCATGCTCGCGGCGGTCAACCCGTGCGGCTTCGCGCTGCTGCCCGCGTACCTTTCTCTTCTTGTATCCGAGGGGGACGGTGGCAGTGGCGCGGTCCGGCGGGCGCTGGTCTCGACCGCCGCGATGACCGCCGGGTTCGTCGCGGTGTTCGGCACTTTCGGGCTGGCGCTGGCGCCCGCCGCCGGTTGGATACAGCAGCGCCTGCCGTGGGTCACCGTCGCGTTGGGACTGTCGCTTGTGGTAGCCGGCGTCTGGCTCACCGCCGGGCGCGCGCTGCCAGCGCTGTGGCGCGGCCCGAAGGCGCCGGCCTTGCGGCGCAGCGTGCCGTCGATGGTGCTCTTCGGCGCCGCCTACGCTGCCGCCTCACTGAGCTGCACAATCGGCCCGTTCCTGGCCATCGTCGTGGCGAGCATGCGCGCCGGTTCCACCGGCGCCGGGATCGGGCTCTTCCTCGCGTACGCCGTTGGCATGGGCCTGTCGGTGGGCGTGGCGGCGCTGGCCGTGGCGCTGCTGCGCACCTCACTCATCCGTTCGGTGCGGCGGGCCGGGACCGCCATCGCGCGGGCCGGCGGCGTGCTTCTGGTGCTGGCCGGCGGATACGTGGCGTACTACGGCGGCTACGAGATCAGGCTCGCGTCCGACGCGTCCGCTGTGGACGATCCAGTGATCGCGGCCGCGTCGCGGGTGCAGCACTGGCTCTCCGGCAGTCTCAGCAGCGCGGGCGTGTCGACGATCGCGGTCGTCTTCGCGGCGCTGCTGGTGTCGGCACTGGCGCTGCGCCGGTACCGGTCCCGCCTTGCCGAGGCGCAGGCAGGCGGTGGCCCGGACTCAGAAGTCCGCGACGACGTGGGGGACCAGCCGCGGGAAGAGCGCGCGCAGCTCGCCAGCGGCGTCGGCGGGCACGGCGCCGAGCCCGCGTAGCGGCAGCTCCTCCGGGTCCAGCACGCCGTACACCAGGGCGGAGAGCCCGGCGGCGCTCAAAGTGGCTCCCGCCGCGCCGCCTGCGCTGCTCACCTCCAGTGTTCCGCCGCGGCCGTCGAGCGTGAACGATCCTTTGAGGAACGGGTCGTCGACCACCTCCACGGTTAGCCTGCCCGGACCGGTTTGGATGCCGGCGAGCGCTTCCATGGACAGCACGCGGGCCATCGGGGCGTTGCCACTCGGGATCACCGTGCGCGCCTCCACCGTCACTTGGAAATCGGTGCCCCACAGCTCGGGCAGCTCGTACGCCGGGATCCCGGCCACCACACGGGACACCTGGTCGACGTGCCGGGCGAGGAACCGCAGCAGCAGCATCCGGCTCAGCGGGGTGGTGACGAGCAGGTCGTCGACCAGCAGCTCGCCGTCGTAGCCGGTCACCTTGTACGCCGCCGCGCCAACTACCTGGTCGTCGACCCGGGCGGTCACGAGCCAGCGTTCGTCGTCGTCGCGCAGCCGCGCGTCCCGGAAGTCGGGAAAGACCGCGAACCCGTGCCGCTCCCGCGCCAGCCGCAGCGTGAACTCCCGGTACGCGCCGTACCCGGCACCCATCCGTTCCCACACCACGTCGCCAGGCAGGTCGGCGCGGACCAGGTCGCCAAGATCACCAGGAGAGAAGGTGGCAGTACGACGTTTGGGCAGGGCGGCGTAGCCGAAACGGGCATAGAACGAGGGCCGGAAGGGGTAGAGGGCGCTGACTGGATGGCCCTCGTCGCGCATCTCGCCGAGTAGCGCGGTGAGCAGCTTGCGCACATGGCCCTGCCGGCGAGCCAGCGGATGCGTGACCACACCCGCGATCCCGGCCATCGGCAGGAGCTGACCGCGCACGTTCTGCCGCATCGGAATCGCGGTGACCGCGGCCAGCACCGTGTCGCCATCCTCCGCCACGAGCGTGCGATTGCCCTCGTTGTACGGCAACCGGTCGCGCCAGCGATCGGCGGTCGCCGCTGGAGCCGGCGAGCCCTCGAAGGCGTACGCCTGAAGGGGAAACGAGTGGCTGAGGCGCTCCTCGGCGCTGATGCGACGGACCTGCATGCCCCCCAGTAAACCCTTAGGGCCATCCCCCTCCTCCGCCGGACAGGTGAATCAGGGTGAAGTCGGTGTCCGGCCCGGATGGAAGTGCGACGATCATTCGGGAGGCTGTCGCTATGGCAGTAATGACGGGGGTTGAGAGGTTACAGCACGAGCGGCGGACAGTCGACAGTGGAGCGTCGCCGATCCGCTTGGTGCCGCAGATCGCGATTCTGATCGGGGCGATCTGTGTGTACTTCGGTGTGCGCGGCGCCACCGAAGGATCCGTGTCCCAGGCGCTGGCGAACGCCCAGCGGGTGGTCGACTTCGAGCGGTTCCTCGGGATCTATCACGAGCCGTGGCTCCAGGAGACGTTCGCCAGCTCCGCGACGGTCAAGACGTTCTTCAACTGGATCTACATCTGGGGGCACTGGCCGGTCATCGCGGTCACGCTGATCTGGCTCGCCCGCCGCCATCCCGCGATCTATCTGCGCACCCGGAACGCGATGATGCTGTCCGGCGGCATCGGGATGATCATCTTCGCGGCGTTTCCGGTGGCACCGCCCCGGCTCGCCGAGCTTGGCATGATCGACACGGTGACGGTGAGCTCGCACGCGTACCGGGTGCTCCAGCCGCCGATGTTCACCAACCAGTACGCCGCCGTGCCCAGCCTGCACGTCGGCTGGGACCTGCTGATCGGTATCGCCATCGCGGTCGCCGCGCGACGGCTGTGGGTCCGCGTGATCGGCGTGATCATGCCGGTCGCGATGACGGCCGCCGTCGTCCTGACCGCCAACCACTACCTGGTCGACGCGGTTGCCGGAGCGGCCCTGACCACGGCGGCCTGGTTCGCCTGCGGCTGGTGGCTCCGCCGCCGCGCCCCAGGCTCCCTTCCAGCCCTCGCGCGGGTGCCGCTCCAGACGCCCGCTCCGGCGTCCGCGGTCGCGCGGGCGCAGCGCCCCGCACCCGCGCTGGCTCGGACGCCGGCCGCGACGCTGCCCGTGGCTGTGCCGGTGAGGCCCGCGGTGCCCGCTCCGTCCGGGGCGGCGATGTCCGCGACGCCGGCCCTCGCGACGCCGGCCCTCGCTCGCCGATCAAGGGCAAACGCACGTGATTCGATCTCCATTCCGCGTGCATTTGCCCTTGATCAACGCGAAAGTCCTTGATCGGCGATCCGACCGCGGTGCGTGGGGGCGCGGCGCGTGGGGGCGCGGCCGGATCGGCTGGGTGGGGCCCGGCGGTGGTGCGGCGTGATCGCACCCCGCCGGGCCTCTGTCGGGTCGGGCATCGAGATCTTGGCGTAGCAACGAGATCTCGATGCCCGACCCTCGCGCAAACACGACAAAACGCCCAGCGGTGCGCGCATCCGTACGCCACCCGGCGGTCCGCGTCGAGATCTTGCCGAGTTAGGAGCCGCGCTGCCAGACGCGGAGTCCGCGCCGCTCCAGCGCTGCGGGGCGGTGCTGGTCGATGGAGGTGGCGGCGCGGAGCGCGGGCCGCGAGCCCGCGTGCGCGGCGATGCCCTTGCCGGGCGGCCGGCATGACACCACCTGCGGCGTGGGGTGCGGGCGGCGGCGCGGAGCGCCAGGCTGGGGGTGGGTGGCGGCGTCGGGTGCGGGTGTCGGCGTGGGGTGCGGGCGGCGGTGGCACGGGGGTGGGTGCGGCGCGGGGTTCCGGTGGCGGCGCAAAGCGCCGGGCTGGGGTACGGGTGCCGGCGTGGGTGCGGGTGCGGGTGCCGCCTGGGGTGCGGACGGTGGCACGGGGAGGGTGTGGCGCGGGGTTGCGGCGGCGGCGCGGAGCGCCGATCAAGGAACTTTGCGTCGATCAAGGGCAAGTGCACGTGGAAAGGAGATCGAACCACGTGTATTTGGCCTTGATCGGCGGGCGGGGAGGGGCGGCGAGGGCCGTGTTAGGTGGTTAGTATGTATTGACAAAGTCGCGGGCTGGATAGAACAGTGGGCGTAACAACGCTGCCACTTTTCAGAAATCCAGGAGGCCGCATCCATGCGCATCGGACTCGCCGGCGTCGGCCGGATCGGTGCTTTTCACGCCGAGACACTGAGAGGGCTCGATCATGTCGAGTCACTCGTGGTGGCCGATGCCGACCCGGACCGGGCGGCCAGCATCGCGGCCAAGCTGGGCGGGTCGGTGACCGCGGTGGAGACGCCCGCGGAGCTGTTCACCGCCGGCATCGATGGGCTGGCCATCGCGGCCGCGACCGACGCGCACGCGGGGCTGATCCTGGACGCGGTCGAGGCGGGGCTGCCGGTGTTCTGCGAAAAGCCGGTCGCGCCGGACGTCCCGGGCACGCTCGCCGTGCTCGACCGGGTGGCGCGCTCGACGGTACAGGTGCATATCGGTTTCCAGCGGCGCTTCGACGCGGGATTCACAGCCGCGCGCGACGCTGTCCAGAGTGGACGGCTGGGCTGGGTGCACACGCTGCGGGCCGGCACGCTGGACCCGGCGCCGCCGCCGGCGGAGTACATCGCCACGTCGGGCGGGTTCTTCAAGGACTGCAGCGTGCACGACTTCGACATCATCCGCTGGGTCACCGGCCGCGAGGTGGTCGAGGTGTACGCGGTGGGTGCCAACCGGGGTGAGGACTTCTTCCGGGAGGCGGACGACATCGACACGAGCGCCGCGGTGCTTACGCTCGACGACGACACGATCGCCCTGGTGTCCGGCACCCGATACAACGCGGCCGGGTACGACGTGCGGCTGGAGGTGCTCGGCGCGAAGGACAGCGTCTCCGTCGGGCTCGACGACCGGCTGCCGCTGCGTTCAGCCGAGCCCGGGGTGGCGTGGCCGGCCGGCACGCCGTACCCGAACTTCATGGAACGCTTCCGCGACGCGTACATCGCGGAGCTCACCGCCTTCACCGACCTGGTGGCGGGCAACGGTGAGTCTCCGTGCACGGTCGCGGACGCGCTGGAGGCGTTCTACGTCGCCGAGGCGTGTGACCTGTCGCGTCGTGAGCACCGTCCCGTCGCGGTCGCGGAGGTGCGGCGGTGAGGCTGAACATCGCGGGCGCGCCCATCTCGTGGGGTGTGTGCGAGGTCCCCGGGTGGGGCTACCAGTTGCCGGCCGAGCGGGTACTGGCCGAGATGAAGGAAGCCGGCATCACGGCGACCGAGTTTGGGCCGGACGGCTACCTGCCCGACGAGCATGAGGCGCGCACGGCGCTGCTGTCGGCGTACGGGCTGAGCGCCATCGGTGGGTTCGTGCCGGTGGTGCTGCACGACCCCGACCACGACCCGCTGCCAGCGCTGCGCCGCACCGCTGAGCGGTTCGCGGAGGGCGGGGCGGAGGTCGTGGTGCTGGCCGCCGATACCGGTGGCACCGGATACGACTCCCGGCCCGACTTGGACGAGCGCGGCTGGCGGTCGCTGCTGTCCAATCTGGACGCTGCTGTGGTGGTGGTGGCGGAGGCCGGGCTGACCGCGACGCTGCACCCGCACGTGGGCACGATGGTGGAGCGGGCGCCGGAGGTCGAGCGGGTGCTCGCCGACTCGGGCATCCCGCTGTGCCTCGACACCGGCCACCTGCTGATCGGCGGCACCGACCCGGCGCTGCTGGCGGCGCGGGCGCCGGAGCGGATCGAGCACGTGCACCTCAAGGACGTCGAGGCTGGTCTGGCGGCGCGGGTACGCGCGGGCGAGCTGACGTACACCGACGCCGTGCGCGCCGGCATGTACCGGCCGCTGGGCACGGGCGACGTGGACGTCCCCTCTATCGTGCGCGGGTTGGCCGCCTCGGGATACCAGGGCTGGTTCGTGCTGGAGCAGGACAAGGTGCTCGACGGCCCCGACGCGGACCCGCTCGCCGATGTGCTGTCCAGTGTGGAATACCTGCGGAGCATCAGATGACGTTCGACGTGCTGACGATGGGGCGGATCGGTGTCGACATCTATCCGCTCCAGGTCGGCGTTGGGTTGGCCGAGGTGGAGACGTTCGGCAAGTACCTCGGCGGCAGCGCCACCAATGTGGCGGTGGCCGCCGCCCGGCACGGCTACCGGGTGGCGGTCATCACCCGCACTGGTGCGGACCCGTTCGGCGAGTTCATCCACAAGGCACTGCGCGGGTACGGGGTCGACGACCGGTACGTGACGCCGGTCGAGCACCTGCCCACCCCGGTGACGTTCTGCGAGATCTTCCCGCCCGACGACTTCCCGCTGTATTTCTACCGGTACCCGACGGCTCCGGACCTCCAGATCAAGCAGGACGAGCTGGACCTCGACGCGATCCGCTCCGCGGGCGTGTTCTGGGTCACCGGCACCGGGCTGTGCGAGGAGCCGAGCCGGTCCGCGACGCTGGCCGCGCTGAAGGCGCGCGACCGCGCGGGAATCACCGTGCTCGACCTGGATTACCGGCCGATGTTCTGGCCCTCACGCGAAGAGGCCCGGCGCTGGGTCCAGGAAGCGTTGCCGTACGCGACCGTCGCGGTCGGCAACCTCGACGAGTGCTTCACCGCCGTGGCCGAGCGCGAGCCGGCCGCCGCCGCCAAGGCCCTGCGCGACCGGGGCGCCGACCTCGCCGTCGTGAAGCAGGGACCGCGCGGCGTGCTGGCCGTCGACGCGAGCGGGTCGGTGGAGGCGCCGCCGTTCCCGGTCGAGGTCGTGAATGGACTGGGCGCGGGTGACGCGTTCGGCGGGGCACTGTGCCACGGGCTGCTGTCGGGATGGGACACCGGAGACATCATGCGCTTCGCGAACGTCGCGGGCGCGATCGTCGCTGGCCGGCTGGCGTGCTCGGACGCTATGCCGACCACGGCTGAAGTACTGGAAACGGGGAAGTTGGATGTTCGCTGACCACCTGATGGAGATCGTGCGGACGCGGATGCACAAGCCCGCCGCGATCGCGGAGGCGGCGGCTCGGCGCCGGCCGGGCGCGATCGGCGGTCGGCTGGTGCTCGTGGCCGCCGACCACCCGGCGCGTGGCGCGCTGCGGGCCGGCAGTCGCCCGCTGGCGATGGCCGACCGCGCCGACCTGCTGGAGCGGCTGTGCGTGGCGCTGTCGCGGCCCGGGGTCGATGGCGTGCTGGGCACCGCGGACATCCTGGAAGACCTGCTGCTTCTCGGTGCGTTGGAACGCAAGGTTGTCATCGGTTCGATGAACCGCGGGGGCCTCGCCGGCACGGTGTTCGAAATGGACGACCGGTTCACCGGCTACAGCGCCGGCGCGATCGCCGCGATGGGCTTCGACGGCGGCAAGATGCTGCTGCGGATCGACCCGGACGACCCGGCGACCGTGTCCACGATGGAGGCCAGCGCTCGGGCGGTCGACGAGCTCGCCGCGCACCGGCGGATGGCGATGGTGGAGCCGTTCATCTCGCACCGGGTGGACGGGCGGGTGCACAACGACCTGACCTCGGAGGCGATGATCCGCGCTATCGCGGTGGCCTCGGGGCTGGGTGGCACGTCGGCGTACACGTGGCTGAAGGTGCCGGTGGTGCCGGACATGGAGCGGGTGATGGCCGCCTCCACGCTGCCCGCGCTGCTGCTGGGCGGCGAGGTGCCGGCGGACCGGGACGCCGCGTTCTCCGGCTGGCAGAAGGCGCTGCAACTGCCCACGGTCAAGGGGATCGTGGCCGGACGGTCGCTGCTCTATCCGAGCGACGACGACGTGGCGGCCGCGGTCGACACGGCGGTGAGTCTGCTGTGAAGTACTACCTGCCACAGTGCACCGAGGTCACGCCCGAGTCGGCCGGTTGGGCGTACTCGGGATTGACGATCCTGGAGCTGGCGCCCGGCGGTGCGCGAGAGTTCCGGACGGGCGACGACGAAGTGATGGTTGTCCCGCTGTCCGGGGCGTGCTCGGTGTCGTGTGACGGCTTCGCCGCCGACCTGGAGGGGCGGCCGGACGTCTTCGCCGGCCCCACCGACGTGGCGTACGTGCCGCGGGACACCACCGTCATGGTGTCGAGTGTGGACGGTGGTCGCTTCGCGGTGCCGGCCGCGCGGGCCCGCCGCCGGCTCGAACCGCGCTACATAGCGAAGGACGCCGTGCCGGTCGAGCTGCGCGGCGCCGGCAACTGCTCGCGCCAGGTCAACAACTTTGGTACTCCCGACGCGTTCCCCTTCGCTGACCGGCTGATCGCCTGCGAGGTGCTGACTCCAGCCGGCAACTGGTCGTCGTACCCGCCGCACAAGCACGACGAGGAGCGGCCCGGCGAGTCCGTGCTGGAGGAGATCTACTACTTCGAGATTTCCGGCGACGGTCCGGCGTACCAAAGGGTGTACGGCGAAGGGATCGATGTGCTCGCCGAGGTCCGTCAGGGCGATGTCGTGCTGGTGCCGCACGGCTGGCACGGGCCGTCGATGGCCGCTCCCGGCTACGACCTGTACTACCTCAACGTGATGGCCGGACCGGCCGACGAGCGCGCTTGGCTGGTCTGCGACGACCCGGCGCACGGCTGGATCCGCGGCACCTGGGCCGATCAGCCCGTGGACCCACGGTTACCGTTCGGAGTGGATAGATGAGATTGACCGTCGCGCAGGCGACCGTCCGGTTCCTCGCCGCGCAGCACAGCGAGCGGGACGGCGCCCGGCAGAAGCTGTTCGACGGCTGCTTCGGCATCTTCGGGCACGGCAACGTGGCCGGGCTGGGCCAGGCGCTGATGGAGGCGGAGCTGCATACGCCCGGCGCGCTGCCCTATCTACAGGCCCGCAACGAGCAGGCCATGGTGCACGCCGCGGCCGCGTACGCCCGGATGCGTAACCGGCTCACCACGCTGGCCTGTACGTCGTCGATCGGCCCCGGCGCCACCAACATGGTGACCGGTGCCGCGCTCGCCACCATCAACCGGCTGCCGGTGCTGCTGCTGCCCGGTGACGTGTTCGCAACCCGGGCCGCCGACCCGGTGCTGCAGCAGCTGGAGGACCCGCGCCAGTACGACGTGTCGGTCAACGACGCGTTCCGGCCCGTGTCCCGGTACTTCGACCGGGTGTGGCGCCCGGAGCAGCTGCCGTCGGCGTTGCTGTCGGCCATGCGGGTGCTGACCGACCCGGCGGAGACCGGCGCGGTCACGCTCGCGCTGCCGCAGGACGTACAGGCCGAGGCGTTCGACTGGCCGCAGGAGCTGTTCGAGCACCGGGTATGGCACGTGTCGCGGCCGGTGCCCGAGCCGGCGGCGCTGGCCCGCGCGGTCGACGTGATCCGCTCGGCCCGCCGGCCGCTGATCGTCGCCGGTGGCGGCGTGTCCTACTCGGACGCCACCGAGGCGCTGCGGCTGTTCGTGGAGGCCACCGGCGTACCGGTCGCCGAGACCCAGGCGGGCAAGGGCTCCCTGCGGTACGACCACCCGCTTTCGCTGGGCGCGGTCGGCAGCACCGGCACCACCGCTGCCAACCAGATCGCCCGGCAGGCCGACGTGGTCATCGGCGTCGGCACCCGGTACAGCGACTTCACCACGGCCTCGCGCACGGCGTTCGCCGAGAGCGGCGTGCGGTTCGTCAACGTCAACGTGGCCGCCTTCGACGCTGCCAAGCACGCCGGTGTCGCGGTCGTCGCGGACGCCCGGGAAGCGCTGCTGGCGCTGGCCGAGGCGCTGAGCGGCTGGTCGGTCGACCCGGCGTACCGCGAGCAGGCGCGCCGGCTGGCGGCCGAGTGGGACGAGACGGTGGAGCGGGCGTACCACCTCGGGCACGGCCCGTTGCCGGCCCAGTCGGAGGTGATCGGGGTCGTCAACGAGGTGTCCCAGCCGCGCGACGTGGTGGTGTGCGCGGCCGGCTCGATGCCCGGCGACCTGCACAAGCTGTGGCGCACCCGGGATCCGAAGGGATACCACGTCGAGTATGGGTACTCCTGCATGGGATACGAGATCGCGGGAGGATTAGGAGCCAAGATGGCTCTGAACCGGCAAGGCGAACCCGACCGGGACGTCTTCGTCATGGTCGGCGACGGCTCCTACCTGATGATGTCGCAGGAGCTGGTGACCGCCGTCCAGGAGCGGATCAAGCTCATCGTGGTGCTGGTGCAGAACCACGGGTTCGCGTCGATCGGCGCGCTGTCGGAGAGCGTCGGCGCTCCCCGCTTCGGCACCTGGTACCGGTACCGCAACCCGGACACCGGCCGGCTGGACGGCGACGTGCTGCCCGTCGACCTCGCCGCCAACGCGGCGAGCCTGGGCGTGCGGGTGCTGCGGGCGAAGGGCGTCGACGAGCTGCGCGCGGCCCTGACAGACGCGAAGGCGCACGACGGGCCGACGCTCGTCCACGTCGACGCCGACCCGCTCGTGTACGCGCCGAGCAGCGAGGCGTGGTGGGACGTGCCGGTCGCCGAGGTGTCCGAACTGGACGCCACCCGGCAGGCCCGCAAGCAGTACGAGGCCGCGAAGACCAACCAGCGGTCATATCTGAGGGGAACGAAGCAGTGAGGACCATCGAGCACTGGATCGGCGGCAAGCTGACCGCTGGCGCGGCAACCCGGCGCGGCGCGGTCTGGAACCCGGCCACCGGCCAGCAGCAGGCAGAGGTCGTGCTGGGTGGCGCGGGCGACGTCGACGAGGCGGTGCGCACCGCGCGGGTCGCGTTCGGGGAGTGGTCGCAGTCGTCGCTGAGCAAGCGGGCGAAGGTGCTGTTCTCCTTCCGAGAGCTGGTCAACCGCCGCATGGACGAGCTCGCCGAGATCATCTCGGACGAGCACGGCAAGGTGGTGTCGGACGCCCGCGGTGAGGTGCAGCGCGGCCTGGAGGTGGTCGAGTTCGCCTGCGGCATCCCGCACCTACTCAAGGGCGACTACTCCGACCAGGTCTCCACCGGCGTCGACACGTACTCGTTCCGCGAGCCGCTGGGCGTGGTCGCCGGCATCACCCCGTTCAACTTCCCGGCGATGGTGCCGATGTGGATGCATCCGATCGCCATCGCCTGCGGCAACACGTTCGTGCTCAAGCCGAGTGAGCGCGACCCGTCCGCGTCGCTGCTGGTTGCGCAGCTGTGGGCCGAGGCCGGCCTGCCCGACGGGGTCTTCAACGTGGTGCACGGCGACAAGGAGGCGGTCGACGCGCTGCTCGACCACTCCGACGTCGCGGCGGTGTCCTTTGTGGGCTCCACGCCGATCGCCCGGTACATCCACGAGCGCGGCACGGCCAGCGGCAAGCGGGTGCAGGCGCTCGGCGGCGCCAAGAACCACGCGATCGTGCTGCCGGACGCCGATTTGGACTACGCCTCGGACCACCTGGTGGCAGCCGCGTTCGGCTCGGCGGGGGAGCGCTGCATGGCGATCTCCGCGACCGTGGCGGTCGGCGACGCGGGCGAGGCGTTGGTCGAGGCGGTCAGCGCCAAGGCGGCGGCGGTGAAGGTCGGCCCGGGGCGCGACGCGTCCAGCGAGATGGGCCCGGTCGTGACGAGCGCCGCCCGGGACCGGATCGTCGGGTTCATCGACTCCGGCGAGCGGCAGGGCGCGCGGATCGCGGTCGACGGGCGCGGCCTGGTGGTGCCCGGGTACGAGGACGGCTTCTTCGTCGGCCCGACCGTTGTCGACGCGGTCACGCCCGAGATGGACGTGTACCGCGAGGAGATCTTCGGCCCCGTGTTGTCGGTGTTGCGGGCCGACACGGTGGACGCGGCCATCGCGCTGGTCAACGCGAACCCGTACGGCAACGGCACGGCCATCTTCACCTCCAGCGGTGAGGCGGCGCGCCGCTTCCAGCGCGGTGTCCAGGTTGGAATGATCGGCATCAACGTCCCCATCCCGGTGCCGATGGCGTACTACTCGTTCGGCGGTTGGAAGGACTCGCTCTTCGGCGACAAGCACGTGCACGGGCCGGAGGGCATCTCGTTCTACACCCGCGCGAAGGTGGTCACCTCCCGGTGGCCGCACGTGTCGCACCCTGCCGGTGCCAGCTACCACTTCCCGACGATGCACTGATCCAGCGACCGCGCCCCTGATTCCGGCCGCTGGCGACCCCACGGAGGTAGACAATGGCGCGAACCCCACGAACCGCGGCCCTGCTCGCCTTCCTGACCGCCGTCACACTCGGCGTGGCGGCGTGCAGCAGTGAAGGCGGCAAGCAGGAGGAGGAGTCGAGCAACGGCGGCAACGCCGGTGTCGCCGACACTCCCCGTCTCACGATCGCGATGGTCACGCACGAGGTGCCCGGCGATACCTTCTGGGACCTCATCCGCAAGGGCGCCGAGGCCGCGGCGGCCAAGGACAACGTCGAACTGAAGTACTCCAACAACCCGGAGGCGCCGGAGCAGGCCAACCTGGTGCAGAACGCGGTCGACAGCAAGGTGAACGGCATCGCGATCACCCTCGCGAAGCCGGACGCGATGAAGGACGTGGTGGCCAAGGCGACGGCGGCGAACATTCCGGTGGTCGCGTTCAACGCCGGCGTCGACAACTGGAAGAGCATGGGCGTGCTCCAGTTCTTCGGGCAGGCCGAGAGCGTCGCCGGTGAGGCCGTCGGGCAGCGCCTGGCGCAGGAGGGCGCCAAGAAGGTGCTCTGCGTGATCCAGGAGCAGGGGCACGTCGCGCTGGAGGCCCGGTGCGCGGGCGTCAAGAAGGGTTTCGGCGCCGCAGGCACGGTCGAGAACCTCAACGTGAACAGCAAGGACATGCCGTCGGTGAAGAGCACCATCACGGCGAAGCTCCAGCAGGACAAGGGCGTCGACCACGTGGTGGCGCTCGGTGCTCCGATCGCCCTGACCGCCGTCGACTCCGCCAAGGAGGCCGGCAGTTCGGCGCGGGTCGTCACGTTCGACACCAACAAGGAGCTGGTCAACTCCATCAAGTCGGACGGCGTCAAGTGGGCCGTCGACCAGCAGCCGTACCTCCAGGGCTACCTGGCGATCGACTCGCTGTGGCTGTACCTGACCAACGGCAACACCATCGGTGGTGGCCAGACCGTCTACACCGGACCTTCCTTCGTGGACAAGTCCAACATCGAGGCCATCGCCGAGTACGCCAACCGAGGCACTCGATGAGTTCGACGAGCACTGCCGCGGCTGAGCGGGCGGTGCCCGAGCGGGTGGCACGTGCCTCCCTCGCGCACCGCCTGCTCGCCCGGCCGGAGCTGGGGTCGCTGGTCGGCGCCATCGCGATCTTCATCTTCTTCTTCGTGATCGCCGACCCGTTCCGCCAGACCTCGTCGATGGCCACCGTGCTGTATGTCAGCTCGACCATCGGCATCATGGCGGTGCCCGTGGCGCTGTTGATGATCGGCGGCGAGTTCGACCTGTCAGCGGGCGTCAACGTCACGGCCTCGTCGCTGTTCGCCGCGATGCTCAGCTTCCAGCTCAGCCTCAACGTGTGGGCCGGCGTGCTGGTGTCGCTGGTGTTCGCGCTGGGGATCGGCTTCCTGAACGGGTTCCTCGTGATGACCACGAAGATCCCCAGTTTCCTCGTGACCCTTGGCACGTTCCTGATGCTCCAGGGCGCGAACATCGCGATCACCAAGCAGGTCAGCGGACAGGTGGCCACCGACAACATCTCCGACATGGACGGGTTCTCCTCGGCCCGGCGGGTCTTCGCGTCGTCGTTCGAGGTGGGCGGCGTGAGCATCCGGGTCACGGTGCTGTGGTGGCTGCTGTTCGTCGCCATCGGCACCTGGATCCTGCTGCGCACCCGGTTCGGAAACTGGATTTTCGCGGTGGGCGGCAATGTGGACAGCGCGCGGGCCGTCGGCGTGCCCGTGCGGCAGACGAAGATCGCACTGTTCATGGGCGTCGGGCTGTGCGCCTGGTTCATGGGCATGCACCGGCTGTTCGCGTTCAACACCGTGCAGTCCGGCGAGGGCGTCGGCAACGAGTTCATCTACATCATCGCGGCGGTCATCGGCGGGTGCCTGCTGACCGGTGGGTACGGCTCGGCGATCGGGGCCGCGTTCGGCGCGCTCATCTTCGGCATGACCAACCAGGGCATCGTGTACGCCGGGTGGGAAGCCGACTGGTTCAAGTTCTTCCTCGGCATCATGCTGCTCTTCGCAACCGTGCTTAACATGTGGGTCCGGCGATTGGCGGTGCATCCCGGGCGGGCGCCTCGCGCCTCCGCCCGGATGCAGGCAAGGCGGCAGCCATGACTCTCATCGAAATGTCCAACGTGGGCAAGCAGTATGGCAACATCGTCGCGTTGCACGACATCTCCTTGCGGGTCAACGCCGGTGAGATCACGTGTGTACTCGGCGACAACGGCGCCGGCAAGTCCACATTGATCAAGATCATGTCTGGACTGCACCGGCACGACTCGGGAGAGATGCGGGTCGACGGCGAGCCCAAGCACTTCGGCTCGCCCCGAGAAGCGCTCGACCGTGGTATCGCCACCGTGTACCAGGACCTCGCCGTCGTCGCGCTGATGCCCGTGTGGCGAAACTTCTTCCTCGGCAGCGAGCTGCGCAAGGGGCCGCTCAAGGTGCTCGACATCGACACCATGCGCCGCACCACCCGCGACGAACTGGCCCGCATGGGCATCCGCCTGGGCGACGTCGAGCAGCCCATCGGCCAGCTCTCCGGCGGCGAACGGCAGTGCGTGGCCATCGCGCGAGCCATCCACTTCGGAGCCCGGGTGCTGATCCTCGACGAGCCGACCGCCGCGCTCGGCGTCAAGCAGTCCGGTGTGGTGCTCAAGTACGTCGCCGCCGCCCGGGACGCCGGGCTCGGCGTCGTGTTCATCACCCACAACCCGCACCACGCGTACCTCGTGGGCGACCATTTCATCCTGCTCAACCGGGGCCGGATGCGGCTGGACTGCAAGCGGGCCGAGATCAGCCTGGACGACCTGACCCGCGAGATGGCCGGCGGCGACGAGCTGACCGCCCTCACCCACGAACTCGAGCGGACCTGAGGGAGAGCAAGGTATGAGTGTAAGAGTCGGCGTCATCGGCACCGGGAGCATCGGTGCCGAGCACGTCCGGCGGCTCGCGCAGCAGGTATCGGGCGCCGAGGTGAGCGCGGTGTTCGACGTCGATCGGGAACGCGCCGTCGCGGTGGGCGCCCCGGTCGGTGCGGCCGTCCACCTCGCCGCGCACGACGTCATCGATGATCCGGCCGTCGATGCGGTGCTCATCGCCTCGCCCGGCGACCTGCACGCCGAGCAGGTGCTCGCGTGCGTCGCGGCGGGTAAGCCGGTGCTGTGCGAGAAGCCGCTCGCCACCACGGCCGAGTCGGCGCTCAAGGTGGTCGAGGCGGAGGCGGCGCGTGGCCGCCCGCTGGTGCGGGTCGGCTTCATGCGCCGGCACGATTTCGGGTACCGGCAGGTCAAGGCGGTCCTCGATGGCGGCGGCATCGGCGAGCCACTGCTGATGCACTGCGTGCACCGCAATGCCTCTGTGCCGCCGTGGTTCACCAGCGAGATGTCGCTGACCGACTCGGTCGTACACGAAATAGACGCCGCGCGGTGGCTGCTCGGCGCGGAAATCGTCGCGGCGACCGTGGTCGCCGTCAGGTCCAGCCCGCTGGCCGGCGGCGCCCGCGACCCGCAAATCGTGCTTCTGGAGACCGCCGCAGGCGTGGTCGTCGAGGTCGAAAGCTTCGTTAATTGCCAGTATGGATACGACGTGCGCTGCGAGGTGGTGGGCAGCACTGGTACGGTCTCGCTCGACACCCCGAGCACTGGCGCGGTGACGCGCGGCGGGGGCCGCACCCAACCGCTGCCGGACGACTGGCGCAGCCGGTTCGGCCAGGCATACCTGGACGAGCTGCAGGCGTGGGTCGACGGCCGGCCGGGTGGCGCGACCGCCTGGGACGGTTACGCGGCCACCGCCGTCGCGGAAGCGTGCCTTCGATCCCTTGCCACCGGCGCCCGCAGTACGGTGACGCTGGCCGACGCACCAACCGGTAGTCCGCAGTGAAGGAGCCCGTCGTGAACCCCGTAGGCCAGCTCATCCGGGTCGACCGGTCGAGCCCCGTGCCGCTGTACTTCCAAGTGGCGCAGCGGCTGGAGGAGCTGATCGAGTCGGGTCAGCTCACCCCGGGCACCCGCCTGGAAAACGAGATCGCGCTCGCCGACCAGCTGGGCCTGTCCCGGCCCACCATGCGGCAGGCGATCCAGTACCTGGTCGACAAGGGACTGCTGGTGCGCAAGCGCGGCGTCGGCACCCAGGTCGTGCACGCGAAGGTGCGCCGCACGGTAGAGCTGACCAGCCTGTACGACGACCTGCACCGCACCCATCAGCAGCCGCGCACCGAGGTGCTGTCGTTCGGCGAGACCGCGGCGCCGGACGAGGTGGCGGTGGCGCTGGCCCTGCCCCCAGGTGCGCCGGTGCTCGCGATCGAGCGCCTGCGGTACGCCCAGGGCGAGCCGCTGGCCGTGATGCGCAACTACCTGCCGTTCGGGCTGCTGCAGATCAGCGCCGAAGATCTGGCGAAGCACGGGCTGTATCAGGTGATGCGGTCGGCGGGCATCAACCTGCGCCTCGCCGATCAGACGATCGGCGCGCGTAAGGCCACCGCGGCCGAGGCCAAGGCGCTCGGCGAGGCGCGCGGTGCGCCGCTGCTCACGATGATTCGCACCGCGTACGACGACGCCGGGCGGGCGGTCGAGTACGGCCACCACGCCTATCGGGCGTCGCTGTACAGCTTCGAGCTGACGTTAGTCGCGCGCTGAGATCTGCTGGATCGACCACGCGTTGCCGTCGGGGTCGCTCAGGTGGACGAACCCCTCGTTGTCGAGGTTGTCGTCATCGCGGGCGGGGCGCGTCGTCCCTTCCCGGGTGTGGAGCTGGATTTCGGTCAGGTCGACGCCCCGCTCCACCAGCTCGGCGCGCGCCTTGCGCAGGTCGGCGACGACCAGCTGCAGGCCCTTGAGCGAGCCGGGCGGCATGTCGTTCATGCCCTTGCTGATCACGATCGAGCAGCCCGAGCCCGGCGGCGTCAGCTGGACGATGCGCACCCCGTCGCTGATCTTCGTGTCGTGGTCGACTGCGAAGCCGAGCTGGTCGGCGTAGAACGCCTTGGCACGGTCCACATCGGAGACCGGTACGACGACGACTTCCAGTGTCCAGTTCATGATGTCCCCTTCTGGTTTGTGCCGGTGAGCACCTCGTCGAGTCGCTCGTACGCCTCCGCGACACCGCGCCGCATCGGATACCGGAGCACGATGTCGCGAGCCTCCGGCGACGGGTACAGGATCGTGCTGGTGATCGTCGTCGCGCTCGGCTTCTCCGCCACGAAGTCGTGGGTCACCAGCGCGACGCCCGGGTAGGACTGGTCGTCGAACAGCTCGGTAAAGACCAGCCGGCGGGGCGGGTCGACCTCACGGTAGACGCCGCGCTGCCCCATCCGGGCGCCCTCCGGCCCTTCCGATACGAACCGCCACGCCCCGTCGACCCGCAGGTCCACCTCGCACTCGACCAACGTCCAGCCCTTCGCCCCGTACCAGCGGCGCAACAGCTCCGGTTGGGTCCAGGCGTCGAAGACCAGTGGTCGCGGCGCTGCGAACCGCCGCGACATGACGATCGTCCGGTCCGTCGGCGTGGTCACGTGCAGAGTCACAATCCGCCTCCCTGGGTGCCGCCCTCGTCGGCCTGGAGCTCGCCGAGCAGGGCGTCGAGGTTGCGGTACCGCTCCTCCCAGAACTCCCGGTAGGTCTCCAGCCACTCGGTGGCCGCCCGCAGCGGGCGCGGCTCCAGCCGGCGTGGCCGGCGCTGCTGGTCGCGGCCCCGGGAGATGAGCCCGGCGCGCTCCAGCACCTTCAGGTGCTTGGAGATAGCCGGCTGGCTGATGTCGAACGGCGCCGCCAGCTCAGACACCGTGGCCTCGCCGGCGGCGAGCCGGGCGAGGATCGCACGCCGCGTCGGGTCGGCCAGCGCCGCGAACGTGGTGTCGAGCCCATAACCGCTCGGTTTCATAACTAACAGGTTATCTGGGGTGAAGGCCAGCCTGTCAAGAACCGGCCGGATGATCGGTTAAGGTCAGGCCCGTGAGTGTCTGGAAGAGCGAGGCGCCGGTCGGCGGGCGGATCCTGGAGTACAACCCGGAGCTCGACGGCGAGGCCGACCCCGGTGAGGTCGTGTGGACCTGGGTTGCCTATGAAGACCTGCCCGACCAGGGCAAGGACCGGCCCGTGCTGGTGGCCGGCCGGCAGGGGCGCATGCTGCTCGGTCTCATGCTCTCCAGCAACGAGGAGCGCGACGGGGATCGGCACTGGTTCGGGCTCGGCCCCGGCGCCTGGGACCGCCAGGAGCGCCCAAGCTGGGTCCGCCTGGACCGCGTCCTGGAGGTGGACGAGGACGGCATCCGCCGCGAGGGCTGCATCCTCGACCCGCACCGCTTCGCCGAGGTCGCGGCCGTCCTGAAGAACCGCTACGGCTGGCTAACCTAAGTCGATCGCTCCCGCGCCCCGGCGTGGGCGCCGACCAAGGGCTTTCGCATCGATCAAGGGCAGATGCACGTGGATCGGAGATCAAAGCACGTGCGTTTGCCCTTGATCGGCGAGGAGAGGGCTAGAGGCGGGTCAGGGTGAGAAGCGCGGGGGCGCGGTTGCGGGCGGCGAAAGCCGCCACGCGGGACGCGTAGCGGCTTTCGCCCAGCGCCGCCGCTAGGACGGCGTCGCTGGCGCAGCCGATCGCGTCGTAGCGTTCGACCGCCGCGTTCAGGTGGTCGGTCGCCGCCGCCCGGTCGCCGCGTGACAAGGCCTGTCCGGCGGTCACCATCGCCTCGGCGGCGGCCACCCATCGGGTACGCCGCGGGGCGGTGTCGACGACCGCCGCCACGGTGCCGGCCGCTTCGGGCACCAGGACCGCCGTGTGCGCCGCCGCGGGCAGCCACTCCATCGTCAGTGCGGTGGGCGTCTCACGCCACACGCTGGCCAGCTCGGTGAGCAGCTCGGCCGCCTTGTCCGAGTCGCCGGCCAGGGCGCAGCAGAGCGCACCGTGCGCGGTGGCGTTGAAGCGGAGCCTGGCGAACCCGGAGTCGCGCGCCACCGCCAGGCCGCGCGCCACATCTTCCCCGGCGGGCAGGCCGCACAGGATACGCAGCCAGGCGCGGCGGCCGCGCAGTTGGAGATCCCAGTCGGTGGTGTCGGCGCCCTCCCCGTCGAGGTAGGCGTCGGCGGCCTGGAGCAGCGTGATCCAGTCGCCTTCGAAGTAGGCCAGCTCGGCCTCCTCCGAGTGGCTAGGCACGAACCGCAGCTGTCCACCCTGGACCGTCTGGCTTTCCCGCTCCAGTTCGGCCGCGCGCGGCAGGTCGCCCTCCTCCTGCACGAAGGTGGCCAGGTTGTGGCCGGCCCGTCGCAGCGTCGGCAGCCCCTGGGCGCGGCACGTCTCGACCACCCGCTCCATGTCGGACAGTGCGCTGGCGTCGCCGGCCACGTACCGGGCCGCGTACTCGGTGACCAGCGCGTGCACGGTGGCGTCGGCGAGTCCGAGCCGCGACGCCAGCGCGTGTGCCGTGCGGGCCGCCGTGATCGCCGCGCCGGTCTGGTAGTCCATCAGGTGCAGGCGGGCCAGCTCGGCGTACGCCTCGGTGGTGTCGGCGCTGTCGGGCATCCGCGCGAATAGCGCCACCGCGCGGTCGAGGTGCTCACGGGCCTTGGTGCGCTCGGCGCGCATCGACTCGGCCTGCCCGAGCAGCGTCTCGGCGCCCGCCTCGCCCGGAAGGTCGCCCGCGTCGCGCATCCGGTCGGCCAGCCGGGCCACGTCCTTGACGCCCTCGTCGCGGTAGAAGCGGTCGCCGTCCACGAGGAACCGCAGCCGGTGGTGCAGCAACTCGG
The DNA here is from genome assembly GCF_036906915.1 of Micromonospora sp. CPCC 206061. Taxonomy (NCBI): domain Bacteria; kingdom Bacillati; phylum Actinomycetota; class Actinomycetes; order Micromonosporales; family Micromonosporaceae; genus Micromonospora; species Micromonospora sp. CPCC 206061. The sequence continues at coordinate 28,771 of NZ_JBAKHX010000062.1, forward strand.
TGGCCCGCCGTCCAGCCGGCTCGTGGTCGAGGGGCCAGACGTTGAGCGCCTGCTCGACGTATCCGAGAGCGGCGTCCACGGCGTACACGGAGTAGGCGGCCTCGGCGGCGGCCCGCAGCGCCGCGCGGGCGGCCTCGGCGTCGGCGGCCGTGTCCTCACCGAGGCTCTCGGCCAGCGACAGCGCCTCGATCCGGTGGCGGGCGACGGCGGTGGCCAGGTCGTGCCGGCCGCCGATCGACACCCGCTCCAGCCAACCCGCCGCGCGCCGGTGCAGCGCCGCGCGCATCGCCCGCGGCAGCCGCCGGTACGCCACCTCGCGCACCAGTTGGTGCTGGAATCCCAGCTCGCTCTCCCCGGCCACTGTGGACAGTGTGCCGGCGGCGAGGATGTCGCGCTGCTGCAACCGGTGCAGCACCCGGGCCACGTCGCCGTCACCCAGGTCGAGCATGGCCGCGACCGCACCCGGCCACACCCGGTCACCCAGGACAGCCGCGGCGCCCAGCACCCGGCGGCCGGCGTTGTCGAGCAGGTCGATGCGGTTGGCGATGACGCCGTGCACGGTCTCCGGAACGTCCAACTCGCCCTCGATCGTGGGCGCCGGGTCGCCCTGCCGCTCGGCGAGCATCCGCACGTACTCGATGGCGTACATCGGGTTGCCGCCGGTGATCTCGGCGAGCCTTTCGACGTACTCCTCAGGCATGGACTGCTGGCGCAGCAGCGTCGACACCAGCGTGCGCATCTCGGGCGGGCGCAGCCGCGCCAGCGAGGCGGTGAGCATGCCGGGCAGCCCGGATGGCCAGGCCGGCTGCTGGTCGAGCAGCTCCGGCCGGTATGTGCACAGGACGAACAGCGGTGCGTCGCCGCCCGCCTCGACCAGGTCGGCGAGGAACCGCAGCAGCGCCGGGTCGGCGTAGTGCAGGTCTTCGACGACCAGCGCGGTCGGGAGGTGCCGGGCCAGGGCGAGCAGCGCGTCACGCCACGCCGCCTCGATCTCACCCGGCCGCACCGCACGGCCCGGCAACCCCGCGAGCGGGGCGACCAGGCGGATCAGCCGTTCCCGGTCGTCGGCCGGCAACGCGTCGCCGAGCGCGGCGGTGAGCCGGTCTCTGGTGGTGTCCGGGTCGTCGGTGTCCAGGACGCCCGCCTCGGCCTTGACGATCTCGGCGAGCGCGTCGTACGTGCCGCCCGCCCCGTACGGCAGGCAGCGCCCCACCCGCCAGCGCACCAGCAGGTCACCGGCGTCGTGGACGCGACGGAACAGCTCGCGCACCAGGCGGCTCTTGCCCAGCCCGTGGGCGCCCACCACCGACACCAGCTGCGCCCGTCGCTCCGACACCGACCGGGTCAGCGCCGCCATCAGCAGGTCCAACTCGGACCGGCGACCAATCAGCGGCGTGCCCTCGTCGTCGACCACCTGCGGCCGGTGCGCCGACGCCTGCGCCAGCCACACCTCCACCGGCCGCGCCTTACCGGCCACCGTGAGGTGGGCAGGCTCGTCCGCGTACCGGATGGAACCGACCGTGGCCCGGTGCGTGGCCGCGGACACCAGCACCCCACCGGGCGGCGCGTGCGACTGCAGGCGCGAAGCCGTTGCGACCACGTCGCCGGAGACGAGCGCCTCGCCGCCGTTGCGGGCGGCGGCCAGGTCGACCAGCGCCTCGCCGGTCGCGACGCCGACCCGCGCGCGCATCCGGTACCGGCCCGCCAGGGGCCGCTCGTCCAGCTCGCGCTGCAGCTCCAGCCCCGCGAACACCGCGCGGTACCCGTCGTGCTCGGTCTCCACCGGCACGCCGAAGACCGCCATGACCGCGTCGCCGATGTACTTCTCCACCACCCCGCCGTATCGCCGGATCACCTCGCGGGCCGTGGTGAAGTAGTCGATCTGCAGGCGGCGCAGGTCTTCCGGGTCGAGACTCTCGGCCATCTGCGTGAAGCCCTTGAGGTCGACGAAGAGCACGTTGACCGTGCGGCGCTCCTCGCGGGGCGCCTCCGAACCACCCAGTTGCGCGCCACAGGTGGTGCAGAAGCTCAAGCCGGGTGCGATGGTGGCATCGCAGGAGGGGCAGCGGGCGTGCAGGGCCGTGCCGCACCGGCCGCAGAAGCGGTGGCCCGGATCGGTGGGCGCCCCGCACTGCGGGCAACCGTCCTGCTCAACACTCAATGTCCTCGACCGTCCCAGGGCCTGTATCAAGGTGGATACTGAGCTGCGGCGGGCCCAGCCGCCGCCTGGACTCCGCCTCGCTCCGGCCTCCACCTTGATGCAGACCCAGTGCGACCGTGTCGGGGTCCCGACGCGACGGCGGCGCCCGCGCGCAAGACGCCACTAGAGTACGCCGTGTCAACACAAAGTCATTTTGTGTCAGGGGAGGTCCGAAATCATGGCCGATTCGAGCGCCGAAACCGACGGCAAGGGCGCCCCGCCCGCGGGTAAGGGCGTCGGGAGCGAGCCCAAGGACGGTAAGGGCGTTGGCACACCCGACAAGGGCAAGGGCGTCGGTTCCGAGCCGGCGGGCACCAGCGACAACTGACGTGCCAGCGTGAGCGGGGTGCCTCTCGGGGCGCCCCGCTCAGCTCTGCTCGTGCACCGGCGCAGGGATCAGCCGGCGCAGGGTGTCGCCGGGGCCGAGAAACCAGTGCGCCCCGGCGCACCGCACCCGGACGACCTCGACCGGGCCGTCGGTGCCGGTCGCCTGGCCGTACGGCGTCACGGTGGTCGGGAGCCCGCACTCCGGGCAGTCGTACAACATCGCAAAACCTCCACCTCCATTGCACGTTGCCCCTGCTACGAGGGCGTTACATGGCGTCGTGATACCGCTCACCTGGCATAGTTGGCCTGTGATCCCCGCCTCACCTCAGGACCTCGCGAAGGCGCTCGCTGAGGTCGGGTACCTCGCGGACGAGGGGCTCGCCATCGCCGGGCACCTGGCGTTGCGGCTGGGTAGGCCCCTGTTTCTCGAAGGCGACGCGGGTGTCGGCAAGACCGCCTTCGCCCAGGCGCTGGCCGACGCCACCGGCGCCCACTTCGTGCGGCTGCAGTGCTACGAAGGGCTGGACGCCTCGCAGGCGCTGTACGACTGGGACTTCCCGCGGCAGATCCTGCACCTGCGCACCGTCGAGGCGGCGGCCGTCGCAGCTGGCGACAAGCCGGACACCGCGGCGCTGGAGGCGAGCCTGTACGACCGGCGATTCCTCATCGCCCGCCCGTTGCTGGCGGCCCTCGAACGCACGCCGTCGGTGCTGCTGGTCGACGAGATCGACCGGGCCGACGACGAGTTCGAGGCCTTCCTGCTGGAGGTGCTGGCCGATGCCGCGATCACGATCCCGGAGCTCGGGCGCATCGCCGCCGAACGGCCGCCGCTGACCGTGCTGACCAGCAACCGCACGCGCGAGGTGCACGACGCGCTCAAGCGCCGCTGCCTGTACCACTGGGTCGAGCACCCCAGCGTGAAGCGCGAGGTGGCGATCCTGCGCTCCCGGCTGCCGGAGGTGACCGAACGGCTGGCCGCCGAGGTGGCGGAGGCGATCCGGCGGATGCGCGAGCTCGACCTGATCAAGCCGCCGGGGGTGGCCGAGGCGCTGGACTGGGCCAGCGCGCTGTCCGCGCTCGGCGCCGACGGGCTCGACCGGGACGTCGCGGCGGCCACGCTCGGCGCGGTGCTGAAGTACCGCGAGGACATCGAACGGGTGCGAGAGTCCGAACCATGGCGGACCTGACCGCCGTCCTTGTGGGCTTCGCCGAGACGTTGCGGCACGCGGGGGTCGAGGCGGTGGGGGAGCGGGTCGAGGCCATGATCGCCGCCGCTGGCGCGCTCCAGGTCAGCAGTCGGCGGGACGTGTACTGGGCGGGCCGGCTGACGTTGTGCGCCGAACCCGACGACCTGCCGGTCTACGATGCCGCGTTCACCGCGTACTTCGGTGGGCGGCTGCCTGCCCGCGTACCCGATCCGCAGCCCGCGGCCCGGAGCCGCCCGGCGGCGCTGTTCGGGTCGGTGCCCGGCGGCACCGCCACCGAGCCGGACGCCGCGACCCCGGTCGCGGCCAGCGACACCGAGGTGCTGCGACAGCGCGACATCGCCGCGCTGTCGGTGGCGGAGCGTGACGAGGTCCGCCGGCTGGTGGCGCTGCTGGCACCGGGCACCGCGCCGCGGCCCAGCCGGCGACACCGCCCCGCCCGCGCGGGCGGCGTCGACCCGGCGCGGACGGTCCGGCGGATGCTGCGGCACGCCGGCGAACCCACGCGGCTGGCGCGCCGCGACCACCGCGACAAGCCGCGCCGCCTGGTGCTGCTGGTTGACGTCTCCGGCTCGATGGCACCGTACGCGGACGCGCTGCTCCGCTTCGCGCACGCGGCGGTGCGCCGCCGGCCCACGCTGACCGAGGTGTTCACGCTGGGCACCCGGCTGACCCGGGTGACCCGGGCGCTTCGCCACCGGGATCCTGACGCGGCCCTGCGCGCGGCCGGTGGGGCGATCGCCGACTGGCACGGCGGCACCCGGCTCGCCGACGGGCTCAAGGCGTTTCTGGATCGGTGGGGCCAGCGCGGCACGGCACGCGGCGCCGTGGTGGTGCTGTGCAGTGACGGCTGGGAGCGCGGCGACCCGGCGCTGCTCGCGGCCCAGATGGCCCGGCTGTCCCGGCTGGCGTACCGGCTGGTGTGGGTCAATCCGCACCGGGGCAAGCCGGGGTACGCGCCGCTCGTGGCGGGCATGGCGGCCGCGCTGCCCTACCTGGACGAGTTCGTCGCCGGCCACAACCTGGCCACCCTCGAAGACCTGGTCCGAGTGATCTCCCGAGCCTGATCAGGAAAACAAACCGGAATTCGGGTCAGGCGCCGTCGTGGTCACCCACGGCTCCCAGCTGATCCAAAAAGTTGCGCGGGTTACGCCGAACCCCTTGCGGCAGACGGCCGCGAGGGATTGTCTGTGAGGTAGCGCGCACTCCTTTCCCGGGCGTGCGCCGGAGGCGATGCGGCCCGGGCTGCTCGTGCGCGCCCGGCCCCGGTCCGGTGCGGCCCGCACCTGGCCCCGTCCCGCCCGGGAGGGTTCATGACCCGGATCAGCATCACCGTCGACGGCATCCGCTACGACGACGACGTAGAGGCCCGCACCCTGCTCGTTCACCACCTGCGCGACCGGCTCGGCAAGGTCGGCACCGTGGTCGGCTGCGACACCAGCAACTGCGGCGCCTGCACGGTGCTCATGGCGCCTTCGGCGCCCAGCGAGGCGACAGCGGAGCGAGCATCGCAGGGAGCGCAGCGACCGACGAGCGGAGCAGAGCGCGCAGCCGAGCAATTGAGCAGAGCCGGTGCGGCCGTCAAGAGTTGCAACGTGCTCGCCGTCCAGGCGGACGGCACCGAGATCACCACCATCGAAGGGCTCGCCGGTGGCGACGGCTCGCTGCACCCGGTGCAGCAGGCGTTCCACGACCGGCACGCGCTCCAATGTGGCTTCTGCACCCCCGGGATGATCCTGGCCGCGGTGGACCTGCTGACCGAAAACCCGGATCCCAGCGACACGCAGATCCGGGAAGGCATCGAGGGCAACCTTTGCCGGTGCACCGGATACCAGAACATCGTGCACGCGGTGCGCGACGCGGCGACCGCGCTGCGCGGCGCCGAGGTCGCGGAGCCAGCGTCCGCAGTGGACGGCCAGATGCCGGGTACGCCCCAGGCGCCACCCGCGGTGCCGTCCGAGCCCGAGTCCGTACCCGTCGAGGCCGTGCCGCGGCCGGTGCCGTAAGGGAGGTCGGTTCGTGACCACTGTCCAGGAACGACCCGCCGGCGAGGTCGGCGCGGCACGCAAACGCAAGGAAGACGCTCGGCTCATCACCGGCCGGACGATGTGGACGGAGAACATCACGCTGCCGGGCATGCTGCACCTGGCGATCCTGCGCAGCCCGATGGCGCACGCCCGGGTCACCCGGGTCGACACGTCGGCGGCGCTGCGCGAGCCCGGCGTGGTGACGGCGTTCAGCGGCCGCGACGTGGCCGACACGCAGGGCAGCCTGCCGTGCGCGTGGCCGGTGACCGAAGACATGGTGCACCCCGACCACCCGCCACTGGCGGTCGACGAGGTGCGGCACGCAGGCGAGGCGGTCGCCGTCGTCGTGGCCCGCGACCGGGCCAGCGCGGTCGACGCGCTCGCCTCGATCGAGGTCGACTACGAGCCGCTGCCCGTCGTGCTCGACATGGAAGAGGCGCTCGCCGAAGACGCCCGGCTGGTGCACGCCGACAAGGGCACCAACAAGGCGTACACGTGGGTGTTCGACTCCGGCGAGGCCGGCACCGGCCAGGCCGTCGACGCGGCCTTCGCCGGCGCCGAGGTGGTTATCAAGCGCCGGTACATCCAGCAGCGGCTGATCCCCGCGTTCATGGAGCCGCGCAGCGTGGTCGTCGACCCGACCGGCGACCAGCACACCATCTGGTCGGCCACGCAGATCCCCCACATCCTGCGGGTGATGGTGGCGCTGGTGACCGGCATGCCGGAGCACAAGGTGCGGGTGGTGGCGCCAGACGTCGGCGGCGGGTTCGGCGGCAAGCTACAGGTCACCGCGGAGGAACTGATCGCGTTCATGGCGGCGCAGCGCGTTGGCAAGCCGGTCAAGTACACCGAGACCCGCTCCGACAGCCTGCTCTCCGCCCACCACGGGCGCGACCAGATCCAGGACCTCGAACTGGCCGCGCGGCGCGACGGCACGGTGCTCGGGCTGCGCGTCAACCTGCTCGCCAACATGGGCGCATACCTCGGCATCGTCACGCCGGGCGTGCCGTTGCTGGGCGCCTTCATGTATAACGCCATCTACAAGTTCCCGGCGTACCGCTTCGTGTGCACCGGCGTCTACACCAACACCACCACGACCGACGCCTACCGTGGGGCCGGGCGGCCCGAGGCCACGTACGCGATCGAGCGCCTGATGGACGAGCTGGCCGCCGAGCTCGACCTGGACCCGGTCGAGATACGCCGGCGCAACTGGATCGGGCACGACGAGTTCCCGTTCGACACCGTCGCCGGGCTGACCTACGACTCAGGCAACTACGAGGCCGCCACCGACAAGGCGCTCGCGCTGTTCGGATACGAGGAACTGCGGGCGGAGCAGGCTTCCCGCCGGGCGTCCGGCGACCCGGTGCAGTTGGGCATCGGCGTGTCCACATACACCGAGATGTGCGGCCTCGCCCCGTCGCGGGTACTGGGCGCCCTGCGGTACGCCGCGGGTGGCTGGGAGACCGCCAGCGTGCGGGTACTGCCCACCGGCAAGGTGGAGGTCGTCACCGGCACGTCTCCGCACGGGCAGGGCCACGAGACGGCGTGGAGCCAGATCGTCGCCGATCGGCTCGGTGTGCCTTTCGAAGATATAGAGGTGCTGCACGGCGACACCCGCACGTCGCACAAGGGACTCGACACGTACGGGTCGCGGTCGTTGGCCGTCGGCGGCATCGCGCTGGTCAACGCGTGCACCAAGGTGATCGACAAGGCCAGGCCGGTGGCGGCGCACCTGCTGGAGTGCGACGTGTCCGACCTGGAGTTCGCCGACGGGGCGTTCCGCGTGCGCGGCGCACCCTCGGACGCGGCCGGCAAGACGATCGCCGACTGCGCGTTCGCGGTGTTCGCCGCGCATGACATGCCGGACGGCGTCGAGCCGTCCGTCGACGCCGACGCCACGTACGACCCAGGCAACTTCTCGTTCCCGCACGGCACACACCTGTGCGCGACCGAGGTCGACACCGAGACCGGCCGCGTGACGATACGGTCCTATGTGGCCGTCGACGACGTGGGCCGGGTCATCAACCCGCTCATCGTCGAGGGCCAGGTGCACGGCGGCGTCGCGCAGGGCATCGCGCAGGCCCTCTTCGAGGAGGCCGTGTACGACAGCGAAGGCAACCTGCTCACCGGCACCTTCATCGACTACACGGTGCCGAGCGCGGTCGACCTGCCCGACATCGTCAGCGACCGCAACGAAACCCCCGCGCCGGACCACCCGCTCGGTGCCAAGGGCGTCGGCGAGGCTGGCACGATCGCGTCGACGCCGGCCGTCATCAACGCGATCGTCGACGCGCTGCGGCCGTACGGGGTGCGAGACATCCGGATGCCGGCCACCCCCGAGCGGGTGTGGCAGGCCCTGCAAGGGGGTGCGCGCTCATGATTCCGGTGTCGTTCGAATACGCGAAGCCGTCCACAGTAGATGACGCGGTGCGGGCGCTGACCGACGGTGGCGACGACGCCAAGGTGCTCGCCGGCGGCCAGAGCCTCATCCCGATGCTCCGCCTCCGGATGGCCGTGCCCACCCTGCTCGTCGACCTCGGCGGCCTGGGGGAGCTGCGCGGCGTCCGCGACGACGGCGACGCGTTGGTCGTCGGCGCGATGACCCGGCACGCCGACCTGCTGCGCGATCCCCTGGTGCGCGACCACGCGCCGCTGCTCGCTCAGGCCACCGAGACCGTGGCCGATCGGCAGGTGCGGCATCTGGGCACCATCGGCGGCTCCCTGTCGCACGCCGACCCGGCCGGTGATCTGCCCAGCGTGGCGATCGCGTTGGACGTCTCGTTCGAAGTGGTCGGCCCTGGCGGCTGGCGCACCATCCCCGCCGCCGACTTCTTCGTCGACTTCCTCACCACCTCCCTCGGCGACGGTGAGCTGCTCGCCGCGCTCCGGGTGCCCAAACAGGACGGTTGGGGAACCCACTACGAGAAGTTCAGCCGGGTGGCGCAGGCGTGGGCCATCGTCGGTGTGGCCGCGGCCGTCCGGCGGGAGAATGGCATGATCGCCGGGGCGCGGGTGGCCCTGACCAACATGGGTTCTCGCCCGGTGCGGGCCCGCGCCGTCGAGGAGGCTCTGGTCGGCGCATCGGCCACCGTCGACGCGGTCAGCTCCGCCGCCGGGCGAGCGGCCGAGGGCGCAGATCCACCGACGGATGTATGGGCGTCCGCGGCGTACCGCAGTCACCTGGCAACCGTGCTGACCCGTCGCGCCGTCGCGGCGGCAGGAGGCATCCATGCGTCTTGACCACAGCTTCACCGTGCCGGTGGACGTCGACGAGGCGTGGCGCGTCCTGCTGGACGTGCCACGTGTCGCGCCCTGCATGCCGGGGGCGGCGCTCACCGAGTTCGACGGCGAGGCGTTCACCGGCACGGTGAAGGTCAAGGTCGGACCGATCGTGTTGACGTACACCGGAAAGGGCCGCTTCGTCGAACGCGACGACGCGGCCCACCGGGTCGTCATCGAGGCCTCCGGGCGAGACACGCGGGCGGCGGGCACCGCGTCCGCGACGGTCACCGCCGTTCTGGTGCCGGACGGCGACCGGACCCGCGTCGAGGTCGCCACCGACCTGGTGGTGACCGGGCGTCCGGCGCAGTTCGGGCGCGGGATGCTGGCCGACGTGGGCGGGCGGCTGGTGGGCCAGTTCGCCGATTGCCTGGCGAGCGAGATCGCCGCACCCGTTCCGGACGCACCCCAGCCCGTCGTCCCCGACAGCCTCCCCGACCCCGCCGAGCCGAGCGAGCCCGCACCAGCCGAGGCCACCTCGACGCCGTCCGCGGACGGCATCGAAACGACGCCCGCCGCCATCCAGCCGGCGGCCACCGCGGTCTCGCCCGCAGCTGTCTTGCGGCCGGTCGAGCCGGAGCGGGAAGTCGAGCCGATCGACCTGCTCAAGCTCTCGGCGGGCACGCGCACCGCCCGGTACGCGGGCCTGGTCGGCCTCGCGGCCGTAGCGGCGGTCGCGACATGGTTCGTGATCCGCGCCCTACGCGGCTGACCTCACCCGCGCACGGCCGATGCTTGCCGACCACCCCGTCTGGGGGCGGCTAGGCCGTGCGGGTGTGCTCCAGCCAGGAGCTGTACGCGGACTCGAGCGCCGGGTTCGGGCGGGGGACGGTGTCGGGAGGGCAGGCGCGGTCGGGGAGTACGTTGGCGCCGACCGCGCGGGCGGCGAGCAGGGCCGCGCCGGTCGCGGACGCGCTGCGTACCTCCACGCGCCGCACGACCACGCCCAAGGCGTCCGCGAGCAGTTGGCGGACGAGCGGCTCGCGCCCGCCGCCTCCGGTCAGGCGTACCGCCGGCCCCAGCGGCCCGAGCAGTTCGGCCGCACGCCGCACGGCGAACACCATCGCCTCCACAGCAGCCCGAGCCAGTTCCAAACGGGTCGTGGACGCCCGCAGTCCCAGCCATCCGCCTCGGCTGGACGGACCGGCCAGGCCGCCGCGCTCGCCGGTCAGGAATGGCAGGAAGGTCACACCGCCGGCGCCGGCCGGCCCGGCGGCCGCCGCCTCCACCAGGTCGGCCCACGAGAATCCGAGCACGCCGCAGACCCAGTCCAGCGCGAGGCCCGCGTTCTGCACGGCGGCCATCGCGTACCAGCCCTCGTCGGCGGCCGCGTACAGGTGCGTGACCGGTGACGCCACCGGTTGCGGGGCGGCGACCCTGCGCAGCACCTGTGCCCCGGTGCCGAGGTTGATCTGGAAGTCGTCGACGGTGCCGACGGCCAGCAGCGCGGCGGGCGTGTCCGCGCAGCCGGCTATCACCGCGGCGTCGCCGTCCGAGCCGACGACCGTGTCCGGTGAGACCACCTCGGGCAGCAGGCGCGCGGGGATGTCGGCCGCCGCGACGGCGGCAGCGGACCAGTCGTCGCCAACCACGTCCCACAGGAGGGTGGCGGAGGCGTCGCTGCGTTCGGTCACGGGTGGGCCGGCGATGGTCAGCCGCAGGAAGTCCTTGGGCAGCAACAGGTGGGTGGCGCGCGCGACGGCGTCCGGTTCGTGTGCGGCCAGCCATGCCACGATCGGGCCGGTCATTCCGGGTGCCAGCGGGTTGGCGAGCCGGTCGCGGGCCGGGGCGGGGATGGCACCCCAGCGGTCGAGTTCGGCGGTGGCGCGCTGATCCGGCCAGAGCACGGCCGGCCGTACCGGTACACCTGACTCGTCACACAGGACGGCGCCGTGCATCTGGCCCGTCACACCGACCGCGGCGATGCTCGCGGGCGGCAAGGCCGCCCGCGCGGTCCGCAGCGTGGCCACCCACTCGGCCGGGTCGGTCTCCGCCCAGCCGGCGTGCGGCCGCCGCACCTCGTATCCAGCCTCGGCTTCCGCGACCAGCGAGCCGTCCGCGCCGAGCAAGGCGAGCTTGAGGCCGCTGGTGCCCAGGTCGACGCCCAGGAACGCGTTCGCAGTGCCTCCAGGTTTGCTCGGTCGGGCGGCGCTGAAGGCGACTCCCTCGCTCATGTCGCGAGCCGCGCCGCGCGCGCCTCCAGGTAGCGCTGCTCGGGCACGCTGCTGGTCCGCTTGGCGGCTAGCTGGTACTGGGCGCGGGCGGCCGCCGCGTCGCCGGTGATCTCCAGCAGGTGTGCCCGGGTCGCGGCGAGCCGGTGGTGGGAGGCGATCCGATCGTCGGAGTCGAGCGTGGCCAGCAGGTCGAGGCCGGCTCGGGGTCCCTTGACCATCGCGAGCGCGATCGCGTGGTTCAGGGTGACCATGGGGCCGGGCGCGACGCGTTCCAGTACCGAATAGAGGCCCAGGATCTGCGGCCAGTCGGTGTCGTCCGCGCGCGGCGCCTCGTCATGGACGGCCGCGATGGCGGCCTGGATCTGGTATGGGCCGATGGGAGCGCGGGCCAGCGTGTCCGTGATGAGCGCGACACCCTCCTCGATGTCGGGCCGGCTCCACAGGGCGCGGTCCTGCTCGGCGAGCGGCACCAGCGAGCCGTCGGGCCGGGTGCGTGCCGGCCGCCGTGCGTCGGTGAGCAGCATCAGCGCGAGCAGGCCGGCGACCTCGCCGTCGTCGGGCAGGGCCCGGTGCAGGCCGCGGGTGAGGCGGATCGCCTCTCGGGTCAGTTCGCCGCGGTGCAGGTCCGGACCGGAGGTCGCGGTGTAGCCCTCGTTGAAGATGAGGTACAGGACGTGCAGCACCGCGCGCAGCCGCTCGGCGCGCTCGGGCTCGGGCGGCATCGTGAACTCGCTGCCCGTCGCCTTGACGCGCTGTTTGGCCCGGCTGATCCGTTGGGCCATCGTGGCCTCCGGCACCAGGAAGGCGTGCGCGATCTGCGCGGTGGTCAGGCCACCGACGGCGCGGAGGGTGAGGGCGATCTGTGACGCCGCGGTGAGCGACGGATGGCAGCACAGGAAGAGCAGGGTGAGCGTGTCGTCGTGTGCGGTCGGCTGGTCTTCGTAGGTCTCCTCGCCCATCGATGCCACGGTGGCCTCGCGGCGGCGCCGGGCCGCGTCGCTGCGGAACTGGTCGGTCAGCCGGCGGGAGGCGACGGTCACCAGCCATGCGCGCGGATTGTCGGGTATGCCCTCTTCGGGCCATTGGGTCGCGGCGCTCAGCAGCGCCTCCTGCACGGCGTCCTCGCACGCGTCGAACTGCCCGTACCGCCGGATGAGTATGCCCAGCACCTGCGGCGCCGCTTCCCGCAGCTGCTCCTCGACCCGTCCCATAGCGCACTACCCTAGGCGGATGGTGACGGTCGAGGACGTGCGACGGGTGGCCTTGACGCTGCCGCGCACCTCGGAGCATCTGATTCGCGACCGGGTCAAGTTCCGGGTGGGGCGGATCGTCTACGTGGCGTTCTCGCGCGACGAGACCACCATGGGGTTCGGCTTTCCCAAACAGGAGCGTGCCGCGCTGATCGCCGCCGAGCCGGAGAAGTTCTTCCCGCCGTCCCGCGCCGACGAGCGGTACCACTGGGTGCAGGCGTGGATGGCCGCCCTCGACGAAGACGAGATGCGTGAGCTGGTCATCGACGCGTGGCGGATGTGCGTGCCAAAAAGAGTGGCAGCCGAGTGGGAAGCGCGACAGGGTTAGCGGATGGATTTGATCATGCGCCCGATCTCGGGTCGCGACGAGCTGGACCTGTTCTGCCGGCTGACGTACACGCTCGACCACGAGCTGGCCGACGACCTCGACGCCGGGCGGCGACGCCCGGAGTGGATGTGGGTGGCACTGCGGGGTGACCAGCTCGTTGCGCGGGCCGCATGGTGGGGCGATCCGGACCCGGAGCTGCTCGACGTCTTCGACGTCGAGAGCGGCGCCGTCGACGAGGGGATCGCGCTTCTTGAGGCCGCGCTCGGTGCCGTCGTACCGGCTGGTGGCACCCCGCCGGAGTACATCCGGTTCGTGCCGCCGGACTGGCGGGAGCAGCCGGAGAGCCGGCGCGTGGTCGAGGAGCGGCTGGCTGCGGTCGCCCGGATAGGCGCGCAGCCCCTGGTGGAGCGGCTGCGGCTGGAGTGGCGGCCCGGCACGCCGATCGCCGAGCCGAGCGGGCGGCTGCTCTTCCGCCAGACGCAGGGCCGCGACGAGATGATCGAGCTGATGGCGCGGGTGCTCGACGGCACCCTCGACGCGCACGGCCTCGACGACCTCACCCACATGACGCCCGCCGAATCGGCCGCCGCGCACTTCGACCGGGAGCTGGCGACGTACCGCAGCCCGCGGGAGTGGTGGCGGGTCGCGACGCTGCCGGATGGCGAGCCGGTCGGCTTCGTCACGCCTGGGCGCAACGCGTACAACCCCGTCATCGGGTATATCGCGGTGCTGCCCGAGCATCGCGGCAACGGGTACGTCGACGAGCTGCTGGCCGAAGGTACCCGTGTCCTGGCCGCCGAAGGCGTGCCGCGCGTCCGCGCGGCGACCGACGTCGGCAACGTCCCGATGGCCGCGGCTTTCGCGCGGGCCGGTTATGTCACGTTCGAGCGGTCGGTCAACTGGACGTGGGACCCAGCTCGGTAAAGAGCGTGACGTGCAGGCCGGCGGGGGCGTCGAGGCGGGCGTTGAGCGAGTTCCACGGCGTGAGCGTGGGCTCGGCGACCACGGTGGCGCCCTCCTCGGCCAGCGCGGCGGTCTTCGCGGTCGCGTCGTCGACCTCGAAGCAGAGCCGGATGTGGCCGGCCACCCGCCGCCCGACCTCGACCTCGTCGACGTAGTCGGCGTGGTTGGGATCGGCCAGCTCCAGCGTGGCGCGGCCGGCGTCGAGGATCGTGACCCGCCCGTCCTCCGACGAGAACGCCGCCTCCTCGGGCATGCCGAGCACGTCCCGATAGAAGCGGAGGGCGGCGTCGTAGTCGTCGGCCGTCACCACGATGCGGAGCTGCCGGACGTGCGCGTTGTCGCTCATCGGACCAAGGGTAGGGCGGCGCGCGCCGCGATCACGAGGGCGCCCGCGAGCGGCGCGTCGAACGGGTGCCGGGCCACCAGCACCTCCGGCGGGAACGGCACTGCTCGCCGCAGCACGGCGGCCAGCCGGGGCACCAGCACGACCGCCTGCCCGACCAGCCCGCCGGCCAGCACCACGCGGTCCGGGTCGAGGGCGACGCACAGGTTGGCGACGTGGGTGGCCAGGGCTTCGACGGCCGCGTCGACCACCGCGGCGACCGCCGGGTGGGTGGGGGCCAGCGCGAACGCCTCGGCGGCGTCCACCGGGCGGCCGAGCACGGCGGAGGCGTTGGCGCCGATGGCCTGTCCCGAGACGATCTCCTCCAGCGGGGCGTGGCCGTCGGCGTACGCGGACGGGTGGCGGGGCCCGGGCAATTGGTACGCGATCTCGCCGGCGGCGCCGTGCGCGCCCTCGACCACCGCGCCGTCGACGACGAACGCCGCGGCAAGCCCGGTGCCGAGGTTGAGGTAGATGCCGGACCGGGTGCCGACGAGCGCGCCGGTGGCGCTCTCGGCGAGGGCGCCGGCCTTGACGTCGTTCATGACCGCCACCGGTACGCCGGGGAACGCCGCCGCGAACGTCTCGCGCAGCCGCAGCGTCTCCCAGCCAGGGTTGTTGGGCGCGAGCGCGACGCCGTCCTCGCGGATGACGCCGGGACAGACGACGCCCACGCCGGCAAGCGGCGCTGGGTCGGCCTCGACCAGTTCGCGCGCGGCCCGGATGATCCGGTCGACGACGGCGGTGACGCCTTCCGTGGCGGCGGTGGGGCGCTGCGTTTCGTGGAGCCGGTTTCCCGCCGCCGCGGTCGCTATCGCCACCTTTGTTCCGCCGATGTCGATGCCGAGCACCTGGCCTGTCATGCGCCGCCGCCCGCCGCCGCCCCGGAGTCGAGGAACCTGTGAGGGCGCGCCGCGGGGCGGCGGCTTTCGGCGCCCGAGCCGCCCGAGCGGAGCGCGGGCCAGCGAACGCCAGCTGACTCTGTCATGGCCGATGAGTGTAAGGGAGCCTTCCTTTCAATCACGAACACGGGTGGTGTTTACTGTTCCGATGACCGCGTCCGAGGTCGCCACGAGCGCCACGTTCCTGCGTCAGGTCAACGAGCGCACCGTGTTCAGGCGGGTGTTCGAGCTCGCGCCCACGTCGGTCACCCAACTGGTCAACGAGACCGGCCTGTCCAAGCCGACCGTCGGGCTCGCCCTCGCGCGGCTAGAGCAGTTCGGGCTGGTCCAGAAGGTCGGCCTCCGCACCGGCGCCGCTGGCCGGGCGCCGCAGCTGTTCGGCCCGCGCCCGGAGGCCGGCTGGGTCGTCGCCATCGACGTCGGGCTGCGGTGGGTGGGCGTACTCCTCGCCGACCTGACCGGCACCGTCGCCGGCCGGTCGCGGCGGCGGTCCAAGCGCGGCGCACGGGCGCTGGTCGACCAGATCGGCGACATGGTCGACGAGCTGCTCGCCGGCACCGAGGTCGCGCCCGAATCGGTGCTCAACGTCGTGGTCGGCAGCCCCGGCGTCTACGACGAGGCCGGCCACCGGGTCCGCCACGCCTCCAACCTGCCCGGCTGGGAACGCCCCGACCTGGTGCCCACGCTCCGCGACCGGCTCGGCGCGCACATCGCCTTCGAAAACGACGTCGACCTCGCGGCGCTCGGCGAGCAGGCGTACGGACTGGGACGCGGCGTCGAAAACTTCGTTTACCTGCACATCGGCAGCGGGCTCGGCATCGGCGCGGTACTCGGCGGCAAGCTGCACCGCGGGGCGCACGGCACCGCGGGCGAGGTCGCGTTCCTCCCGGTCGCGGCCCCGGAATCGGGCCGCGCCGCACTACGCCGTGGCCTCCTGGAGACCGCCGCCGCGGCCGACGGGCTGGTCGCCGCGGCGCGCCGGCACGGCCTCACCACCGCGAGCAAGGCCGAAGACGTGCTCGCCGCGGCCAAGGCCGAGGAACCCGCGGCGGTGCGCGCCATGGCCGACGAACTCGACCACCTGACCACCGCGCTGGCCGCGGTGATGACACTGCTCGACCCCGAGCTGGTCGTGCTCGGCGGCGGCGTCGGCCGCCACTTCGGCGACTATCTGGTACCCCTTCGTCAGCGGCTGGCAGCGCTGCTTCCGCTGCCCATCCCCGCCTTCGCGGTGTCCGCGCTCGGCGACGACGCCACCCTCCTCGGCGGGCTGGCAAGCGGCCTGCGCAACGCCCGAGAACGTGCCCTGCAACGAGCGGAACCAGTGTGATAACCGAAATCCAGTCCACCGATCTTTTCGTAGGCACCGCCGCCGCGCCCTGCCAGGTCGTGCGCGTCACGCTGTCCACTGTGCTCACCCCGGTGCACGTCCGGGTCGAGGGCCCGACGGTGACCACGCCCGAGCCGGTGCTCGCCACCGCACCCGGCATTGTCGAGGTCGGCGTGCGGATCGCCGCGCCCTCGCGCCCCGGCTCGGTGCACCGGGTCACCGCCGTGGCGGGCGAGTCCACGATGGACGGCGTCGTCACCGCGGCCGAAACCGGCTGGACGATGTGGATGGTGTCGCATTTCCACTACGACCCGGTCTGGTGGAACACCCAGGCCGGTTTCACCGAGACGTGGTACGACCTGCCGGTCGCCGAGGAGCGCCGGCCAGACTTCAACCGCACCGCGTTCGACCTCGTGCGCGCGCACCTCGACGCGGCCCGGCACGACGACGACTACAAGTTCGTGCTCGCCGAGCTCGACTACCTCAAGCCTTACTGGGACGTGTTTCCGCAGGACAGGGCCGACCTGCGGCGGTTTCTCCGCGAGGGTCGCGTCGAGCTGGTTGGCGGCACCTACAACGAGCCCAACACCAACCTCACCCACCCCGAGTCGACGATCCGCAACGCGGTCTACGGCGTGGGGTACCAGCGCGACGTGGTCGGCGGCGACCCGCGTACCGCGTGGATGCTCGACGTGTTCGGCCACGACCCGGCCTTTCCGGGACTCATGGCGGACGCCGGCCTCGACTCGTCGGCGTGGGCGCGAGGGCCGTTCCACCACGTCGGCCCGCGGCGGCACGCCGGTGACATCGCGCGGATGCAGTTCCCGAGCGAGTTCGAGTGGATCTCGCCGACCGGGCGGGGCCTGCTGACCGCGTACATGGCCGACCACTACGTCGCCGGCTGGAACATGGAGCGCAAGGACACCCTCGACGAGGCGATGGCCGAGGCGTACGCCCAGTTCAGCGAGCTGAAGCAGGTGGCTGCCACGCGGCACGTGCTGCTGCCCGTCGGGCACGACCACAACATCCCGTCCCGCTGGTGCACCGAGATCCACCGGCTGTGGGCAAAGCGGTACGTGTGGCCGCGCTTCGTCCTCGGGCTGCCCCACGACTTCTTCGCGGCTGTGCGCGCCGAACTCGCCTCAACCGGCCGGACCGCGTCGCCGCAGACCCGCGACATGAACCCGGTGTACACCGGCAAGGACGTGTCCTACATCGACACGAAGCAGGGGCAGCGGGCCGGCGAGGTCTCCGTGCTCGACGCCGAAAGGCTGTCCACTGTGGCGGCTCTGCTCGGCAGCTCGTCCCCGGCGCTCGGCGACCAGTCCTCGGCGCTCGGCGGCCAGTCCTCGGCGCTCGGCGGCCAGTCCTCGGCGCTCGGCGGCCAGTCCTCGGCGCTCGGCGGCCAGTCCTCGGCGCTCGGCGGCCAGTCCTCGGCGCTCGGCGGCCAGTCCTCGGCGCTCGGCGGCCAGTCCTCGGCGTTCGGCTTCCGGTTTCCGGCTGAGGCGTTGGACAAGGCGTGGCGGCAGCTCGCGTACGGGGCGCACCACGACGCGGTTACCGGCACCGAGTCGGACCAGGTGTACCTGGATCTGCTCGGCGGCTGGCGGGAGGCGTACGAGCTGGGGGAGGGCGCTCGGGCGGCGGCGGTCGCGGCCATCGCGGCGGCCGCCGACACGAGCGGGCCCGGGCGGGCGCTGGTGGCGGTCAACCCGCTCTCCTGGGCGCGCGACGGCGTCACCACGGTGCGACTGCGTTACCCGGCACCGGGTCCCGCCGGCGTCGCCGTACAGGACGATGGCGGGCGCCCCGTGCCCGCGCTCGCCGAAGGAGTGCTGCGGCACGCGGACGGTGGGCTCGCCGACGTGACACTGTCGTTCCTGGCGCGAGACGTGCCGGCGCTCGGCTATCGGGTGTACCGGGCGGTTCCCGCTGACGATGTGCCGGCGGGTTGGACCCCTGGCCTCGTCGCTCAGAATGAGCTTTTCGCCGTCGAGGCCGCTGCCAACGGCGCGCTCAGCCGGATCACCGACCGGCGCACCGGGCGCGAGCTGCTGCGCCCCGGCGGGCTCGGCGGGGCGCTGGTGTGCCAGCCGGAGCACGCGACCCATCCCAGGTGGGGCGAGGGACCGTGGCACCTGCTTCCCAGCGGTCCCGCCGTGGGCGCCGAGAGCGCCGAAGTGTCCATTGAGGAGTCGCCGATCGGCCGGCGGATCGTGTCCACCACCTCCCTCGGCGACCTGCGCGTCCGCCACGAGACGGTACTGTGGGACGGCGTCGACCGGATCGACTTCCAGACCCACGTCGACGGCTCCATCGGGCAGGACAACCTGCTGCGCGTCCGCTTCGACCTCGACCTGCCCGGCGCGCTTCCCGTCGCCGAAGTGGGATACGCGGCCGTCGGGCGGTCGTTCGGCTTTCCCGAATCGGACGCCGCCGAGGATCTGTGGACACTGGACAGTCCGGCGCACACCTGGGCGGGACTGTCGGCGACCGCGCGCATCGCGCTCGTGAGGGCCGACGGCAGCCGCACCGCGCACGCTATCGGTGTCGCCGAGGTCGTGTCCTCCTCGGACGGGTCGGGCGGGGCGGTCCGCGATCTGCTGGCCCGGCTCGTCGCGGTGGGCGTGACAGCGACCCTCACCCGGCCGGACGGGCCGCGGTACGGCGCGCTCGACGCCGACTCGAACCTGCCCGACGTGCGGATCGTGCTGGGCGCGGGCAACGCGTTCGCCTCGCAGGTGCTCGACGCCGCCGAGCCGGGATACCGGGAGGCGTTGGCGCGCAACGGAATGGTGTTCGTGCCCGCCGCCAGCAGCCGCCTCTCGGCGTGGACGCCCGGCGCGGACCTACGCGGACCGCGTGACCTGCCGGTGCTGATCGTCGCCGGCGACAGGCTCGACTTCGACGGCTCGACCATCGAGGTGCCGCTGCCGGACGGGTTGCCCGGCACCGCCGAACCGGTCGACGACTACTCGGTCGCGCTGGTCAACCACGGCACACCCAGCTTCGTGGCCCAACCGGACGGCACGCTGTACCTCTCCCTGATGCGCGCGTGCAGCGCGTGGCCTAGCGGCGTCTGGATCGACGGGCCGCGCCGCACCGCGCCGGACGGCAGCGGCTTCCAGTTGCAGCACTGGAGCCACACGTTCCGCTACAGCCTGGTCGCGGGGTCAGGTGACTGGCGCGCCGCCGGCTTCGTGCGCGCCGGCCAGGAGGCAAACCACGCGGTACGCGTCGACGAGACGCCCGCCACGCCGGGGCAGCTGCCGTCGCGGTTGAGCCTCGGCTCGGTCGAGCCCTCGCACGTCATCCTGTCGGCGGTCAAGCCGCGCGGCAACCCGATGGCGTCCGGGCTGCCTGGCGACGTCGACCCGAGTTCGGGAATCACCGTGCGGCTGTACGAGTCGAGCGGCGCACCGGCCACGGCCCGGTTGCGCCTGTACGGTGGGCTCACATCGCCGGAACGGACCGACGTCCTGGAGGGCGGCGAACCGCGACCGCTCACTGTGGACAATGAGGCGGTGGTCGTCGATATCGGCGCCGCCGACGTGGTGACCGTGACCGCACGCCCGACCTCGGCTGCGCCGTCCTCGCTGCCGGCACCCGTGACCGAGCCGGCTCAGCCCGTCTTCACCCGATACTGGCTTCACAACAAGGGACCGGCACCGGTCGGGTACCTGCCCACCACCGTCCACGTCGAACCGTCGTCGCTGGCGCTTACCGGCGGGCCCGGCGACGTCGTCGTGCGGGTGGCCGCGTCGAGCCGGGCGGCGTCCGGTGTGCTGGAGCTGGACGTGCCACCGGGGCTCGCGGTGGAGCCTGCCGGTCCGTTCGCGTACGACCTTGCGGCAGGCTCTCACGCGACGTTCCCGTTGACGGTGCGCTCCTCCGGGGCGTCGCCGGGCATGTACGTGGTGGCGGCACGCATCCGTGACGACCTGGGCCAGATCCTCGAAGACGCGGTCGCCGTCAGGGTCGGTGTCGCCGAGCCGGCCCCGTTCGTCTCAACCGCATTGGGGCCAGCGGGCGTGCGGGTCGCGCCCGGTGGTCAGGGTGAGCTGATCCTGCGGGTGACCAACCTGCTCCGGAGCGAGCTGCGCGGCGAGGCGCAGCTGCTCAGCCCGGATGGCACCTGGGGCGGCCGCGACGGCGTCGCGATCACGCCATGGACGCTGGGCGTCGTGGTGCCGGCCGGGGAAACCGTCGAAGTGCCCTTCGTCGTGGAAGCGCCGCCGACGGCCCGAGCGGGCGCACACTGGTGGGCGGCGGTAAGGGTCGCCTGCTTCGGTCAGGTCCACTACACCGAGACGGTCTCGGTCGAGGTCACGCCCGAGGGGTAGTCAGCGGGACAGCGCCGCTGCGCGCTTCTGTCATGCCACGGTTGGCGAGGCGGTCGGCGTGCTCGTTGCCCTCGTCGCCGGCATGGCCCTTGACCCATACCCACTCGATCTGGTGCCGCTCCGCCGCTGTCGCGAGGCGGCGCCACAGGTCGGCGTTCTTGACCGGGGTGCGGGCCGACGTCATCCAGCCGTTGCGCTCCCAGCCGCGCATCCACTTGGTGATGCCGTCCCGCAGGTAGGTGCTGTCGGTGTGAAGGCGGATGGCGACCGCCCTGTTCAGATGCTCCAGCGCCTCGATGGCGGCGGTCAGCTCCATGCGGTTGTTGGTGGTGCCGGCGGGCTCGCCGCCCCACAGCTCCCTGACATGCTCGCCGTACCGCAGCACCGCACCCCACCCACCGGGCCCAGGATTCCCGCTACAAGCCCCATCCGTATACACCTCAACCACCGTCACCCGCCCACGGTACCGGCGCCCCACCTCCCGCGCGCGCCTCGCGCGCCTCGCGTGCCTCGCGTGCCTCGCGTGCCTCGCGTGCCCCGCGTGCCTCGCGTGCCCCGCGTGCCTCGCGCGGCCCGCGCGGCCCGCGCGGCCCCTCTCCCCGCCGATCAAGGGCAAACGCACGTGATTGGATCTCAAAACACGTGCGTTCGCCCTTGATCGATGAGGATGGCCTTGATCGGCGGACGCCGCGTTGGTGCGGGTCACGGCCGTCGCCGCGCGCGAGGACGAGCAGGCCGTGGCCGCGCGTCGCGCCTCCCAGAGCGAGCGGCGGGGTTGCGACAGCGACCGCGCCTCGTTCCGCGATCAAGGAGACAACGCCGTCGAGTTAGGGCGGACGCCAGGCGCCAAGGTCGCGGTCGGTGGGCGCTGCGAATAGCCCGAGCGGCCCGCGGCGCGGAAGGGGCAATCCGGCCGGGCGCGGCGCCTTGCGGCGCCGATCAAGGGCGTTCGCATGGATCAAGGGCAAACGCACGTGGTTTTGAGATCCAATCACGTGCGTTTGCCCTTGATCGGCGGGGAGAGGGGGCGCGCGGAGCGCGCCAACGGCGGGCGCGGCGCGGCGGGCGTGGCGCGGCGGGCGTGGCGCGGCGGGCGCCG
>NZ_JBAKHX010000063.1:0-50202 GCF_036906915.1 Micromonospora sp. CPCC 206061
CGCGCGGCGGGCGGCGGGCGGCGCGCGAGCGGCGGGCGCGCGGCGGCGCGCGGCGGGAGGCGCGTGATCAGGGTGGGGGTGGGGTGAGGAGGGGGGTTATGGCTTGGGCGGGGACGGGGGCGCCGAAGAGGAGGCCCTGGCCGGTGTCGCAGCCCAGCGCGCGCAGCAGTTCGGCCTGCTCGGTGGTTTCGACTGCCTCGGCGGTCACGGTCAGGCCGAGGGCGTGGGCCAGGCGCACCAGGGCGTCGACGATGCGCTCGTCGGCGAGGCTCGCGGAGTCGACCACGCCACCTGAGCGCAGTCCCTCGATGAACGGCCCGGCTAGCTTCAGTGCGTGGATCGGCAGCCGCCGCAGGTAGGCCAGGTTGGAGTATCCGGTGCCGAAGTCGTCGATCGCGATCCGCACACCCGTGGACGCCAGGCCGCGCAGCGAGTGCACCGGCTCGCCGGCCGTGGGCATGACGGCGCTCTCGGTGAGTTCGAGTTGGAGCAGGTCGGCGGGGAGGCCGGTATCGCGGAGGACCCGGGCCACCTCTTCCACGATGCCGGGCGCTCTGGCCTGCCGTACGGCCAGGTTGACGCTGACCACCAGGCGCGCCTCGGGAAACTCGCGGTGCCAGGCCGCGCCCTGCGCGCACGCCTGCTCCAGTACCCACCGTCCAAGTCGGACGATGAGCCCGGTCTCCTCGGCCAGCCCGATGAACCGGTCGGGTGGCAGCGTGCCGAGCTCGGGGTGGCGCCACCGCACCAACGCCTCGACCGCGCGCAGCGTGCCGTCGAATGACACGATCGGCTGATACTCCACTGTGAACTGGTCGTGTTCTAGGGCGGCGGGGAGCGCGTTGACGAGCGCCGAGCGGATCATCTGGCGTTCGCTGCGTACCCGGTCGAAGAGCGCCCACCGGCCACGCCCGTCGGCTTTCGCCCAGTACAGCGTGGTGTCGGCGGCCTTCATCACGTCGGTGGGCGTGGTCTCGTGTACCAGCTGCTCGACGATGCCGATGCTCGCGGTGACCGACAATGGTGGGTGCCCGTCGATGCGTACCGGTGTGGCGATTGCCGCGAGCGCCGCCTCCGCGACGGCGATGGCGATGTCGACGCCGTCGGAGTCGTCGATGAGGATGACGAACTCGTCGCCGCCCATTCGCGCGACGAGGTGGCCGCCCCGCCGCGCGGCGACGTGGCCGTGTGCGGACACCGAGGCGGCGAGCCGGCGCGCGACCACCACGAGCAGCTCGTCGCCGATGTGGTGGCCGAGGCTGTCGTTGACGGCCTTGAACCCGTCGAGGTCGATGAAGCAGACGCCGACACGGGCGGAGCCGCCGTCGAAGACGGCGGCGAGCCGCTCGAAGAAGAGGGTGCGGTTGGGCAGGCCGGTGAGCGGGTCGTGCAGGGCCTGGAAACGCAGCCGTTCCTGTAGCTCGTACCGGTCGGTGATGTCTTCGAGCATCGCGACCGTGAACCGCGGGCGGCCCTCTTCGTCGCGGATCAGCGAGACGGCCAGGTCGGTCCAGACGATGCTACGGTCCTTGCGGTAGTACCGCTTTTCGAGGCGGGCGCTGTCTCGCTTGCCTTCGAGCAGCTCGGCGTACAGCTCCCACATGCCGGGGGTGTCGTCGGGGTAGAACAGCTCGGCGACGTTGATCTCGCGCAGCTCTTCGACGGTGTATCCGAGCATTTCCGCGAACGCCTGGTTGACATCGACGATGTTGCCTTCCATGTCGCCGATGCCGATGCCGATGGCGGCGCCCGCGAACAGGGCCCGGAAGCGCGCCTCGCTGGCCCGCAGCGCCTGCTCGATCTGGTTGCGCGCGGCCCACACCGCCTGGCTGATCCGCTCCTGCTGGGCGAAGGTGCGGTCGCGCAGCGCCCGCGCGTATCCGGTGGCGATGGCCGCCTGCAACGCGACTGCCCGGTCAGCCAGGTCGGGCACCCCGGGAGCCGAAGGCACAACGTGGGCGAGAAACGAGCGCCCGAACGTCACGAGCGTCTGGTCGAGGAACTCGGGCGCCGTGAAGTGGGCGTCGACAAGGGCACGGCCGACGATGTGGCCCGGCTCGGTGCGGAATGGCTCTGCGAGCAGCGCGTCGGCGAGCGTGACGGTGTGCCGCAGCAGCATCCGCTCGGTTTCCTGGGGGCTCATCGGCACAAAGCCGAGCGCATCCCCGGCACGCGCCCATAGGGTCGCGTACCGTTCCGCTCCCGCCTGACTGAACTCCTCTATCGCTGCCTCCGGCCCGATCTAGGGCTTACTCGACAGGTTTGCGGCCGACGCCGCCGTAGGCGCCGAACCGCTCGGGGTGGTCGTCGACGTCGCCCGGTGACTCGGGCCGCCACTGGGGCAGGAACACCAGGCCCGGCTCCACGAGCGTGAAGTCGCCGAAGTACCCGGCGATCTCGGCGTGCGAGCGCAGCGTGATCTCTGTCGCGGTGCGCGAGGACAGGCGCTGCGCGTCGAGCATCTCCTGCGGCTGCTTGTCGAATGTGGAGTGTGAGACGACGAGGAAGCTGCCGCCCGGCACGGCGTCACGGAGCATGGCGACCGCTTCGGCCGGCCGGTCGTCATCGGGCACGAAGTGCACGACGCCGGCCAGCAGCACCGCAACCGGGCGGCTCAGGTCGATCAGCCCCATTTTCTGCGAGTCGGTCAAAATCCGGTCGGGCTCGCGCATGTCGGCCTCTATGACGCCAGCGAGGTCGTTACCCTCCAGAATGGACCGGCTGTGCATGACCGCGACCGGGTCGACGTCGACGTAGACCACCCGGGCGGCGGGGTTGGCCGCCTGCGCCACCTCGTGCACGTTGCCGACGGTCGGGATGCCGGAGCCGATGTCGAGGAACTGGTCGACGCCCTCGTCGACCAGGTATCGCACGGCCCGTCGCAGGAAGGCCCGGCCGGCGCGCATGGTGTCGGCCAGGTTGGGCGTCGTGCTGGCGATCTGCTCGGCCAGGTGGCGGTCGACCTCGAAGTTGTGAGCTCCGCCGAGGAAGTAGTCGTAGACCCGGGCGGCGCTCGGGCGCGTCAGGTCGATGTCTGTCGGCTGGCCTCCTGGAAGTTCCACGCGCTGAGCATACGCGCGAGTCATGCCGCGTCGAGGAGTAGCGCGATGCCTTGGCCCACACCGATACACATCGTGCACAACGCGTACCTGGACCCTCGCTGACCGAGTTCAACGGCTGCGGTGAGCGCGAGGCGGGCCCCGCTGGCGCCCAGTGGATGGCCGAGCGCGATCGCGCCGCCGTTGGGGTTGACATGCTCGGCGTCTTCGGGCAGGCCGAGTTCGCGCAGCACCGCCACCGCCTGCCCGGCGAACGCCTCGTTGAGCTCCACGACGTCCAGGTCGCCGATCCCGAGCCCGTGCCGGTCGAGCAGCCGCCGGGTGGCCGGTACGGGCCCCACACCCATCACGCGCGGCGGCACGCCCGCGGACGCCGCGCCCACGACGCGGGCCAGGGGTGTCAGGCCGTACCGGCGCACGGCCGTCTCGCTCGCGACGAGCAGCGCGGCGGCGCCGTCGTTGACCGGCGAGGAGTTGCCAGCGGTGACCGTGCCGCCCTCCCGGAACGGGGTGGGCAGTGCGGCGAGCCTGGCGAGCGACGTCTCCCGGGGCGGCTCGTCCGCCTCGACGAGTGCGGTCTCGCCGCGCCGCCCCGCCGGTACTTCGATCGGGGCGATCTCCAGCGCGAGGCGGGACCGCGCCTTGGCCGCCCGCTCCTGCGAGCGCAGCGCGAACTCGTCCTGCGCCTCCCGGGAGATCTCGTACGCGGCGGCCACGTTTTCGGCGGTCTCCGGCATCGAGTCGGTGCCCCAGCCGGCCCGCATGAGCGGGTTGACGAACCGCCAGCCGATCGTCGTGTCGTAGATCTCGGCGGTGCGCGCGAACGGCGTCGTGGCCTTGGGCATCACGAACGGAGCCCGGCTCATGCTCTCGACGCCGCCCGCGATGACCAGGTCGGCCTCGCCTGCCTTGATCGACCGCGCGGCGTACGCCACCGCGTCGAGCCCGGAGCCGCAGAGCCGGTTGACTGTGGTGCCGGAGACGTGCTCGGGGAGCCCGCCGAGCAGCGCGGCCATCCGGGCGACGTTGCGGTTGTCTTCGCCGGCCTGGTTGGCGCAGCCGAGCACGACGTCGTCGACCGCCGACCAGTCGACGGACGGCAGCCTGGCGGCCAGGGACCGGATGGTGTGCGCCGCCAGGTCGTCCGGCCGTACCCCGGACAACGCACCCGCGTACTTACCGAACGGGGTGCGGACTCCCCCTACGACAAAGGCCTCCATGTCAGAAAGGGTAGGCAGGGACGTCGCCGCGGACCGTGACCCACCGGGTTTCCGTGAACGCCTCCACATTCGCGGCGGCACCGCCGAATCGGGAGCCGGTGCCGGACGCACCCACGCCGCCGAAGGGCGCGTTGGCCTCGTCGTTGACGGTCTGGTCGTTGATGTGCGCGATGCCCGTCGGTATCCGGTCGGCGAGGGCTAGGCCCTTCATCACGTCGCGGGTGATGATGCCCAGCGACAGCCCGTATTCGCTACCGGCGGCAAGCTCGGCGGCCTCGTCGAGGCTGCCGAACCGGGCGACCGGCGCCACCGGCCCGAAGACTTCGCTCGCGTACGCCGGCATGTCGGGCCGCACGTCGGCGAGCACGGTCGGCCGGTAGAAGAGCCCCTCGAAGGTGCCGCCGGCCGCCAGCCGCGCGCCCGCCTCGACGCTCGCGGTCACCAGTGAGTGGATCTTGTCGCGCTGCCCCGCGTCGATCACCGGCCCCAGCTGGAGGGCGTCGGCCTTCTTCGCGAGCCGGTCCACGAACTCGTGGTACAGGGACTCGTGCACCAGGTGCCGCCCGGTGGTCATGCAGATCTGCCCCTGGTGGTTGAACGAGCCCCACGCGGAGGCCGAGACCGCGCGGTCGAGGTCGGCGTCGTCGAGCACCACGACGGCGGAGTTGCCGCCGAGTTCGAGGTGCGCGCGGGTGAGGTGCTCGGCGGCGAGCGCGCCGACGCGGCGGCCGGCGGCGGTCGACCCGGTAAACGAGATCACCCGCACGTGTGGGTCGACGATCAGCGCCTCGCCCGCCGGCACCCCGCCGGGCAGCACGTGCAGCAGGCCGGCCGGCAGTCCGGCCTCTTCGAGGATGCGGGCGATCAGCAGGCCACCGCTCACGGCGGTGCGCGGGTCGGGCTTGAGGACGACGGCGTTGCCGAGCGCGAGCGCCGGCGCCACCGACCGGATCGACAGGATCAGCGGGAAGTTGAACGGCGAGATCACCCCGACCACGCCGGCGGGCACCCGGCGCGCCATGCTGAGGCGCCCGTCGAGGCTGGGCAGCAGCTCGCCATACGGTCGGGAGGGCAGCGCGGCGGCCTCGTAGCACTCCTGCGCGGCGACGCCGATCTCGAAGTCGCCCTTCGGCGCCACCGCACCGGTCTCGCGCACGATCCAGTCGCGTACCTCTTCGGCGTGCTCCCGCCACAGGTCGCCGGCGCGGCGTAGCACCGCCGCGCGCTCGGGGTGCGGCAGCGCGGCCCAGGCCGGCTGCGCCGCCGCGGCGGCCCGGGCAGCGGCCGCGACGTCGGAAGGCCCGGCGATGCCGACCCGGCCCAGCTCGGCGCCGGTGGCCGGGTCTTCGACGGGGGCGTCGCCGCCCTCTCCGGCGGCCCAGCCGTTACTGAAGAACTTGCTTTGCCAGGTTGCTGTCTCGAGCAGCATCGGTTCTCCCTGAGGTGGATTCGCGCTTGGCCGCCTGGATCTGGGCGTAGATGTGCGACCGGAGCTCGGTGAAGCGACTGTCGGAGCGGGTGTGCAGTTGGTCGCGAGCGTCGGGCAGGTCGATGTCGACGTCTTCGCGGACCCCGGTCGGAGAGGACGACAGGACGATCACGCGCTGGCCGAGGTACACGGCCTCGTCGATGTCGTGTGTGACGAAGAGGATGGTGACGCCGAGCTTGTGCCACAGGTCGCGGATAAGGTCTTCCAGGTCCGCGCGGGTCTGGGCGTCGACGGCCGCGAACGGCTCGTCCATCAAGAGCACGTCAGGCTGGTACGCGACCGCGCGGGCGATCGCCACGCGCTGCTGCATGCCGCCGGAGAGCTGCCAGGGGTACGCGTCATGGGTGTCTGCGAGCCCGACCGCCGACAAGGCGTCGTCAACCAGCGAACGCCGCCTGGCCCGCGGCAGCTTCTTCTGCCGCAGCGGCAGCTCGACGTTGTCGCGCACGCTCATCCACGGGAAGAGGCTGCGGCCGTACTCCTGGAACACCACCGCCATGCCCGGTGGTGGGCCCGACACCCGCCGGCTGTCGAGCTGCACATCTCCGCTGGTCGGCGTGAGGAGCCCCGCGATGCACTTGAGCAGCGTGGTCTTGCCGCATCCGGACGGGCCAACCACGCAGACCAGGTCGCCAGCGTCGACACCGAACGTCAGGTCGCGGATCGCCTCGACCTGGCGTTCCTTGCCCTCGTACACCTTCCGCAGGCCCTGGACTTCTAGGAGCATCGCTTTCCTTTCACCTCACGAACCGCGCTGGACGCGGCGCAGCCCGTGGTACCAGGCCAGCGCCCGGCTCTCCACGAGGCGGAAGAGCAGAGACAAGACCAGGCCGATCAGGCCGAGCAGCAGGATGCCGCTCCACATGTCGGGGATCGCGAAACCGCGCTGGAACTGGACGATCGCGAAGCCCAACCCGTTGCTGGCGGCGAACATCTCGCTGATGACCATGAGGATGATGGCGATCGAGAGCCCCTGGCGCATGCCGGCCGCGATCTGCGGGCTGGCGCCGCGCAGCACCAGGTGGCGCAGCCGGGCGGGACCGCTGATCCGGTACGAGCGGCAGGTGTCAGCGAGCACCGAGTCGACGGCGCGCACGCCCTCGACGGTGTTGAGCAGGATCGGCCACACGCAGCCCGCCGCGATGACCACGACCTTCATTGTGTCGCCGATGCCGGCGAAAAGCATGATGACGGGTACCAGTACCGGTGGCGGGATCGCGCGGAAGAACTCCAGCACCGGCTCCAGTACGGCGCGGACCGCGCGGTAGCTGCCGACGAGTACGCCGAGGGCGATGCCGGCCACCACCGCGAGCGTGTATCCGGCGGCCAGCCGCAGGAGGCTGGGCAGCACGTCGGTGCGCAGCCGGTCACCGGTCCACACGTCGGGGAAGATGCGCAGGATCTCGCGTAGCGGCGGCAGGTAGAAGTTGGTGCTGTTGGCGGTCGCGAACCACCAGATCGCGAAGAGCACGGCGGGCAGTGCCACGGCCAGCACCATGCGGCCGGCGATCCTCATACGACCACCTCGCCCCGCACCGACTGGTGCCACCGCAGCAGGCGGCGCTCGACGCGCCGGGCACCCAGGTTGATGGCGACGCCGAGCAGCCCGGTGACCGCCACCAGGGCGTACATGTCGGGCACCGCGTTCGACGCCTGCGCGACCGCGATCCGGCTGCCGAGGCCGGGCGCGCCGATGACCAGCTCCGCCGTGATGGCGAGGACCAGCGCGACGGCTGCCGCGAGCCGGACGCCGGTCATCACGTACGGCAGGGCGGTGGGCCAGAGCACGTGCCGGATGCGCGCCCACAGGCCGAGCCCGTAGCTGCGCGCCGTCTCGTCGGCCACCGGGTCGACGTCCTGTACGCCGTGGAGCACCTGGATCAGCACCTGCCAGAACGACGCGTACACGACGAGCATGAGGGTCGACTGGAGTTCGGTGCCGTACATCAGCACCGCCAGCGGGATCAGCGCGACCGACGGGATCGGCCGCAGGAACTCGATGGTCGACGCGGTGAACGCCCGCAGCCCCGGCACCGTGCCGATCACGAAGCCGGCGACCACGCCGGCGCCGACCGCGATGGCCAGCCCGATCGCCCACGCGACGAGGGTGTCCCGCAGGGCGTACCAGAACTCGCTGTCACCCAGCTCGCCGGCCAGCGCGCTGGCGATCCGGCTGGTGGGCGGCAGGAAGTCGGCCGAGACCAGGCCGGTGTGCGGCAGCGCCTCGACCAGGGCGAGGAGGCCGGCGAGCCCGAGCAACCCGAGCACCGCCGGCGACGCCCCTCTCGCCCTCATGGAACGCGGCCCCTCATGGCAGCAGTTTGCCCAGGTCAGGTGTCTTGTCACCGAATACGCCGTCGCCCCTGCCCAGCTGCGACAGCGTCTCCAGCGACGCCTTGTTGATCTCGGTGGGCCACTTCGGCAGCGTCAGGGTCTCCACGACCTTCGGGTCGATCTTCGTGTACGTGCCGAGGATCTTGCGCGCCTCGTCGGGATGCGCGTCGGCGTACGCCAGCGACTCGTTGATCGCCTCGGAGAAGCGCTTGACGAGATCCGGGTCGTCCTGGATGAGCTTGGTTGACGCGAAGTACGTGGCGACGGTGAGGTCCGGCGCCGCGTCCACGTAGTTCCACGCGACGACCCGGCCGCCCTGCGCCTTGACGGCCGACAGCGACGGCTCGACGACCCAGGCGGCGTCGACCTGGCCAGCGGCCAGCGCGGCGGGCATCTGGGCGAACGCGATCTCGGTGAACTGGATCGACTTCGGGTCGCCGCCGGCCTTGCGGACCGACTCGCGCACCGTCGTGTCGCCGATGTTCTGCAGCGTGTTGACGGCGACCTTCTTGCCGGCGAGATCCCTGGCGGACCGGATCGGGCTGTCGCCCTTGACGGTCACGCCACCGAAGTCGGCGTCGGCCCGCCCCGTGGAGGCGACGCCATTCGCCACGATCTTGATCGGCACGTTCTTGGTCTGCGCGATCATCAGCGACGTCACGTTGCTGAAGCCGAACTGGAACTGCCCGCTGACCACGCCCGGCACGATCGCCGCGCCGCCCTGACCGCTCTCCATCGCCAGGTCGATGCCGCGGCTGGCGAAGAAGCCTTTCTCCTTGCCGAGATAGATCGGCGCGACGTCGACGATCGGGATCACGCCCACGGTCACCTTGGTGCTGCCCTCCTGGCCGGGCGTGGACGTCTCCGGCGACTCGGACTCGTCGCCGCAGGCCGTGGCGAAAAGGAGAGCTCCGACGGCGCAAAGGACAGCGAAGGGCCGTGCCATGGGACCTCCGAAGAGTTGTGCGTATGTCGAACATCGGTTCTCATAATGAACGTAATCCCGTGACGCCGCTCACGTCAATGGAGACCTTTGACAGCACCAACAGGCGGAAGTACGGTTCGCTTAGCGAACCAATGTTCTACACACGCACAAGGATGGTCGCATGGGGGAGATAACCTCGCTGCGGGATGCGATCGCCAATCTGGTCTCAGATGGGGCGACCGTGGCGCTGGAGGGCTTCACCCATCTCATCCCCGTCGCGGCCGGACAGGAGGTCATCCGGCAGGGCCGGCGCGACCTCACCCTGGTGAGGATGACGCCCGACATCGTGTACGACCAGATGATCGGCGCCGGCTGCGCGCGCAAGCTGGTCTTCTCCTGGGCCGGCAACCCCGGCGTGGGCTCGCTTCACCGGTTCCGCGACGCCGTGCAGAACGGGTGGCCGGTGCCGCTGGAGATCGAAGAGCACAGCCACGCCGGCATGGCCAACCGGTACGTCGCCGGCGCCGCCGGGCTGCCGTTCGCGGTGCTGCGCGGATACGTCGGCACCGACCTCGTCGAGCAGACGCCCACGATCAAGCCGATC
The DNA here is from genome assembly GCF_036906915.1 of Micromonospora sp. CPCC 206061. Taxonomy (NCBI): domain Bacteria; kingdom Bacillati; phylum Actinomycetota; class Actinomycetes; order Micromonosporales; family Micromonosporaceae; genus Micromonospora; species Micromonospora sp. CPCC 206061. The sequence continues at coordinate 9,632 of NZ_JBAKHX010000063.1, forward strand.
ACCTGCCCGTTCACCGGCGAGATGCTCACCGCCGTGCCCGCCCTCAACCCGGACGTCGGCATCGTGCACGCCCAGCGCGCCGACCGGGCAGGCAACGTGCAGATGTGGGGCATCACCGGGGTACACAAAGAGGTCCTGCTGGCGTCGAAGCGCTCGCTCGTCACCGTCGAAGAGGTCGTCGACCACCTCGACCCCCGTGCGGGGGCGATGATCCTGCCGCACTGGGCGATCACCTACATCGCCGAGGTCCCCGGCGGCGCCCACCCCTCATACGCGATGGGCTACAGCGAACGCGACAACGACTACTACCAGGCATGGGACGCGATCAGCCGCGACCGCGACGCGTTCACCGCCTGGCTCGCCGGCACGGTCATGCGCGAGGTCCGCACGTGAGCTGGAGCGCCGACGAGATGATGACCATCGCGGCCGCGCGAGCGCTGCGCGACGGCGTGCGATGCTTCGTCGGCATCGGCCGGCCCAGCACGGCCGCCAACCTCGCGCGCCGCACGCACGCACCCGACCTGGTACTGATCTACGAGTCAGGCACGATCGGCGCCAAGCCGGGCACGCTGCCCCTTTCCATCGGCGATGGGGTACTGGCCGAGACCGCCGACGCGGTCGTCTCGGTGCCGGAGATCTTCAACTACTGGCTCCAGCCCGGCCGGATCGACGTCGGCTTCCTGGGAGCGGCCCAGATCGACCGGTACGGCAACATCAACACGACGGTGATCGGTGACGACTACCGATCCCCCCGTGTGCGGCTCCCCGGCGCCGGCGGAGCCCCCGAGATCGCCGCGTCGTGCCGCGAGGTGATCGTGATCGCCAAGCAGAGCACGCGCGCGTTCGTCGAGCGGGTCGACTTCGTCACCTCGGTCGGGTACGGCGCGGGCCCCGGCGACCGGGCCCGCCTCGGCCTCACCGGGCGCGGACCGGTCCTGGTCATCACCGACCTGGGCATCCTGGAGCCCGATCCGGAGACCGCCGAGCTGACCCTGACCCAGGTGCACCCAGGCGTCGACCCGGGGCAGGCGAGCGCCGCGACCGGCTGGCCGCTCGCCGTGTCTGGCACCCTGGGCACGACGCCCGAGCCAACGGCGGCCGAGTTGGCCGCACTACGTGAGCTGAACCGGCAAGCTGGACCCGAGGAGGGGCGATGACTAAAGCCAACCGGAATTCAGGTCATTCGCCGTCGATGGTCGCCACGGGTCCCTTACCGACACAAGGGTTACCAGGGGTGGCCGGCTACCGGCGCGACGACGGCGCGACGCACCCGCCGCTGCTCTCGCCCGGATACAAGTCGACCGTCCTGCGCGCACCTAGCCAGGCGCCCATCCTGCTGCCACACACGCTCACCGAGATCACCGGACCGCTGCTCGGCGAGGGCCGGGTCACCGCCGCCGACGCCGACCTGACCAAGCACCCCGACGGCGAGGCGACGGGGCAGCGCATCATCGTGCACGGCCAGGTGCGCGACAGCGATGGCCGTCCGGTGCCGAACACGCTCGTCGAGCTGTGGCAGGCCAACGCCGGCGGGCGGTACCTGCACAAGTGGGATCAGCACGACACCCCGCTCGACCCGTACTTCACGGGCGTGGGCCGGGCACTTACCGATTCCCAGGGGCGATACAGGTTCGTCACCATCAAGCCCGGCGCGTACCCGTGGGGCAACCACTACAACGCCTGGCGGCCGGCGCACATCCACTTCTCGCTGTTCGGCCGGGCGTTCACGCAGCGCCTCGTCACGCAGATGTACTTCCCCGACGACCCGCTCTTCGCCTACGACCCGGTCTACAACTCGGTGCCGGAGGCGGCTCGATCCCGGCTGATCTCCCGCTTCGACCTGGCCAACAGCGTCGAGGCGTGGGCGCTGGCGTTCGAATTCGACATCGTGCTGCGCGGGCGCGAGCAGACGCCGATGGAGTCGGTCAAATGAGCGAAACGCCGTCGCAGACCGTCGGGCCGTTCCTGTCGATCGGCCTGCCCTGGCCCGACGGGCCGTTCGTGGTCCTCGACGCCGACCCGAGCGGGTTCTGGGTGCACGGCATCGTGACCGATGGCGCGGGTGACCCGGTACCCGATGCTCTGGTCGAAACCTGGCAGGCCGACCCGCAGGGGTGCTTCGACCACCCCGACGACCCGCGCGGCGCGGTTTCCGGGTTTCGGGGTTTTGGCCGGTGCCCCACCGACGACACCGGCCGGTACGCGATCCGCACTCTCAAGCCGGGCCCCGTTCCTGGACCTGGCGGGGTGCCGCAGGCGCCGCACATCGACGTGTCGGTGCTGGCCCGCGGCCTGCTGCACCGGGTCGTCACGCGCATCTACTTCGCCGACGAGCCCGACGCGAACGCCGCCGACCCGGTGCTGCTCGCGGTGCCCGCCGACCGGCGCGCGACCCTGCTGGCCGTGCCCGAAGACAAGGGGTACCGCTTCGACATCCGCCTCCAGGGCGAGCAAGAGACCGTCTTCTTCGATGTCTGAGCTCTTCGGCGGGGTGCTCGCGGCCGGTGCGGTCCGCGAGGCGGTCGCCGACCCGGCCTGGCTGGCGGCCATGCTCGACGTCGAGGCCGCGCTCGCGCGGGCCAGCGACGCCCCCACGGACATCGCGGAGGAGATCTCCGGCGCGTGCCGCGCCGCCCGCTTCGACATCGCCGAGCTCGGCGCCGCGGCGGCGGGTGCCGGCAATCCGGTGATTCCCTTGGTACGCGCACTGCGCGCCGGCGTATCACCGGCGGCCGCCGCGTATGTCCACAAGGGAGCGACCAGCCAGGACATCCTGGACTCGGCGACGATGCTGGTCGCGCACCGGGCACTCGGCCCGCTCCTCGACGACCTGGCGGGCGCCGCCGACGCAGCGGCCCGGCTCGCCGAGGTGCACCGCGACACCCCGGTGGCCGCCCGCACGCTGCTCCAGCAGGCGCTGCCTACCACGTTCGGCCTGGTGGCGGCCGGTTGGCTCACCGCCCTGGACCAGGCAGCTGACCGGCTCGCCCAGGTGCGCGCACACCGGTTGGCCGCGCAGCTCGGCGGCGCCGCCGGCACGCTGGCCGCACTCACACCGTCCACTGTGGGCAGATTGGCTCGCGAACTCGGGCTCGCCGAGCCGCTGTTGCCGTGGCACACCGACCGCACCCGCGTCGCGGACCTGGCCGGCGCGCTGGGCACTGCCGCCGGCGCGGTCGGCAAAGCGGCCCGCGACATCGTCCTGTACTCCCAGACCGAAGTCGGCGAGGTCAGCGAGGGGCGGCCGGGTGGCTCGTCCGCGATGCCGCACAAGCGCAACCCGGTCGCCGCCGTCTCGGCGAGCGCGTGCGCGGCGCAGGCACCCGGACTGGTCGCCACGCTACTGGGAGCGATGGCTCAGGAGCACCAGCGGGCGGCCGGCGGCTGGCACGCCGAATGGCGTCCACTCCGCACACTGCTCGTGAGCACCGGATCAGCCGCGTACTGGCTCCGCGAAAGCCTCACCAACCTGGACATCCACGCGGCGAAGATGCGAGCGAACCTGGATCTGAGCGGCGACGCCCTCATAGCCGAGCGCGTAGCGGCGGCTCTGTCTTCGTCTCTGGGCCCGGACGCGGCCCACGACAAGGTCCGCTCGGTTCTGGCGTCAGGCCAGCCCCTGGCTGACGCCTTTCCGGAGGTGGACCCGTCCCTGCTGGACCTGACAACCTACACAGGCCACGCAGGCTCCCTTGTGGATACTGCCCTGCGCCACCACTCGTCCCGGGAGAGGCCGTGAACGCTGTCGCCGTCCACCACGTCGTTGAGGGGCCTTCCGAGGCGCCGGTGCTCGTGCTCAGCGGATCGCTGGGAAGCACGCTCCGGATGTGGGACGCACAGGCCGCGCGGCTCAGCTCGCGCTTCCAGGTCGTGCGGTTCGACATGCGGGGGCACGGGAAGTCGCCGGTGCCGCCGGGGCCGTACACGATCGCCGACCTCGGCCACGACGTGATCGCGCTGCTCGATCGTCTCGGCGCGGCCAAGGCGCACTTCTGCGGCGTCTCGCTCGGCGGCATGGTCGGCATGTGGCTCGCCGCGTACGCTCCCGACCGGATCGACCGGCTGGTGCTGTGCTGCACGTCGCCGCGGCTCGGCCCGCCGGAGATGTGGGTAGACCGGGCTCGGACGGTGCGCGAGCAGGGCACCGCCGCGTTGGCCGATGCGGTCGTGTCGCGGTGGCTGACACCGGAGTACGCGGCCCGCAACCCGGAGGTGGCGACCGGCCTGCGCGACATGATCGCAACCACGCCAGCCGAAGGGTACGCCGGGTGCTGCGGCGCCATCGAACGCATGGACCTCACGGGCGTACTCCCCACTGTGCGCGCGACCACGCTGGTGATCGCCGGCGCCGACGACCCGGCCACCCCGCCCGCACACGGCGCCAGCATCGCCGCCGCCATCCCCAGCGCCCGGATGGCGATCGTGCCCCACGCCGCACACCTCGCCAACATCGAGCAGGCCGACACGGTGACCGCACTGATCCTGGAGCATCTCGATGGCTGATCCAATGGCAGACACCGCGTACAACGAGGGCATGGCGGTGCGGCGGGCGATACTCGGCGACGCGCACGTCGACCGGGCCATCGCCAACACCACCGAGCTGACCAAACCGTTCCAGGACCTCATCACCCGGTACGCCTGGGGGGCGGTCTGGGGCCGCGACGGCCTCGACCGGCGCACCCGCAGCTGCATCACCCTCGCCGTGCTGGCAACGCTGCGCTGCGACGAAGAGCTGGCCATGCACGTCCGGGCGGCCCGCCGAAACGGCCTGACGGCTGACGAAATCGGCGAGGTGCTGCTACACACGGCCATCTACGCTGGTGTGCCGGCAGCGAACAGCGCGCTGGCGATCGCGCAGCGGGTGCTGGCCGAGGGGGAATGATGACTGAACCAGCTGGCACTCGCGTCCGCTCACGCGGGTCATTCGCATGACCGAGCCGGGGCGCGAGGCCCACTTCGTACAGTCGCTGGAGCGCGGCCTCGCGGTGATCCGCGCTTTCGACGCCAACCATCCTGAGCTGACGCTCAGCGAGGTGGCGCGCATCTGTGATCTGACCCGGGCCGCCGCGCGACGCTTCCTGCTCACCCTCACCGATCTGGGATACGTACGCACGGACGGGCGGCTGTTCAGCCTCACGCCGCGCGTACTGGAGCTCGGCTACGCCTACCTGTCGAGCATCTCGCTGCCCGAGGTCGCCGAACCACACCTGGAACGGCTGGTCGCCCACGTGCGCGAGTCGTCGTCGGTGTGCGTGCTCGACGGCGACGACGTGGTGTACGTGGCCCGGGTGCCCACCTCGCGCATCATGACCGTGGCGATCAACGTCGGCACCCGCTTTCCGGCACACGCCACGTCAATGGGGCGCGTACTGCTGGCCCACCTCACCGACGAGCAGATGGACTCATACCTCAGCCGGGCGAAACTCAACCGGCTGACCGCGCGCACGATCACCACCGCTGACGGCTTGCGGGCCGAGCTGCGACGGGTGCGTGCGCAGGGGTACGCGATCGTCGACCAGGAGCTGGAGGAGGGGCTGCGCTCGGTGGCGGCCCCGATCCGCGACCGCACCGGAACCGTGGTCGCCGCCGCCAACATCTCCGTACACGCCAGCCGCAACTCGGTCGAGTCGATCCGCCGCGACCTCCTCCCCAGCCTGCTTGCCACGGTCGCCCAAATCAACGCCGACCTCCACATAGCCACCCCCCGCTCCCACCGCACCGGCGCCTAACCCCGTCCCCCGCGCCCCGTCTCCCCCGCGCGCCCTCGCGCCCCGCGCGGCGTCCGGTCCCCAGGGCCCGTCTCTCCTCGTCGATCAAGGGCTAGCGCACGTGGTTGGATCTCTTTTCCGCGTGCGTTTGTCCTTGATCCATGCGGATCTCCTTGATCCATGCCGTGAGTTAGGCGATCCCGCGCCGCGGCCCGGGGTGGTCAGGCGGCGGGGAGGTCGGGCGCGGCAGAGGCAGCGGCGCCGGCGAATGGCCGCACGTCAGCGCGACGACGCGGCGGCGGGGTCGCCGATCAAGGCCATCTGCGTCGATCAGGGGCAAATGCACGCGGAAAAGAGATCGAACCACGTGCGTTTGCCCTTGATCGACGGGAGAGAGGGGCGCGCGGGGCGCGGCATGGTGGGAGGGGCGCGCGGGGCGCGGCATGGTGGGTTAAGGCGTGGTGCTGGGGACTTTGAAGGGGTCGTGGTCGGACAGGAGTTTGTCCAGGCGGGCCTGGTCGACCCTCGTTACCACCTCGGAGTCGTCCTGCTGGTCGCGGACGCATTTGGCCAAGGTGAACGCGGACGTGACAACGTAGAGAACACCGATCGCCAGGAACGCGCGGATCCACGGTCCGATCGGCAGGTACGCGATGCCCACGCCGACCGCGGTTACCGAAACGGCGAACGACAGTCCAGCCTGGACGAAAAACGCGGTGGTGTTCTTGCGCTGGATCGGAACGGTCATACCCCACAGGGTGCCGTAAGCGGGTACGCCAGTCGTGGGTACGGGTGCTCAAAAAAGTCAGCCACCTGGCGGACGTTCCCTGAGTACCTGGGCTGAAAGATGGGTAACAACCGCATAGGAGCGGTAGCCGATGTGAAGTCCTTGCCGCCGTACTGCCAAGGGGCTGCGACGGTGGGCGACAGGGGGCGCGAGAGCGCCCCCATCGGTACGTAGTGTGGATGCTCATGACGAGCCCGCCCCTGCCCGGCACGCCGTATCACCGACTTGCTCGCACCGACCGGCACCGCTGGTGGCGCCCGATCGTCGGCACCGTTGCGTTTCTCGGGGCCTACATCTTCATCCTTGTGGCGGTCGGCTGCGTCGTGCTCGTTTTCACCGAGGCGGCTGGCCTGCCGGCGGGCGCGGATGGCCTCCCCGACGTCGGGCCGATCGCCGGCACGGCCGCGTTGTTGCTGAGCCTTGCGATCCTGACGCCGCTGCTGTTTCTGGCGGCCTGGCTGATCCAGCGCCGCCCGCCGGGGACGCTCGTGTCGGTGACCGGCCGGCTCCGGCTGCGCTGGCTGGGCACGTGCATGGGTGTGGCCCTGTTCTTCGTGCTGGTGCTGATCGGCGTGGGCACCCTGATCGGCGACGACGTGGCGCCGGCGGCGGCGACCTGGGTGGGGTGGCCGGAGTTCCTGCTCGCCGCGCTGATGCTCGTGCTCCTCGTGCCGCTGCAGGCGAGTGCGGAAGAGTTCCTCTTCCGAGGGTGGCTGCTCCAGGCGATCGGTTCGTACCTGCGCGGGCCGTTGGTGCCGATCGCGTTGCAGGCGGTGCTGTTCGGTGCGGCGCATGGTTGGGGTACACCGTGGGGTTTCGCCGCGCTGGCAGTATTCGGCGCGGCGACGGGCTGGCTGACCGTACGCACCGGGGGGTTGGAGGCCGGCATCGCGCTGCATGTGCTTACGAACCTGCTCGCGTTCCTGGTCGCGGCGGCACTCGGTGGGCTCGACACGGATGAGACGCTGGCCGACGCGCCCGGCTACCTGGCTGTACTGGACATGGCGGTCGTGTGCGGGTTCGCGGCGGTGGTCCTGCTGCTGGCCCGGCGCCGCGGGCTGACGGACGCGGTACCCGATCCGTCGCCTTGGCCGCCGCGCCCGGCACCGCCGCCGCCCGCCTACGCTGGCCTTCCCTACGGCTGGCCCGCGCCGCCACCCGCAAACTGGCCCGCGCCGCCGCGACAGGGTGCGGCCCAACCAGCGGCGCCGGGTGCGGTGGCGCCGCCGGCGCCGCCGGGCGTCAGCTCTGAAGAGCCGGCTCCTTAGGCGCTTCGGCCGCCTCCGATGCCGGCGTTGAGGCCGGACCCGGCGTCGACGCCGACGCGCTCAGCTGCTCCCACAGCATGCCGAGCTGGTGGGCGAGCGCACCCGCGATGGCGGGCACGATCGGCAGGATCCAGTCGGCGACGGCGCCGCGGTGCGGCAGGTTCAGGATGAGTACCGCCGCGGCGGCACCGCCGAACCCGTGGGCGAGCGCCCGCCAGACGGCCTTGCCGGCGTGCCCCACCGCGGCGCGCCGGGCGGCTCGGTCACCGAGGTCGGGAAAGCCCGCAAGGGCCCGTGCGTCGCGCCTGCCGAAGTTGAGCCCGGCCACCACGGCGGTGGCGGAGGTGCCCACGACGGTGGCCAGCAGGAGGCTCCGGGTCAGAAGCATCGACAGTCCGAACGCGGCCCCGCCGACGCCGAGAGCGACGGCGGCGCGGATCCACTCCTTCTTGTCACCTGGATACCAGTAGTACTTCGTGGTGCCTTCAGAGACTTGCTTGACGATCCGCCCCATCGCGGTGCTCACCCCACTGGCCGTAACCTGCATCGCGGTCGGTCGTTACAAAGCGTAGCTAGGCGATTACCGACAGTGCGTGGGCTTTCTGAAAACGCGTGTCATTCTCCCGAACTCTGGGACAAGGGTCGGATCGCCGGCCCGCCCAGCACCGTGCCGTCCAGGTCGAACCGCGAACCGTGGCAGGGGCAGTCCCACGAGTTCTCGTCGTTGTTGTACCGCACCACGCAGCCCAGGTGCGTGCAGCGCGCCGACATCGTGACCAGCGTGCCGGCCTCGTCACGGCGGGCCGCCACGAGCCGGATGCCCTGCCGGAAGACGCCGGCCTCTCCCGGCTTCAGCCGCTCCGGATCGCCGGCCATCACCGCCCGCACCCGGTCGCTCAGGAAGTGGGCGGCCACCTCCGCGTTGTCGCGGGCGAAGTCCACCGCCGACTGCCGCACCGAGAGCCGCACCGGATCATAGATCCGCGCCCATGGGTTGTCGACACCCATGATCAGGTCACTGAGCAGCAGGCCGGCCAGCGTGCCGTTGGTCATGCCCCACTGCCCGAACCCGGTGGCCACCCACAGGTGGTCGCCGCCGAACGGGTACCGCCCGATGAACGGCAGGCCGTCGACCGTGGTGTTGTCCTGAGCCGACCACCGGTAGTCGATGCCGGCCAGGCCGAAGCGCTCGATCGCCCAGCGCCCCAGAGCCTCGTGCCGGGCGAGCGCGTCCGGGACGGTACCGGTGCGGTGGTGCTCGCCCAGGACGATCACCAGCGAGCCCGCACCACGCACGGAGTGGCGGGTGTCCATGGACAGGTACATGCCGTCCGGGAGCTGGCCGTCGGTTGGCGTACCGGCCACGACGAGGTCGCGCACCGGCGCCATCCGGGCGAAGAAGAACCCACGGTCCAGGAACGGCGTGTGCGTCGCCACCACCACGTCGCGCGCCCGCAGCCGCCCTCGCTCGGTGGCGACCACGCCATCGCGTACGCCAAGCGCCCGCGCGCCCTCGACGACGTAGCTGCCGTCGCCGGGGATCTCGGCCGCGAGCGCGGCCAGCCAGCGCACCGGGTGGAACTGCGCCTGCCCGCGCACCGCCACGGCGCCGGCCACCGGGTACGGCAGGTCGACGTCCTCGACGTACTCGGCGCGCAGCCCCGCATCGGCAGCCGCCTCCGCTTCCCGCTTGAGCTCGTCGCGGTGCCCGGTCCCCTCGGCGTAGACGTAACTGTCCTGGGTGGACAGTTCGCAGTCGGCGCCTAGTACGGCCGACTCGGAGCGGATCCAGTCGAGCGCGGCGAGCTGCCCCGCCGCGTACCCGGCGGCCGTGCCCGCCCCGAACCGGTCCGTCAGCTTCGCGTAGACCGCGCCGTGCTGGGCACTCACCTTTGCGGTGGTATGTCCGGTAACGCCGCCGAGCAGCCGGCGGGCCTCCACGAGGGCCACCGTCCGGCCGGCGCGCTTGAGCAGGTACGCCGTCGTAATGCCGGCGATCCCGCCGCCGAGCACCGCGACGTCCACGTCGGGAAGGCCGGTGACCGGCGGCGGCACCTCGGGCGATGCGCTCGCGAGCCAGTACGACCTGGGCTCAGGAAGCTTCATGCCCGCCTATGTACCCAGGCGGGACCCGGTCAGAACAGGATCGTCGCGAACTCGCCCGCAGGGCGGAAGCCGCAGCGGGCGTAGACCCGCTGCGCCCGCTCATTGTGGCCGTTGACGTACAGGCTGACCGTCGGCGCCACCCGTCGCAGCGCGTCGCGGACCACCGCCGCCATCGCCGCCGCCGCGAGCCCGCGCCCGCGCCAGTGCGGCGCCACCCACACGCCCTGGACCTGCGCGGTGTGCCGGGTGACGACCGCCAACTCGGCCTTGAAGACCACCTCACCGTTCAGAACCCGGGCGTACGCGCGGCGGGACCGCACCATCTCGGTGATCCTTCGGCGGTATCCACGGCCGCGGTCGTCGCCCATCGGCGAGACACCAACCTCTTCGGTGTACATCGCGACGGCCGCCGGAAACAGCAGGTCGATCTCGTCCGGGCGGACGAGCCGCACACCGGGGTCGGCCGCCACCGCCGGCGGGGCGTCCGCGACCAGGAGTGGCTGGTACGGCCGGACGTCGCGCGCGGCCCCCCAGTACGGCACGAGGCGCTCCCACAGGCCGAGCACCGCGTCGGCGCGCCCGACGATCGACGAGCAGCCGCGCTCTTCGGCGAGGATCATGTCAGCGAAGGCCGTCACCGCGGCCGGACTGGCCAGCACGGGCGTCAGGTGACCGCCGAACCAGCACAGCGATTCCAGGTGCCGGCGCGAGCCGTACCCGTAGATCCGCCCGTCGGAACGCCACCACGACAGGCCGTGCGTGGCGACCCGCTCGGCCACCTGCGCGCCACCGAAGGGATCGTGGTCGAGGATCCGCTCGACCGCACTCCGCTCGGCCTCGCCGACCTGGCGCACGGGTATCGTCAGCACGTGTACCAGCCTGCCAGATTCGGGCTCGGAGAGCATCGCCTTGCGATCACGCGGAATCGCGTACGACCAGCTCGGTCGGGAGGATCACCGCGGCGGGTGGCTCGCCCGCGATGTGGCCCAACAGCAGCCGCACCATCTCGCCGCTGATCCGGCCGAGCGGCTGCCGGATCGTGGTGAGCAAAGGCGTCGAGGCCAGGGCGACCTTGGAGTCGTCGAAGCCGCCGACCGCCACGTCGTCGGGCACCCGCTTGCCGACCCGCCGCAGCACGGCGATCGCGCCGGCGGCCATCAGGTCGGAACAGACGAACACCGCGTCGATGTCGGGCGCCTGGCGCAGCAACTGCTCCATCGCGGCCTCGCCGGACGCCTGCGTGTAGTCGCCGCTCACCACCAGCCGGGGGTCGCCCTCGCCGAGCACGTCGTGGTATCCGGCGAGCCGGTCGACGCCACCGGACGTGTCGAGCGGGCCGGTGATCGTGGCGATCGTCCGGTGCCCCCGAGACCGCAGGTAGCTGACCATCTGCCGGGCACCGTCGCGGTCGTCGGCGGCCACGTACGAGATCTCGCGCTCGTGCCCCAGTGGCCGCCCACACGTGACCACCGGCAGCGTGCGGCCCTTGAGTTCCTCCAGCAGCGGACTGCCCGCGTGGTCGGAGACCAGCAGCGCCCCGTCGACGTGGCCCGCCGTCACGTACCGGCTGATCCGCTTGCGGTCTTCCTGGGTGCCGGCGACGGTCAGCAGCAACGTGATGTCGTGCTCGCCGAGCGCCCGGGTGCAGCCACGCAGCAGCACGTTGAAGTTGGGGTCTTCGAAGAGCCTGTCCTGCGGCTCGGAGAGGATGAACGCCACCGAGTCGGACCGCTGGGTCACCAGGCTGCGGGCGTGCTGGTTGACCACGTATCCCGTCTTGCGGATCGCCCGCTGCACCGCCTCCAGGGCCGGCCCGCTGACGTTGTGCCCGCCGTTGAGCGCGCGGGACACAGTGCCGCGGGACACGCCGGCGACGGCGGCGACGTCGTCCATGGTCGGGCGGGCCCGCTGCGATCGAGAATGGGGAGGCACGTGTTTATTCTCCGTCACGACTTGACCGCTCCCGATAGCAGGTCAACTCGCCAATATCGCTGAAGGGTCAAGAAGACGGCGACGAGGGGGATCATCGATAGCAGGGCACCGGTGATGACCAGGCTGTACAGCGCGGGTTCGGTGGCGCCGCGGTTGAGCAGCGTGTACAGGCCGAGCGTGACCGGAAACTTCCTGTCGTCGGCCAGCATGATGAACGGCAGCAGGAAGTTGTTCCAGATAGCGACGAACTGCACGAGAAACACGGTGATCATGCCGGGCACCATCATAGGCAGGGCGACGCTGCGGAAGATCCGGAATTCGCTGGCACCGTCGACCCGGGCCGCCTCGACGATCGTGTCGGGCACCGCGGCGGCGGCGTAGATCCGCGCCAGGTAGATGCCGTACGGGCTGACGATGCTCGGCAGCAGCACCGACCAGTACGTGTTGGTGAGGCCCACCTTGGCGAGCATCAGGTACTGCGGGATGGCGAGCACGATGCCCGGCACCAGCACGCCGGCCAGCAGCACGTTGAAGATCACCGACCGCCCCGCGAACCGGTACTTCGCCAGCGTGTATCCGCTCAGCCCGGACAGGCCGGCTGACAGCCCCGCGCCGACGCCCGCGTACAGGGCGGTGTTGACCATCCAGCGCCAGTAGATGCCGCCGCCGTAGTCGGACAGCTCACCCACGTTGTCGAAGAAGGAACCGCTCGGCGCGAACGTGAACGAGGTGAACAGCGTCGAGCCGGCCTTCGTCGAGGCGGCCACCACCCACGCGACCGGGAGCAGGCAGTACACGGCGCCGATCAGCAGGACCGCGGTAGGTACGAAGGCGGGGCGTGGACGCCGTGCCGTCGGCACGGCGGCGGCCGGGCGCGTCGAGCTCCGCGAAGCTGTTGCCGTGCTCATCAGCGATCCTCTCCGAAGGCGCGGCGCTGCACGAAGCGCAGGAAACCGAACGACAGCACGAGCGTGATCGCGGCCAGCAGGATCGAGGTGGCCGCGGCGGAGTACAGGTCGTTGGCGGCGAACGCGTCCCGGTACACCTTCATGAGCGGCGTCCAGGTGGACGTGATCGACGTGGTGAGCGACCGGACCGTCAAGGGCTCGCTGAACACCTGCACCGTCACGATCAGAGAGAACACCGTGGTCATGACGATCGCGGGTATCAGCAGCGGGATCTTGATGCGCAGCGCGATCTGGAGTTCGGAGCAGCCGTCGATCCGCGCCGACTCGTAGATCTCTGGTGAGATGGCGCGCAGCGACGTGTACAGGATGATCATGTTGAAGCCGACGCCGCCCCAGACCGCGATGTTGACGATCGAGAAGAGCACCGAGCCAGGACTCAACAGGTTGGGCTCGGGCAGGCCCAGCCTGTCGAGCACGTAGTTGAGCGGGCTCATCGCCGGCAGGTACAGGAAGCCCCACAACATGCTCGCGATGACCGCCGGCACCGCGTACGGAAGGAAGATCGAGATACGCGAGAACCGCCGGAGGCCCACCCGCGGCCGGTCGAGCAGCAGCGCGAAGAGCAGCGCCAACCCCAACATGATCGGCAACAGCAGCAGGCCGTACAGGAGCACCCGCAAGCCGCCCGACCACAGCTCGGAGTCGGTGATCGCGCGCTGGTAGTTGTCGAGGCCGGCGAAGACCTCGCTGCGCGCACCCCGCCCGAGGCCCAGGCCCTTCACCTGTACCTTCCGCAGGCTCAGGTAGGCGGTGTACCCGACCGGCAGCAGGATGAAGAGCGAGAAGAGCAGCACCGCCGGGGCGAGGAAGACGTACGGCGCCGCAGTACGCCTCCCCCGGCGGTTCGTCGCGACGGTCATCAGCTCGCGACCTTGAAGCCGTTCTTCTGCATGTCCGCGACGGTGGCCGACTGCATCTGGTCCACAGCGGCGCCGAACGGCGACTTCTGCGTGATCGCCTTGCCGAACGCGTCCTGGTAGACCTGGTACGTCACGTTGACGTTCGGGCCCCAGGTGACGCCCGCGGCGCCCTCGGCGATCTGCTTGGCCTGCGCGTAAAAGTCGGCCTGCGCAGGGAAGAACGCGGGCGGCTGCGACAGGGCGGGGCTCGCCTGCGCGTCGCGTGCCGCCGGGTAGATGCTGCACTCCCTGATCAGCACCTCGGTGGCCGCCGCGTCGGTGTTCATCCAGGTGGCGAACTTGACCGCCGCCGACTGGTTCTTGGACTTGGCGGTCACGCCGGTCGACGAGCCACCCCAGTTACCGGTCTTGCTCTCGCCGGCCGTCCACTGCGGCAGCGGGGCCATCGCCCACTTGCCCTTGGTGTCGGGCGCGTTGCCCTCCAGCACGCCCGGGCCCCAGATCGCGCTCGGCCAAGCCAGCAGGGTGCCGTCGTTGAGCGCCTTGTTCCACTCCGGGGTGTACATCGGCTGGTCGTCGATCGCGCCCTCGCTGACCAGGCCACCCCAGTAGTCGGCGACCTTCTTCGTCGCCGCGTCGTTGATGTTGACCTTCCACGCGTCGCCGTCGACGCCCCACCACGCGGCACCGGCCTGCTGGGCGAGCCCGGAGAACCAGCCCGGGTCCTTCGCGGAGAAGGTGGTCAGGTACTGCTTCGGCGCCTTGGTGCGCACCGTGCGGGCGGTCTGGGCGAACTCCTCCCACGTCTTCGGCACGGTCAGCCCGTGCTGCTGGAACAGGTCGGTTCGGTAGTAGAGCATCATCGGGCCCGCGTCCTGCGGGATGCCGTACACCGCGTCGGTGCCCAGGGTCACCTGCTGCCAGACGCCGTCGGCGAACTTGCCCTTGGTGTCACCGGTCTCCTTGGCGATGTCGGCGAGCACGTCGTTGCTGACCAGGGTGGGCAGCGACTGGTACTCGACCTGCGCCAGGTCTGGCGGGTTGCCCGCCTTGTGCGCGGTCAGAAGCTTCGTCACGATGTCGCCGCCACCGGCCTGCCGGCTCAGCGTCACGTGGATGTCAGGGTTGGCGGCGTTCCACTTGTCGAGGACCTTCTCGATATTGGGCGCCCAGGCCCAGAAGCTCAGCTCGACCTTGCCACCGGTGGTGCCACTGTCGCCGTCATCGGAGTCCGAGCCGCAGGCGGCAACGAGGCCGGCACCGAGAACCATCGCCACGATCTTCGCACCCAGTGAGCGTGTCATCTCAGCCTCTCAAGGTGTTGAATCTGCGGGCATAAATGTGAGCGCTCACAGTCTTGGTGTCACGTGACGGACGTGTCAAGAGTCACTCATAGGGCTCTTGACATCTGCAATCATGCGGTTGCAGAAGCTGGGAGCGCTTACAGTTCGGAAGCTTCAGATGGGCCCCCTGCCGCGCCTTCCGCAGGCGCTCGCCACCCAGCCACCCGGTCCCCGCCGCGCCGCCGCGCTCCGCCGCCGCGCTCCGCGGCGCGGCCCTTTCCGTCGATCAAGGGCAAACGCACGTGGTTGGATCTCTTTTCCGCGTGCGTTTGCCCTTGATCGATGCGGATGTCCTTGATCGGCGGACGCCCGCCGCCTCGCGTCCGCTGCGTGCGCCGCAGCCAGGCAACGACCGCCGCGGGCGGCGCGCGTGGTAAAAGTCGCCGAGGTAGCGCGGTATATCCGCCTGCTCAGCAAGATCTACGCGCGGACGGCCGCCGCAGCGGCGGCATGGCGGCCCGGCGGCGGCCCGGCGGCGGCCCGGCGGCGGTGCCCGCGGGCCGCGGCGACGAATCACCCGGCCTGGTGCGCCCACAACGTTCACTGGCACGGGTTCTGGCTGATACGGCGCCCAATGCGGCGCCGAAAGCCGCCAAGATCTCGTCCGCCATACGCGCGAAGCGGGCAATGGCCGAGGCCGTAGCCGTCGCGGGGCACCGGCGGGCACGCGCAGCGAACAGACCGGCGGACGCCGCACCCAGGCGGCGTTTTCCCTCACCGATCAAGGAGATGTCCATTGATCAAGGCCAAACGCACGCGGAAAAGAGATCGAACCACGTGCGTTTGCCCTTGATCGGCGGAAAGGGCGTGACGCGGACAACGCGACGCGCACAACGCGACGCGCACAACGCGACGCGGACAACGCGGCGCGGACAACGCGACGCGGACAACGCGACGCGGACAACGCGACGCGGACAACGCGACGCGGACAGGGAGAGGTGGCGCGGCCGCGCGGGAAGGCGTAGCGCGGCGGGCGTGGACCTGGAGGCGCGGCGCGGCCGGGCCGGGCGGCGCGGAGGTGCGGTGAGACGGTGTGGGCGGATGGGATCTCTTGACATCCATCGCTGTAAGCGCTCACAGTATGTCGGGAGTGTTACGTACGTAACTCCTCGTCAAGTGACTGTGAGCGCTCACATGAAGAAGTTACGAGCCGCCACCATCGCTTTCGCCGCCATTCTCGCTGGCGGCGCAGTGCCGGCCAGCGCCGCCGAAGCCGCTTCCACCATCCAGAATCCGGGATTCGAGGACGGCCTCGCCGGGTGGAGAAGCACCGGTGCCGCCGCGACTGGGGGCCACACCGGTGCCCATCATCTGAGCCACGCAGGCAAGGCTGTCACGTACCAACGGGTGGCCGGGCTCGCGCCGGGGGCGTACACCTTGCGGGTGTGGGTGCGCGGCGGTGGCGCCGCGTCTGCCGCGCTGGCCGGCTGCGGCGTCGCGGATCGTCGCGTCGACGTGCCGCGCACGGGCCCGGACCTGTGGGTGCAGGTCGCGGTCAGCGCGTGGGTGAGCGGCCGCTGCACGATCACGCTGTCGTCACGGGACTGGGCGGACTTCGACGATGTCACCCCCGCTGGGGGTGCGCTGGATCCCGTGCGGATCAAGGGTGCCGACATCTCGCACCTGGCGAAGAACGAGGCGTACGGCGCTGTTTACCGCGACCGGAGCGGACGGCGCGGCGACGCGGTGCGGCTCCTGCGCGCGAACCCGTCCTCTGGGGACGGCTGGGAGAACCAGGCGGTCTTCGACTACTCGGGTCGGGCGCTGCCCGCGCTCCGCGTCTTCGGGAGGTTCTGATGAGGGTACGGCTCGCACTACTGTCGGTGGTGCTCCTGCTGGTGCCGGCGGCGCCCGCCGCGGCCGCCACGACTCTGACCAACGCCGGCTTTGAGTCTGGGCTCAGCGGGTGGAGCGGCAACGGGTACACCGAGTCGGGCGGGCGCTCGGGCAACAACCGGCTCACCCACTGGGCGTCGTCGGCGTACCAGCGGGAGACGTACCAGACGCTGACCGGGCTCACCAACGGCAGCTACACGGCGCGCGCCTGGATCCGCTCCGGCGGTGGCCAGAACGCCGCCTACCTGGCCCTGAAGAACTGCGGCAGCGGCGAGCAGCGCGCGACAGTTCCGGCCAGCGACGCGTGGACGCAGATCTCGGTGACGGTGATCGTGTCGGGCGGCAACTGCACCGTCAGCCTGTTCTCCAACGCGAACGCCGGCAACTGGGCCAGCTTCGACGACGTCACGTTCGGCCCTTCGACGGGCGGAGGGGGCAGCACGATCCAGATCCGTGGTGTGGACATCTCCACGCTGAAGAAGGGCGAGGACCGCGGCGGCGTATACCGGGACAGCGCCGGGACGCAGCGCGACGCCCTCACGATCCTGCGCTCCAGCGGGGTCGACTACGCCCGGCTCAAGGTGTGGGTGAACCCGGCCGACGCCTACAACAACAAGGCCCGGGTGCTTACCATGGCGAGCCGCGTCAAGGCGCAGGGCATGAAGCTGCTGGTCGACTTCCACTACTCCGACTCGTGGGCCGACCCGGGCAAGCAGAACAAGCCCGCCGCGTGGGCGTCGATGTCGTTCAGCCAGCTGCGGCAGGCGGTGTACGACCACACGTACGACGTGCTGAACGCGTTGAAGGCGCAGGGAACGACGGCCGATATGGCGCAGGTGGGCAACGAGATCAACGACGGCATGCTGTGGCCGGACGGGCGTAGCTCCAACTGGGCGAACCTGGCCTCGCTGCTCACCGCGGGCAGCCAGGCGGTCAAGGCGGTGTCGTCGTCGACGCAGGTGATGCTGCACCTCGCCGAGGGCGGCAACAACAGCCAGCACCGCTGGTGGTTCGACCAGGCCACCTCGCGCGGCGTGCCGTTCGACGTGATCGGGGTGTCGCACTACATCTACTGGCACGGCACGGTGTCGAGCCTCCAGGCCAACCTCATCGACCTCGCCGCGCGGTACGGCAAGCCGATCGCGGTCGTGGAGACGGCGTACGGCTTCACGCTCAGCCAGGACGACGGCGAGCCGAACATCTTCAATTCGTCGCTACAGCAGGCCGGCGGCTACCCGGCGAGCGCGCAGGGCCAGACGGACGCGCTGCGGGCGGTGTTCAACGCGGTCAAGGCGGTGCCGAACGGCCGCGGGCTCGGCGTCTTCTACTGGGAGCCGACGTGGACGGCGGTGACCGGCAACGGCTGGGACCCGACCAACCCGTCGTCCGGCAACGGCTGGGAGAACCAGGCCCTCTTCGACTACTCCGACCGGGCCCTCCCGGCGTTGCAGGTCTTCACAAACCCCTGACCGCGAGCTCCAGCACGATCGACTGCTCGGCCGATCGCGGTGCCCCCGCGATCGGCCGAGGCATCCCCACGGCCTCGCCCTGCACGAAGTCGACGCCGTACCCGCGCAGCAGGTCGATCGTGGCGTCGTCCTTCACATACTCGGCCGCTGTCAGGATCCCCAGCGCCCGGCACATCTCCACCAGCGAACCGACCATCGTCCGTGCCGCCGGCGAGTTCCGGATGTCGACGATGAACTCACCGTCGATCTTCACGAGGTCGATCGGGAACGACCGCAGGTAGCTGAACGAGCTGTATCCGGTGCCGAAGTCGTCGAGCGCGAGCTGGCAACCGAGCTCCCGGATGCCGTTCGCGAAGGTCAGCGCCTGTACCCGGCTGCCGATGATCGCCGTTTCGGTGATCTCGAAGGTGACCTGCCGGGGGTCGACGCGGTACTGGTCCATGAGGTCGCACACGTGGCCCAGCAGATCTGGGTCGTCCAGCGAACGCGCGTTGAGGTTCACCTGATAGTGCGACGTCGGCGGCCCCTGGGCGATCAGATCCATCGTCCTGTCGAGCACCCACCGGTCGATCACCGGCATCTCGTCGACCCGCTCCGCGATGTCGAGGAACGGCGATGGTGACACCGGCTCGCCGGCTTCGTTCAGCGGCCGGAGCAGGATCTCCTGGCGGGTGATCTGGTTGAGCCGCAGGTCCAGGATCGGCTGGGTGTACAGAGTGAAGCCGTTGCCCGCCACCGCCGCGCGCACGCGGGTGCGGCAGGTCTCCGCCCGCTCGTCGGCTGGCGCGGGCTGCGGCCAGGCGTGCAGGCTCTCGCCGGTCTCCTTGGCCCGCCGCCACGCCGACTCGGCGTCGATGATCAGGTCGAAGCTGGACGCCCCGTCGTTGGCCAGGTATCGCACCAGCCCGCCCCACGCGTCGACCCGCAGCCGGTGCCGTCCGGTCACAAAGGACTGACCTCGGAGGGCCTCGACGATGGCGCGCGCCCGTGCGGTGGCAGCCCTCAGCGGCGTGTCGTGCATGAGGACGCCAAGCTCGCCGTAGCCGACCACTCCGCACAGGTCGCCGCGCTTGGCGACCTGCATGACAAAGGCGGCAACAGCGGCCGAGAGAGCAGAACCGTCGGCCTCCGCCGGCCCCACCATCTCCGTCGCCACGACCAGCAGCGCTCCGGTGCCGGCACGAAGCGCCCGCTCCACCTCGTCGGTGAACCGGATCCGGGTAAGGAGCCCGGTCACCGGGTCGGCGTGCGGCGGCTCGGCCTGCACGGTCTGCCGGCGCCGGGCGAGCCGGTCACGCTCCTGGCGAGCCAGCTCCAGCTCGGTGACGTCTTCGACGGTGGCGACGATGCCGTACGGGCGGTGGCCGTCGCCCGCGACCACCTCGATCACGCCGTGGACGTATCGCGTGGTGCCGTCGTGCCGGATCACCCGGCACGTGGTCTCCGTGACGCTCCCGTTGACCCAGGCGCGCACCGCGGCCCGGTGTGCCTTGATCGCGTCGGCGGGGTGGATGGCCGCGAAGAGCGCGTCGATCGACGGCCGCACCGCACCCGGCGGGCGGCCCAGGATCAGTGACATCTCGTCGGTCCAGGTCAGCTCGCCGGTATCGGCCAGCCACGTGACGCTGCCGAGCTTGGCGAGCTGCGCGGCTCGCACGATGCGGGTCACCTCGTCGGCGACCGTGGTCAGCGGGTCGGACGGGTCGACGTCGCCGACGACGTCGAGCCTCTCGGCGGTGGCATCGGCGTACCGCTTCAGGATCTGGTCGGCGGCGCGCCGGGCGCGTGCCAGCTCGAACGAGGTGGGCGTGGGGTCGGCCGCCAGCGCCAGGATGTCGTCGAGGTCCATCGTCACGCCCTGAACCCGGCCTCTTCGGCGATCCGCCGCAGGCGCTGTCGAGCCACGCGCTTGTACGTGCGCACGGTGTTGTACGCGACGCCGAGCACCCTGGCGATCTCCTCGTCCGACCAGCCGTCCAGCGACATCTGGAGGATCTCGCTCTGGCGCCGCGGCAGCTGCCGGAGCCACTCGGCGAGCAGGTCCCGCGCCTCCTGGGCGTTCGTCGGCGCCGCCAGCAGCCGGTCCGGCACCTCGTCGAGGGTGGTCATGCTGTTCTGGCGCCGCAGCTTGAGCTGGCCCATGAGCTTGTATCGCGCGGTGGTGAGCAGCCAGCCGAGCGGCTTCTCGAACTCCCGCACGTCGTCCCACTTGGCCCGTGCGGTGACGAACGCCTCCTGGACCGCCTCCTGCACGAGGTCGGGGTCGGCGCATCGGGCCTGCAGGAAGCGCTGGACCTTCAGGTAGTGCTCGCGGCAGAAGGCCTCGAACGAGGCGTTCAGCTCCGCCGCTGCCGCTGGCTCCGCATGTACGGCCGCCGGCTCGAGCGCGTTCATGCCGCCGCCTCCAGATCCATCGTGTCCCCCTCCGCAGTTACGCTCCTGCATATCACTCTCTGTGGAAGAGTCGATGAAGGGGTTCTACGTACGTAGAGATTCTTGCTTGATCGGCGCTAGGGCTCCTAGCAGGTGTGATTCATCCGATCATCCCACATAGACGAGCCGTAGGAGCCAGTCACTTTGCGTGACAGTCAGGACACTATTTGTCCGACAGAGCGCCGGCCGTCCCGATCCCTTGATCCAGTAGTCCACGTCACTAATCTTCGGATCCTCTTGTCGCTCGATACGTTGCCGATATATCGTCAACACATCAACGACAAGACGAAGGAGAACTGAGATGGGATTCCGCAGAAGCGTCCATCACCTGCACGAGACACGCATGCGCGGCTTCGGATTCGGGCCGCCCTTCCCGGGTGGCTGGGGAGGCCCTGGCGGCCACGGCCGTCACGGCCGCGGCGGCGGTCGCCGGCAGAACGTACGGGCCGCCGTCCTGGCGCTGCTCGTCGAGCGCCCGATGCACGGATACGAGATGATCCGCGAGTTGGAGAGCCGCACCGGCGGCATCTGGCGGCCGAGCCCCGGCTCGATCTACCCGACGCTCCAGCTGCTCGAAGACGAGGGGCTGATCGTCGCAGATCAGCCAGGCGAGGGCCGCAAGCGGTTCACACTGACCGATGCCGGTCGCGAAGAGGCGGCACGCGCCGCCGAGGCCCCGCCGTGGCAGGAGTACGCCGACGACACCGTGTCCCAGGCGCAGGACTTCCGCGACGCGGCGTTCGGCATCATGAACGCGCTGCGCCAGGTCGGCTTCAACGGCACGGCCGAGCAGCGTACCCGGGCCCTGGAGGTCCTCAACGAGACCAAGCGCAAGCTGTACGCGATCCTGGCCGAGTCCGAGTGACCCGGCTCGCGAAAAGGGCCCGGCGATGCCGGGCCCTTTCGTGTGGGTTTAGTGGACGGTGACCTGCGGGCCCAGACCGAGGTCGCGGAGCTCCTCGGGGAGTTCGGCACCCATCTCGTCGGCCAGGCGGACCGCCTCTTCGATAAGGGTCTCGACGATCTGCGACTCCGGCACGGTCTTGATGACCTTGCCCTTGACGAAGATCTGGCCCTTGCCATTGCCGGACGCCACACCCAGGTCCGCCTCGCGCGCCTCGCCGGGCCCGTTGACGACGCAGCCCATGACCGCGACCCGCAGCGGCACCGGCAGCCCCTCCAGGCCCGCCGTCACCTGCTCGGCCAGCGTGTAGACGTCGACCTGCGCCCGCCCGCACGACGGGCAGGACACGATCTCCAGGCCGCGCTCGCGCAGCCCGAGCGACTCGAGGATCGCCTGTCCGACCTTGACCTCTTCGACCGGCGGGGCCGACAGCGAAACCCGGATCGTGTCGCCGATGCCCTCGGCGAGCAGGGCGCCGAACGCCACCGCGGACTTGACCGTGCCCTGGAACGCCGGCCCGGCCTCGGTCACACCCAGGTGCAGCGGATAGTCGCACTGGGCGGCGAGCTGGCGGTATGCCCGGATCATGACGACCGGGTCGTTGTGCTTCACCGAGATCTTGATGTCGCGGAAGCCATGCTCCTCGAAGAGCGAGCACTCCCACAACGCCGACTCGACCAGCGCCTCGGCGGTCGCCTTGCCGTACTTCTCCATGAGCCGCTTGTCGAGCGAGCCCGCGTTGACGCCGATCCGGATCGGTACGCCGGCTTCGGAGGCCGCCCGCGCGATCTCGGCGACCTTGTCGTCGAACGCCTTGATGTTGCCTGGGTTGACCCGCACCGCCGCGCACCCGGCGTCGATCGCCGCGAACACGTACTTGGGCTGGAAGTGGATGTCGGCGATGACCGGGATCTGCGACTTTTTCGCGATCGCCGGCAGCGCCTCGACGTCGTCGGCGGACGGCACCGCCACCCGCACGATCTGGCAGCCCGACGCGGTCAGCTCGGCGATCTGCTGGAGCGTCGCGTTGACGTCGGCGGTCAGCGTGGTGGTCATCGACTGCACGGTGATCGGCGCGCCGCCGCCCACCGGCACCGAGCCGACCATGATCTGGCGGGACCGGCGCCGCTCCGCGAGCGGCGGGGGCGGCACCGCGGGCATACCGAGTGAAATGGCGGTCACAGGTGGCTCACCTCAGAAGGGCAATTCGATCGGATTGAGAATATCCGCCGCCACTGTCAGCAAGGTGAATCCTCCGAATATGAGGATCACCACGTACGTGACCGGCATGAGTTTGAAGTAGTCGACCCGACCCGGATCCGTCCTGCCCAGCTTCGCGTACAGCCACGAGCGTGCCCGCTCGAACCAAGCGATCGCGATGTGCCCGCCGTCGAGTGGCAGCAGCGGTAGCAGGTTGAAGATGCCGACGAAGAAGTTCAGCGCTGCGAGCAGCAGGATGAACGACGGCCACTCGCCCCGGTCGAAGAGCTCGCCGCCGATCCGGCTGGCGCCCACGACGCTGATGGGCGTCTCCGGATCGCGCTCGTCACCCGAAAGTGCGGCGAACAGCGCGGGGACCTTCTCGGGGAACTTCTTCAGCGCCGTGAACGTGCCCTCGATCATGAACACTGTCTGGTCGGCGGCCTTGCCTATGCCGTCGATCGGGCCCGCCGTGCTCCTCGGGATCACCGGCGTGATGCCGAGCATGCCGACCTTTTCCAGGTCGGCAGCCGTGATCTGGGAAGCCGGGCGGTCGGGGTCGTCCTGGATCACCTGCTGCTTGACCCGCTCGGACACCGGCAGCGTCACCGACTGGGTCTGTGAGGTGCCGTCGCGCTCGAACGTGACCGAGATTTGCTGGCCGCCCGCCGCGCGGATCTTGGCGGTGAGCGTGTCCCAGCCGCGCACCTCCTGACCGTTCAGCCCGGTGATCACGTCACCGGGCTGAAGGCCGAGCTTCGACGCGGCGCTCGCCGGATCGTCGCCGGGCTCGCAGGCGACCTGCCGTCCGGTGGCCGGGTCGACGCTGAACTTCTCCTCGACGCACGGCGCCACCTGGGAGATCGTGACCGGCTCGGACTGGAGCTTGCTCTCGTCGTTGAGCGGGACGAAGGAGAACAGGCCCCACAGGATCAGCACGCCCAGCGCGAAGTGCGTGGCGGAACCGGCGGACATGACGACCGTCCGCTTCCACACCGGGTATCGCCACATGGCGCGGGGCTCGTCTTCGGCCGCGACATCGTCGTCTTGCGGCGTCATGCCGACGATCTTCACGAAGCCGCCGGCGGGGATCGCCTTGACGCCGTACTCGGTCTCGCCGCGCTTGAACGACCACAGCGTCGGCCCGAACCCCGCAAAGAAGCGGGTGACTTTCATGCCGAACATCTTGGCTGTGCCCATGTGTCCGGCTTCGTGAAGGCAGACCGAGAGGAAAATGCCCAGAGCGAACAGGACAATTCCGAAGATCTCCATCAAGCTCCTTCACCAATGATCGCCTGAGCGTGGGTGCGTGCCCACGACTCAGCGGCGAGCACATCATCGACGGTACCTGGTTCTGGATAGTCGGGTGCGCTGCCCAGTACGCGCTGGAGGGTGTCGACGATGCCCAGGAACGGCAGCCGCCCCGCCACGAAAGCGGCCACGCACTCCTCGTTCGCCGCGTTGTAGATCGCTGGCCGGCAGCGCCCGGCCCGGCCTGCCTCCTTCGCGAGCCGCACCGCCGGGAACGCTGCCTCGTCGAGCGGCGTGAACTCCCAGGTGTGTGCCGCGGTCCAGTCGACGGCCGGTGCCGCGTCGGGCACCCGGTCGGGCCAGCCGAGCGCGAGCGCGATCGGCAGCCGCATGTCGGGCGGGCTGGCCTGCGCGAGCGTCGACCCGTCGGCGAACTCCACCATGGAGTGAATCACCGACTGCGGGTGCACCATCACCTCGATGGCGTCGTACCCGACGCCGAACAGCTCGTGGGCCTCGATGACCTCCAAGGCCTTGTTGACCAGCGTGGCCGAGTTGATCGTCACGACCGGGCCCATGTTCCACGTCGGGTGGGCGAGCGCGTCGGCCGGCGTCACGTCCGTCAGCTCGTCGCGCCGGCGGCCGCGGAACGCGCCGCCGCTCGCGGTCAGTACCAGCCGCCGGACCTCGGCGGCGGAGCCGCCGCGCAGGCACTGTGCGAGCGCCGAGTGCTCGGAATCGACCGGCACGATCTGCCCCGGCCTCTGGACCGCGGCCTTGACCAGCGGGCCGCCGGCTACGAGCGACTCCTTGTTGGCCAGGGCGAGGGTACGCCCAGCGCGCAGCGCGGCAAGCGTTGGCGCGAGCCCGAGCGAGCCGACGACCCCGTTCAAGACCATGTCAGCGGGCCACTCGGCCAGCTCCGTCATAGCGTCCGGCCCGGCCACGATCTTCGGTATCCGGAAGTCTCCGCTCGCGTACCCGCGCCGCGACGCCTCGGCGTAGAAGGCGAGCTGTAGGTCCTGCGCGGCGGACGCCTTGGCCACACCGACCGCCTCGACCCCCAGCTCGAGCGCCTGCGCGGCGAGCTGCTCGACGTTGCCGCCGCCCGCACCGACCGCGACCACCCGGAACCGGTCTGGGTTGCGCCGGACGATGTCGATCGCCTGGGTGCCGATCGATCCGGTGGAGCCGAGCAGCACGACGTCGCGGGGAGAACTCACGCCCCCATTCTCACCGATGCGCCGCGGCGGCCATCTCCGGCGCCGGCTCCTCCGACTCGCGGATGCCGTAGCGGCTGTAGAACCGACCGAGCGGGCCGGGCGCCCACCAGTTCCACCGGCCGAGCAGGCGCATCGTCGCGGGTACGAGCAGCGCTCGCACCAGCGTCGCGTCGACCACGATCGCCACGATCATGCCGACACCGATGAGCTTGATGAACATGATGCCGCCAGTCGCGAAGCCCGCCACCACCACGATCAGCAGCATCGCCGCCGCCGTGATGATCCGCCCGGTGTACTGGAGCCCGTGCGCCACCGAGGCCGTGTTGTCGCCGGTGCGGTCCCACTCCTCGCGCACCCGCGAAAGCAGGAACACCTCGTAGTCGGTGGCCAGCCCGAAGAGCACCGCGAGCATGAGGATCGGGTTGCTCGGCTCGATGAACCCGGTCGGTGTGAAACCCAGCAGGTCCGCGAGGTGGCCGTCCTGGAAGATCCACACCACGACGCCGAAGGACGCCCCGATCGAGACGAGGTTCATCAGCACCGCCTTGATCGGCAGCAGCACCGAGCCGAACGCCAGGAAGAGCAGGACCAGCGTCGCCGACGCCATGATCAGTGCCATCCACGGCAGGCGCCCGCCAAGGCTGTGGAGCAGGTCGATGTCGGCGGCGGTGCGCCCGCCGACCAGTACCTCGGCGCCGTCCGGTGCGGGCAGGTCCCGGATCGCTCGCACCGCGCCTTCGGCGGTTTCGCCGGTGGGTTCGCCGGTGTACGTGACCGACAGCAGCGTCGACTCGCCCCGGCTGGCGGTGGCCTGCACGTCGGTCACGCCCGGCACCGACGAGACCTGGCCGGCGAACCGCTGCGCCGCCTCGGCGGGCGCCCCGGACACCAGCACGTCAATGGGAGCGACGGTGCTGCCGGGGAAGCCCGCCGCGATGCGGTCGGCGACCAGGCGCGGCTCGGCAGCCGCCGGCAGGACCCGCTCGTCGAAGCCGCCGAAGTTCATCCGCAGCGCCGGTGCCGCGAAGATCGCGAGCACCGCGACCACGCCAATGACGTACACCCAGGGGCGGCGCATCACGCTGTGCGCCACCCGGGCCCACCCCGACCCCGGCTTCCCGCTCGTGCGTCGAGGCAAAGGAATGCGCAACGCGTTCACGCGTGGACCGAGCACGGCCAGCAGCGCGGGGAGCACGGTGAGCGCGCCGAGCATCGCGACCAGTACCGCCGCCACGCCACCGATGCCCAGCGAGCTGAGAAACACCGGCGGGAAGATCAGCAGGCTCGCGAGCGCCAGCGCGATCGTGAACCCGGACACCATCACCGTGCGTCCCGCGGTGGCCATGGTCCGCTGGATCGCGGTAGGCGTGTCGTGACCGGCCGCCAACTCCTCGCGGAACCGGCTCACCACGAAGAGCGCGTAGTCGATCGCCATGCCCAGCCCGATCAGGGTGATCACGTTGATCGCGAAGACCGAGACGTCGGTGACCGTGCTGATCAGGCGTACCGCGATGAACGCGCCCAGGATCGCCAAGCCACCGATGAGCAGCGGCATACCCGCCGCGACCAGTCCACCGAAGATCAGTACGAGTAGGACGAGCAGCACCGGCAGGGAGAGCGTCTCGGCGCGCACCAGATCGCGTTCGGTCTGGTGGTTGGCCTCGTACTGGAACGGCACGTTGCCACCGGCCAGCGTGGTGAGCCCTGGGGCGTCGAGCGCCGGCCGCAGCTGTCCGTACGCCTCGGTCTTGGCGTCGGGCTGGGCGCCGCGCAACTGCACGAGGGCGTACGTGGCGTGCCGGTCGGTGGACACGAGGCTGGGCGCCTGCGTGTCGTACCAACTCGTCACGCTCGCCACCTCGGAGTGCTGCCGGAGCTGGCTGAGCGTCGTGGTGACCGCCTCCCGAAACGCCGGCTGGTCCGCGGTTGTCGTATCGCTGGAGTACAAAACAAGGATGTCGATGTCCTGGCTGCCCAGCTCCGCCGTGATGCGCTCGCGGGCCCGGCTCGACTCGCTCGCCGGGTCGTCAAAGCCGCCACCGGTCAGCGTGTCTAAGACGCCGGCGCCCCAGGTCGCGCCCACGACCACGACCACAGCGGCGGTCGCGAGCACGAGCCATCGAAAACGTACGACCGCCTTTCCCCACCACGCGAACATGCCGCCCCCGGTACTCTTTGTGACAGTCGATTAGACGCGTTAACACCGTTTACTATGCAAGCAGTGTTAGCGCATCGTCAAGGGAGTGCGGCCGGATGACGACTACGTCACCCACGCGGCGGGAGCGCCTGCGCACCGCCACCGTGTCCGAAATCAAGGAGGGCGCCCGGCGCCTGCTGGTTTCCGGCGGCCAGCAGGCGGTCTCGCTGCGCGCCATCGCCCGCGACATGGGCATGACCGCGCCCGCCATCTACCGGTACTTCCCCAGCCTCGAAGCGCTGGTCAAGGCACTCGCCGACGACCTGATGGACGAGTTGGCCGCCACCGTGACAGCGGCCGGCGAGGCGGCCGGAGACGACCCCACCGCACAGCTCGGCGGCATGGCCCGGGCGTTCCGCCGCTGGTCGATCGGGCACCCGGTCGAGTTCGGGCTGATCTTCGGCACGCCCAACCCCGCACTCGGTGACCTCTCGGCCGAGTGCGACCCCAACGACCCCGGCAGCCGCTTCGGCCGGCCATACCTGGAGGCGTTCCTGCGGCTCTGGGAACGGTCGCCCTGGCCGACGCCGCCCCGCGAGCTGATGGAGGCGCGCCTCGGCCCCTACCTGGAGCCGCTCCGCCAGAGCCAGGGAGACCTGCCCATCGAGGTCGCCTACACGTTCCTGTCCGGGTGGAGCCGGCTGTACGGGCTGGTGGCGATGGAGGTCTTCAACCAGCTCCGGTGGGCGGTCACCGAGCCCGAGGCGCTGTTCGAGGTCGAGATGGCGATGTTCCTCATCCAGCTCGGCGCCGCTCCGGATTAGTCTGGCCCGCATGAGTGTGCCAGAGCGCGCCGATGTGGTGATCATCGGAGCCGGTCACAACGGTCTGGTCTCCGCCGTCCTGCTCGCCCGTGCCGGGCTCAAGGTGGTGGTCCTCGAAGCCGACGACGTCATCGGCGGCGCGGCCCGCACCGAGCGGCCGTTCCCCCGCGTGCCCGAGCTGCGCCACTCCACCGGGTCGTACCTGCTCGGCCTGATGCCACCCGAGCTGCTCAAGACGCTCGACGTCGATATCCCCGTGCTCCGCCGCGACCCGCACTACTTCCTGCCCACCACCGACGGGCGATACCTGCTCTTCGGCAGCGACCGGGCCTCGACCCGCGCCCAGATGCTGGAGTTCTTCTCCCCCGCCGACGTCGCCGCCGACGACGCGCTCCAGGCCGAGCTGGGCGCACTGCGCGACGACCTCGGCCCCGCCTGGCTATCCGAGCCGCTCAGCGTCGAGGAGACCGCCGCCCGCTACATCCGGCCCGCGCTCCAGCAGACCTTCGTCGACCTTGTTCGCGGCTCGGTCGCCGACTACCTGGCGCGCTTCGAGTTCCGGTCCGAGCTGCTGGTGTCCATGTACGCGGTCACCGACGGCCTCTCCGGCCTCAACGCCGGCCCCGACGACCTCGGCACCGGCCACAACTTCCTGGTGCACAACATGTGCCGGCTGCCCGGGGCCGACGGCACCTGGATGATCGCGAAAGGCGGCATGGGCACCGTCTCCGGGACCTTCGCGGCCGCGGCACGCGCCGCCGGAGCACAGATCTTCTCGGGTACTCCGGTAAGCGGCATCACGATCGATGGTGGCTCGGCATCCGGGGTCGTCCTGACCGACGGCCGTGCCGTGCGCGCCACCGTGGTCCTGTGCGCCTGTGACCCGTACCGGCTGATGGAGCTGATGCCCGACGGCGCGCTACCGGCCGACCTCACCGCGCGGATGACCGCCGTCCGCCGCCCCGGCACCACCCTGAAGGTCAACCTGGCGCTCGCCGGCCTGCCGACGTTCTCGTGCCTGCCCGAGGGGGCGCCGAGCCCCTTCGGTTCGACGATCCACCTGCTGCCCACGTCTGGCTCCCCCATGACCGCGCTGCGCGCGATGTGGGCCTCCGTCGTGGCTGGCGAACTGCCCGACGAGCCCACAATGGAGTGGTACCTGCACACCACCGTCGACCCCACACTGCAAGACGCGGCAGGACACCACTCGTCGGCGCTGTTCGTGCAGTCCGTGCCGTACGCGCTCGCCGACTCGACCTGGTCCACTGTGGTCGACTCCTATGTAGAACGCCTGCTGGCGATCTGCGATCAGTACGCGCCTGGGACGTCGTCGCTGGTGGCCGACGTGGTGCCGTTGCCGCCGCCCGGGATCGAGGCGCACTTCGGCATCACGGGCGGCCACATCCACCACGTCGACAACACCGTCTCCTTCACCGACCGCATGCCGTACTTCACCGGCGTCGACGGCGTCTACGCCGGCAGTGCGGGCTGCTTCCCGGCCGGCAGCGTCATAGGCGCCGCCGGCCACAACGCCGCAGCCCGCATCCTCGCGGACCTCCGCGGGACCTAGGCCCCAGCCCCTGCCGGCGCGCGGCGCGGCGCGCCGGCGGGGCTTCCCCGCTATGGAACGGGTGCGGGAGCCGGCAACGGGATCCCCGGCAAGCCCGGGAGCGCCGGCAACGATGGCAGCCCTGGCACTCCTGGCGATGGCGACGGCGAGGGAGACGGCTGGGTCGGGTCCACGTCGCCGACGTAGAGCAGGCGGTTGGGCGTACCTTCCAGCGGGTTGACCACGACGTCCGGCGTGGCCGCCAGCAATACCGCCGCCATCACCTACGGAACCGTCGCTTGTGGACTCGCCTGGAGCGCGAGCGCGAGCGCGGCCGCGCCGGCCACATGCGGTGCCGACATCGACGTGCCGCTGATCGTCTGGGTGGCGTCGTCGGCGCTGCCCCACGCGGAGGTGATCCGCACCCCCGGGGCGAGGAGGTCGACGCACCTGCCGTAGTTGGCCCACGCGGCCCGGTTGTCGTCGCGGTCGGTCGCCGAGACTGTGAGCGCCTCGGGCACCCGGGCGGGCGACTGCACGCAGGCC
Organism: Micromonospora sp. CPCC 206061; assembly: GCF_036906915.1. Taxonomy (NCBI): domain Bacteria; kingdom Bacillati; phylum Actinomycetota; class Actinomycetes; order Micromonosporales; family Micromonosporaceae; genus Micromonospora; species Micromonospora sp. CPCC 206061. Next base: position 39,976 of record NZ_JBAKHX010000063.1, read on the forward strand.
TCTCGCGGCTGGCCGCTGGAGCCGTTGCCGGCCGACAGGGCGTACACGACACCGGACGCGATCGACCGCCGCACGCCCTCGTCGAGCGCCTGGTCGGCGCTGCCACCGAGGCTCATGTTGGCGACCGCGGGCTTGACCGCGTTCGCGGTCACCCAGTCGACGCCGGCGAGCACGGACTCGGTGGTGCCGCTGCCGCCGCAGTCCAGTACCCGGACAGCGACCACCTTGGACTGCTTGGCGACGCCGTGCGCGGCGCCGGCGATGGTGCCGGCGACGTGCGTGCCGTGACCGTTGCAGTCGTCGGCGGCGCCGCCGTCGATGGCGTCGTACCCGCTCGCCGCCCGTAACGGTCCGCCACCGCCTCGGCCTCGACCCCGGCCTTGAGGACCACGATGTGGACCTCGGGCGGGTCGGCCGCGGGTGCCTGTGGCATCGCGGCCATTGCCATAACCAGGGCAAGCCCGGTTCCTACCATCGCCCTCACCCGCCGATCGGGAGTTCGCACAAGGGGTAAATTGCCCCTTGTGTACCCCATGAACTCCAAGATCGTCCGGGTTTTACTCCGCTCGGTGGGCCCTGATCTCGTGGCCGACGCTTGTCAAGCACCGGCCGGATGACAGGTCGAAACGCCACCCGTGCAGCTGGCAAGTGAGCTGGTCGCCCTCGACGATGCCGAACCGGGTCAGGTCGGCCTTGAGATGAGGGCAGCGTCGCTGTACGACCCAGTCTCCCAGGCGAATGTCCTCTTTGTCCGCGTTCTTGAGGTGCTCGTCGTACCAGCCCTCGGCGTACTGCAGCCGCTCCTCCGACAGGCACTTGAAGAACGCGTAGACGAACTCGTTGTACTGCCCGATCCGCGCCGCCGAGAACCGGCACGACAGGAACAGCGAGTTCACCCAGTCAACCTCGCCGATATGCAGCAGGTGCTCGACCAGCGCCCGCTCGGTGCGGAACCGGTACCGCACCTTCTCATCGCCGTACGGGCGCACCTGCTTGCCCGGGAAGTCCACCACGATGGATTCGACTGTCTCGCCGCCCGAGCCGTCGGAGGAGGAGCCGACCAGGTCGAAGCGGACCGGCCCGCCCACACCCTTGGCCAGATACATCGACTCGTCGAGCAGCGGCTCGATCTTCCGCTTCATCTCCTTGAGCACGTCGATCTCGGGGTGCCGCCACGACGCCTTCTCGGCCTCGATGACCGGACGCTTGCGCTCCCGCATCTCCTCCAGGTGCGCCTTCTTGTTGGCGAAGAACTCGTCGACGTCGGTGGGGTGCGTGGTGGTGCACGAGTCGGGCGTCACCTCGGCCACCGACCCCGGCAGCAACACCACCCCGTTGGTGCCGCCGACCTTCGCGTACTCGCGCATGAAGACCGACTGATCCGGGAAGATGTTGCCCTCGTCGCCGAAGATGTCGTTGAACTGCCACAGCTCGTCGTCGAGGAAGCACGGCGGACCCGCGATCGGAAAGACGTGCGACGCCTTCAGGTCGTCGATGTACCGCCACGTGCGGTCGAACTGCCGATCCCGCTTCTGCTTGCCGAACGCGGTCTTCGCCGTCTGCGGCAACTCGTAGACCATCGGATACCAGATCGCGCCCGAGAACTGGAGCATGTGCGCGTGCACGTGCCCCAACTCGGCGAACGTCGACAGGTCGGACGGGCGCGCGTCGTTCTGGTTCAGCAGCCGCACACCGCCGTACTCCACCCACAGCGACGAGTCACCGATCGGGCCGTCCGTGGGCGAGGTCAGCGCCTGGATCATCACGTTGAGGCCGCCGTCGAGCTCCACGACCTCGTTGGTCTTCGTCTTGACGAAGCTCGTGAACCCCAACTCGCGCAGCTCGTCTTCGAGCTCACTGGTCGGGTACTCCGGCAACAGCACCGTCGCCTTCTTCGACACGAACCGCGTCAAGTGTGCGGCGTCGAAGTGGTCGCGGTGCAGATGCGACACGTACAGGTAGTCGACCTGCCCGAGGGTCTCCCAGTCGAGCAGCGAGTTGTCCGGAAACGGGAACCAGGAAGCGAAGTACGCCGGGTTGACCCACGGATCGCAGAGGATGCTGCCCGCGGCGGTGTCGATCCGCATGCTGGCGTGCCCGGTACCTGTTACTCGCACCGCACCTATCTCCCTTGATCCGGCTGCTGTCCCGTGTCGACGCTACCGGTACCCCGCGCGGACTCGCCGCCGGGGCGTGCCAGACTAAGTCCCGAGATCCGTTCGAGGGGAAGGACCAGAAGTGGCGGGAAGCGAGCCGGTGACCTCACCCGATCAGCGAAAGCCGGGCCACCGCAAGGCGGGCCGGATCGGCGCGGTCGTCACCATCCTGGCGCTACTGTCCATGCTGGCTGGCAACCACACCGGTCGCACCGAAGACATCTTTCTGATCATCATCGCGGCCGGCATAGCGGCCATCCTCGTCGGCGACGTGATCCTGCGCCGCAACGGCCTGCGCTCGTAAAGAAGCGGGGCGCTGACGCGCCCCGCACTCTCACTGGCGACGCAGGATGTCCTGGACCGCCTTCAGGGCCGCGTCGACCTCTGCCTCGAAGTAGCCGCCCGGCACCAACCCGAACCGCGCCTGGTCTAGCTCGGCCGGGTTCATCGGCATGGGACCGCGCCCAGTCACGGCCGCGAGGATGCCCTCGAACAGCCGGTCGACCTGCACCGGGTCGTATCCGCTGCCGAACCGCCGGACCTGGAACGTGCGGCGCAGGTGGTCGATGCGCTGGAGCTCCGGCGGCAACCCACCCATCGGCGGCGGGCCACCCATCGACGGGGCGCCCATCGGACCGTCCATCCCGCGGTCGCGGTCGGGCATGCGGATCTCGGCGGTCATGTCTGTCTTGCCGTGCCGGCCAGCCGCGAAACCGTCGAACCGCTCCTCCGACCCGCCGAACCGGTCGACGCCGTAACCGGGTCCGGACCCACCGGCCGCGAACCCGCCACTCGGCCCGTCGAACCCGGCCCGCGAGGGCGGACCGTCCACGCCTCGCGACGGAGGCCCGTCGAACGCGCGCGAAGGCGGCCCGTCGAACTCACGGGAGGGCGGCCCGTCGAACTCACGCGACGGGCCGTCGAAGCCGCGGTCGAAGCCGCCGCCACGCGCAGCACGGTCGAACCCGCCGCGGTCGAACCCACCGGTCGGGTCGTCGTACTGCCCGTACGGATCGCGGGGCGAGGCGCCCTGCACCGGCATCGGGCGAGGCGGCATCGAGGAGGGCGGTGGCATGCGGTCGTCACGCACGGGCGCGATCCGCTCGGTCATCCCGCTGCCCATGCCGTTGGGGGGCCCCATACGATCGGGTGGACCCATGCGGTCGGGCGGGCCCATGCGGTCGGGCGCTCCCATCCGCTCGGGGGCGCCGCGGCCGCCGTAGCCGCCGCGCTCCTCCAGCTCGGCGAGCTGCCGCTCGACCCGGTCGAGATGCAGGTCGACCTGCCACTCGTCGTATCCGCCGAAGCGCACCCGGAAGACGACGTCGTGCACCTCCTGGGAGGCGACCGGCGCGCCCATGGGCTCACCGGCGAGGGTGGCCTCGACCCGGTCCAGAAAGGCGTCAACCTCGTCGACCTTGTACCCCCGACGAAGCGCCCGACGCCGGAAACGCTGACCCTGACTCGCCACCTATGTCACCTTCCGTCCGCGCTGCCGGTCTCACTGGCGGCCAGCTGCCCGCACGCACCATCGATCTCTCGACCTCGTGTGTCACGCACCGTGGTCGACACGCCCGCAACGCGCAACCTTCGTACAAACTCGCGCTCGACCGGTTTAGGACTCGCGTCCCACCTGCTACCCGGGGTGGGGTTGAGCGGAATCAGGTTGACGTGCGCCAACCGGCCAGCGAGCAGCCGACCCAGCAGATCGGCGCGCCACGGCTGGTCGTTCACGTCCCTGATCATCGCGTACTCGATGGACACACGGCGACCCGTACGATCGGCATAGTCCCACGCGGCGTCCAGCACCTCTGCGACCTTCCAGCGTTGGTTGACCGGCACGAGTTCGTCGCGCAGCTCATCATCGGGTGCGTGCAACGACAGCGCAAGGGTTACGGAGAGTTCCTCTTCGGCCAACCGCCGCATGGCGGGCACGAGACCCACGGTCGAGACCGTGATGTGCCGCTGTGACAGGCCGAGACCCTCGGGAGACGGAGCGCACAGGCGTCGGATCGCCTCGATGACCCGGGCGTAGTTGGCCAAGGGCTCCCCCATGCCCATGAACACCACGTGCGACAGGCGCGGGGGCGAACCGCTGACCGCTCCGGAGGCGGCCACGCCCGCCAGGTAGACAGCCTGGTCGACGATCTCAGCGGTCGACAGGTTCCGCGTGAGCCCGGCCTGGCCGGTGGCGCAGAACGGGCACGCCATGCCGCACCCCGCCTGACTGGAGATGCACACGGTCACGCGGTCCTGGTATCCCATCAGGACGCTCTCGACGAGCGCGCCGTCGTGCAGGCGCCAGAGCGCCTTGCGCGTGGCGCCGTCGTCGCACGCCAGCTCGCGCACGGCAGTGAGCAGCGTCGGCATCAGGCTCTCGGCCAGGCGCTCGCGCGCCGCGGCCGGCAGGTCGGTCATCTGGGCGGGATCGCGCACGAGCCGACCGAAATAGTGCGTGGAGAGCTGCTTGGCGCGAAACGCCGGCTCCCCCAGCTCGGCCACCAGCGCCTGGCGACCAGCCAGGTCAAGATCGGCGAGATGGCGCGGTGGAAGCGCCGGGCGGCGCGGTGCCGCGCCGGGCGACAGCGGGAGTACGGGCAGGCTCGTCATAGCCCGTCCAGTCTCCCATGAGCACGCACCATGCCGTCAGCCCGGCGGTGCCGCGAAGAGCGTGAGCAGCAGGTACGCCGTCGGCGCCGCGAACAGGATCGAGTCGAGCCGATCCATCAGCCCACCGTGCCCAGGCAGGAGCTGGCTCATGTCCTTAATCTTGAGATCGCGCTTGATCATGGACTCGGCCAGGTCACCGAGCACCGACGCGACCGATACCGCCAACCCGAAGACCGCACCCCACCACGGCTCGATGTCGAGCAGCAGCGGCAGGATCACGGCGCTCCCGGCGGCCGTCGCCACGAGCGAGCCCGCGAACCCCTCCCACGACTTCTTCGGGCTCACCGACGGCGCCATGGGGTGCTTGCCGAAGAACACACCGGCCACGTACCCGCCGGTGTCCGACAGGACCACCGCGGCGAGCGCGGCGACCACCCGTTTGCCGCCGTCTTCCGGCGCCGCGAGCAGCGCCGCGAACCCGGCCAGGAACGGCACGTACACCGCGATCAGCGTGGACGCTGTCAGGTCGCGCTGATAGCCGCGCGGCCCGTCGGCGAGGCGCCACACCAGCACGGCCAGCACCGTCACGAGCAGCCCGAGAAACAGCGCGTCCGGCCCGGCGTACCACGCCAGACCAGACATGAGGACGCCGCCCGCGACCAGCGGGACCAGCGGCGGACGTGCGTCGATCGCGCGGACCGCGCGGACCATCTCCCAGATCCCCACGCCGACCGCGAGGGCGACCACGCCGAGAAACGCCTGCTTCCAGGCGAAGAGCGACACGAGCACGATCGCGCCCAGCGTGACACCGACGCCGATCGCCGCCGGCAGGTTGCGACCCGCGCGTCCCTGCTTACGGCGCCGGCCAGGACCGGGCCGGCGCGGTCGCGCTTGTTCCGTTTCGGGGTCGTTTCGCTCGATTTGAAGGTACGCCGCTGTGGGCGGCTCCTCCTCCGGATATCCGTCGAGCCGGGGGCGGTCGAGGTACGACATCAGTGCTCGAGCAGGCCCGCCGCTGCCGACGTACACATGACGAACCCCCTTTGCGCGGTCAGTTGAGCCGAGCGTACTGGCAGTCGCGCACCCGACCGTAACCGGTGCATCATGACAGCATGGAGAAATTGATGAGCATCGTTTTGTCGGCAGTAATGGCGGGTTCCGGAAACGCGGCGGTCTGCCCCGATCCCACCGTCTGGCAGCGCACGTTTCGTTCGGTGTCGGTAACCGAAAACGGCCAGCCCCGAGCGCTGGTGCCGGGCACCCGGATCCGGATCGCGTTTCCCGACGGCAAGGTGGACGCCGGCGCGGGCTGCGGCCAGATCTCCGGCGCCGCCACCATGAACGGCGCCCAGCTGGTGGTCAGCGGCGTCAACCTGCTTCGCAACAGCTGCACCGACGATGCGGGGTTCGCCCAGGACATCTGGCTCGCCGCGTTCCTCGACCGGGACCCGACCGTCAAGCTGCGCGGCCACAGGCTGGTGCTCACCGATGGCCGCATCCGGCTCACCCTCACCGACAGCCCTGACGTGGCGCAAGATCCGCCACTGATCGGCACGTACTGGGTCCTCGAAGCGGTCGTCGTGAACGGCGTGACCACCGCCCCGCTGCCCTTCCCCCAGCCGTACCTGGTGTTCAATGCCAACGGCACGCTCGTGGCGTTCGCCGGGTGCAACTGGGTCAGCGGCTCGGCGGTCTTCCACGACGGCGGCGCGGTGCTGGGCGAAGCCGGCATCACGAAGCGGGGCTGCCCCATCGACAACCCGCTCCTGGAGACGCGCGTACACAACGCCCTCGACGCGGGCGAGGTCACCCTCCAGATCGAGGCGGGGCGCCTGACCGTTGACCGTGCCGGCGGCCCCGCCCTACTGCTGCGCTCTGAGTCCTGACGCGTCAGACCTCGAGGAGCTCGACTTCCTTGTGCTTTACCAGTTCGTCGACGTGCGCGACGTACTTGTGGGTCAGGTCGTCGAGCTCCTTCTCTGCCCGGCGCCCCTCATCTTCGCCCGCCTCACCGTCCTTGACGATACGGTCGAGCTCTTCCTTGGCCTTGCGGCGCACGTTACGGATGGCGACCTTGGACTCTTCGCCCTTATGACGGGCCACCTTGATCATGTCGCGCCGGCGCTCCTCGGTCATCTGCGGGAGCACGATGCGGATCTGGGTGCCCTCGTTGCTGGGATTGACACCGAGGTCGGAGTCGCGGATCGCCTTTTCCATCGCGCCGAGCTGCGACGCGTCGTACGGCTTGATGATGGCCATCCGCGGCTCAGGGGTGCCGACGGACGCCATCTGGGTCAGGGGGGTGGGACTGCCGTAGTAGTCGATGATGATCTTGGAGAACATCGCCGCGGACGCCCGGCCGGTACGGATCGCGGCGAACTCCTCCTTGGCGTGGTCGACCGCCCGGTCCATCTTCTCTTCGGCCTCGAGGAGCGTGTCGTCGATCACTGGCTCCGTCGCCTCCTTCCCTAGTTAGCAGTGATCAAGGTGCCGATGCGATCGCCGCCGACCGCCTTGATGATGGTGTCGTCACCCTCGGCACCAAAGACGAGCATGGGCAGCCCGTTGTCCATGCACAAGCTGAACGCGGCGGCGTCGGCCACACGCAGGCCGCGGCGCAGCGCCTCGCCGAAGGTCACCGTGTCGAGCTTCGTCGCCGTCGGGTCTATGCGCGGGTCGGCGGTGTAGACGCCGTCGACGCCGTTCTTGCTCATCAGCACGACGTCGGCGTGGATCTCCAACGCACGCTGGACCGCTACGGTGTCGGTGGAGAAGTACGGCATGCCGGCACCGGCGCCGAAGATGACCACGCGGCCCTTCTCCAGGTGCCGGATGGCGCGCAGCGGAATGTACGGCTCGGCGACCTGCGCCATCGTGATCGCCGTCTGGACGCGGGTCTCGATGCCCTCCTTCTCCAGGAAGTCCTGGAGCGCGAGGCAGTTCATGACCGTGCCCAGCATGCCCATGTAGTCGGCCCGAGCCCGGTCCATGCCGCGCTTCTGCAACTCGGCGCCACGGAAGAAGTTGCCGCCGCCGACCACCACGGCGACCTGCACGCCACGGCGTACGACGCTGCCGATCTGCCGCGCGACCGCCTGCACCACGTCAGGGTCGACGCCGACCTGCCCGCCGCCGAACACCTCACCCGACAGTTTGAGAACGACCCGCCGCGACCGGCCCGGCGGAGGTGCGATCGGATCATCCGTCGCCTGGTTAGCAACCGCCTGCGTCATCCGAGCCGCCTTCCGTCCGGTGGGAGCCTGCCGTTCACAGTATGTGACGAGGAGGCCGCGGTGTCTGTCGCGTACACCTGCGGCCTCCTCGTTTTCGTCTCGGGCTGGCCGGCCTTTACTTAGGCCTGGCCTACCTCGAAGCGCAGGAAGCGCGTCACCTCGATGCCCGCCTCGGCGAGCACCTGCTTGACGGACTTCTTGCTGTCGGCGACCGACGCCTGCTCCAGCAGGACGAAGTCCTTGAAGAAGGCGTTGACCCGGCCATCGACGATCTTGGGCAGAGCCGCCTCCGGCTTGCCCTCCTCGCGAGCGGTCTGCTCGGCGATCCGGCGCTCCGACTCGACGACGTCGGCCGGCACCTCGTCACGCGCGAGGTACTTGGGCCGCATCGCCGCGATCTGCATCGCGACGCCACGCGCGTCGGCGTCGCCAGCCTCGTCCGACTTGCCGGCGTACTCGACGAGCACACCGACCGCCGGCGGCAGGTCCTGGCTCTTGCGGTGCAGGTAGACAGCAACCGTGCCGTCCAGCTTGCCGAAGCGGTTGACCACGAGCTTCTCGCCGATCTTGGCGGAGAACTCCTGAACCGTGTCGGCGACCGTACGACCGTCGGCCAGCGCGACGCCGAGCAGCGCCTCCGCGTCGGCGACGCCGGCCTGCTCGCCCTGCGCGACGATCTCCTGGGCCAGCGCGACGAAGTCGGCGTTCTTGGCCACGAAGTCGGTCTCGCAGTTCAGCTCGAGCAGGGCCTTGCCCGAGTGGGCGACGAGCCCGTTGGCGGCGGTGCGCCCGGCACGCTTACCGACGTCCTTCGCGCCCTTGACGCGCAGGACCTCGGTGGCCTTGTCGAAGTCGCCCTCGGCCTCGTCGAGCGCCTTCTTGGCGTCCATCATGCCGGCGCCGGTCAGGTCGCGGAGCTTCTTGACGTCCGCGGCGGTGAAGTTGGCCATGACTCTCTCTTTGGGTATCGGCTGTGGTGGGTCTCGGGGGCTGGGGCGCTTTACTCGGCGGCAGCCGTGGCCGGCTCTTCCACCTTCGTCGGCTCGTCAGCCTTCGCTGGCTCGTCAGCCTTCTTCGGCTCGTCAGCCTTCTTCGGCTCGTCGGCCTTCTTCTCGGTGTCTTCGAGCAGCTCGCGCTCCCACTCGGGCAGCGGCTCGTCAGCGCCCACCACGCCGGGCTCCGGCTTCTCCTCGGCGCCGCTGCCGCGGGTCGCCCGGCCGGAACGCGCGATGAGACCGTCGGCGACCGCCGCGGCGACCACCCTGGTCAGCAGCTCAGCCGAGCGGATCGCGTCGTCGTTACCCGGGATCGGGAAGTCGACCTCGTCCGGGTCGCAGTTGGTGTCGAGCACCGCGATGACCGGAATGTTCAGCTTGCGGGCCTCGTCGACAGCGATGTGCTCCTTCTTGGTGTCGACGACCCAGATCGCCGACGGAGTCTTCTGCATGTCGCGCAGGCCGCCCAGCGTGCGGGTCAGCTTGTCCTTCTCACGGGAGAGCTGCAGGGTCTCCTTCTTCGTGTAACCCTGCGCGGTGCCCGTCAGGTCGAGGGACTCCAGCTCCTTCATCCGCTGAAGGCGCTTGTACACCGTCTGGAAGTTCGTCAGCATGCCGCCCAGCCAGCGGTGGTTGACGAACGGCTGGCCCACCCGGGTCGCCTGCTCGGCGATAGCCTCCTGGGCCTGCTTCTTCGTACCGACGAAGAGGATCGTGCCGCCCTCGGCCACCGTGTTGCGCACGAAGTCGTACGCCTTCTCGATGTAGTCGAGGGTCTGGCGCAGGTCGATGATGTAGATACCGTTGCGCTCGGTGAAGATGAAGCGCTTCATCTTCGGGTTCCAGCGGCGGGTCTGGTGCCCGAAGTGGACACCGCTCTCCAGCAGCTGGCGCATGGTCACTACGGCCATGGTGAGGTGCTCCTTGACTGTTCCCTGGTTGTCACGCCGGGCCGGGTGGTCAGGCGTCCTAGCGCCTGGTCGCCGGCCAGCGTGCCCCGACAAGATCGGGACCAGGGGACCGTCGCCCCATGGACGAAGCCGTGGGGAGGGCGCGCGAGGTCGACCGCCAAGGCGGTCGCCAATCGCCAAGTGTACGCCCCTCCCATCCCCCCAACCGACATCCCCCACCTCCGCACGCTGCCCGCCCTGCCCCGTCCGCCCCGCCGCCCCCACTGGCGCGGCGCCGCCGGCCCCGTCCGCCCCCCCGCTGGCGCGGCGCCGCCGCCCCGTC
>NZ_JBAKHX010000064.1:0-49604 GCF_036906915.1 Micromonospora sp. CPCC 206061
CGCTCGGCGGGACGCGGTCGCGGCGGGCGGTCGCGGCGGGCGGCGAGGTGCGGCGGCCGCGGCGCGGCGGCGAGGTGCGGTCGCGCCGGTGGCGGCGGTTGGGGTGCGGCGGTTGGGGTGCGGGTGGGTCTAGGACCTTGTCACCGTCGCGGCCACCGCGGTGGCTACGGCTGGGGAGACGCGGGGGTCGAAGACGCTGGGGACGATAACCGTGGGGTTGATCTTTTCCTCACCCACTACGTCGGCGATGGCGCGGGCTGCCGCGAGGGCCATCTCCTCGGTGAACTCGGTCGCGTGGGCGTCCAGCATGCCCCGGAAGACGCCGGGGAACGCGAGCACGTTGTTGATCTGGTTCGGCTGGTCGGAGCGGCCGGTCGCCACGACCGCGGCGTGCTTGCGGGCCTCCCGCGGGTCGACCTCGGGATCGGGGTTGGCCAGGGCGAACACGATCGCGCCGGGCGCCATCGCGGCGATGTCGTCGCCGGTGAGCAGGTTGGGCGCGCTGACGCCGATGAACACGTCCGCGCCGCGCATCGCGCCGGGCAGGTCGCCCGAGTACCCCTCCTTGTTGGTGTTTTCGGCCAGCCACCGCCAGGACGGGGTTAGGTCCGGCATACCGAGGTGAAGGGCGCCCTTCCGGTCGTACGCGATGATGTCGCCGACCCCCTGCCGCAACAGCAGCTTCATGATCGCGGTGCCGGCGGCGCCGGCTCCGGAGACGACCACCCGCACGTCTTCGAGGCGCTTGCCCACGACGCGCAGCGCGTTCGTCAGCGCGGCCAGCACGCAGATCGCGGTGCCGTGCTGGTCGTCGTGGAAGACCGGGATGTCGAGCAGCTCGCGCAGCCGTGCCTCGATCTCGAAGCAGCGCGGCGCCGCGATGTCTTCCAGGTTGATCCCGCCGTACGCGGGCGCGATCGCCTGCACGATCCGCACGATCTCGTCGGTGTCCTGGGTGTCGAGCACCACCGGCCACGCGTCGACCCCGCCGAACCGCTTGAACAGGGCAGCCTTGCCCTCCATGACCGGTAGCGAGGCGGCCGGTCCGATGTTGCCAAGGCCCAGTACGGCGGTGCCGTCGGTCACCACGGCGACCGTGTTGCGCTTGATGGTGAGGCGGCGCGCGTCTTCCGGGTTTTCGGCGATGGCCAGGCAGACCCGGGCCACGCCGGGGGTGTACGCCCGGGACAGCTCGTCGCGGTTGCGGAGCGCGACCTTCGGGGTGACTTCGATCTTGCCGCCGAGGTGCAGCAGGAACGTGCGGTCCGAGACCTTGTGCACGGTGACGCCGGGCAGCACCTCGAGCGCCTTTACCACCTGATCGGCGTGGCCGGAGTCGGCCGTGTCACAGGTGAGGTCTACGGTGACCCGGACGTGGTCGGAGTCGACGACGTCGAGCGCGGTGACGATCGCGCCTGCCTCCCCGACACAGGTGGTCAGCCGTCCGATCGACGAGGCGTCGGCGGTGACGCTGACCCGGATGGTGATGGAGAAACCTGCGCTGGGCAGGCGGGTTGTCGGCACGCTGTTCATTGTTACCAGCGCCCGTTAAGCAGGTGCGATCCGGGGACCGGCGTGCCACCATTGACGGGTCGGACCAGACCAAACGGACAGGAGACAGGCTTGCCGGACTTCGTTCTATCCAGCGATGACGCCACGACGGGTGAGCTGGAGCTGGAAGATCGGCACGCACTGCGCCGGGTCGCCGGGCTTTCGACCGAACTCACCGATGTCACCGAGGTCGAATACCGCCAGCTGCGGCTGGAGCGGGTCGTGCTGGTCGGCGTCTGGACCGAGGGCACCATGACCGACGCGGAAAACTCGCTCGTCGAGTTGGCCGCGCTCGCCGAGACGGCCGGCTCTCAGGTGCTCGAAGGGCTGATCCAGCGGCGTTCGCGTCCCGACCCCGCCACCTACGTCGGCCGGGGCAAGGTCGACGAGCTGGGCACGGTGGTCGAGTCGACCGGCGCCGACACGGTGATCTGCGACGGCGAGCTCTCCCCGTCCCAGCTGCGCAATCTGGAGCAGCGCACCAAGGTCAAGGTGATCGACCGCACCGCGCTGATCCTCGACATCTTCGCCCAGCACGCCAAGAGCAAGGAGGGCAAGGCGCAGGTCGAGCTGGCTCAGCTCGAATACCTGCTGCCGCGCCTGCGCGGTTGGGGTGAGGCGCTGTCGCGGCAGACCGGCGGCAGCGGGCGTGGCGGCGGCGCCGGTGGCGGCGTGGGCCTGCGTGGTCCCGGTGAGACCAAGCTCGAGACCGACCGGCGGCGCATCCGCATGCGCATCTCCCGGCTGCGCCGGGAGATCAAGGGCATGCGCACGGTGCGCCGGACCATGCGCGCCGGCCGCGCGAAAAACCTGGTGCCCGCGGTCGCGATCGCCGGATACACCAACGCGGGTAAGTCCAGCCTGCTCAACAGGCTGACCGGCGCTGGCGTACTGGTCGAAGACGCGCTCTTCGCCACCCTCGACCCGACCACGCGGCGGGCGGAGACCGGCGACGGGCGGGTCTACACGCTCGCCGACACGGTCGGTTTCGTCCGGCACCTGCCGCACCAGATCGTCGAGGCGTTCCGTTCGACCCTGGAGGAGGTGGCCGACGCCGACCTGGTCGTGCACGTGGTCGACGGCGCCGACCCCGATCCCGAGGGGCAGGTGCGGGCGGTGCGGGAGGTGCTGGCCGAGGTCGGCGCCGACAAGCTGCCCGAGCTCCTGGTCGTCAACAAGATCGACGCGGCCGACGAAGAGACGCTGCTGCGACTGAAGCGCACCTGGCCCGAGGCGGTCTTCGTCTCGGCCCGGCGGGGCACCGGCATCGACGAGCTGCGCGCCACGATCGAGGGACGCCTGCCGCGACCGGCCGTCGAGGTGCGGGCCACCGTGCCGTACGACCGGGGTGACCTGGTCGCGCGGGTGCACCGCAGGGGCGAGGTGCTCGGCACCGAGCACACCGGCGCGGGCACCGAGCTGCACGTGCGGGTCGACGAGGCGCTGGCGGCGGAGTTGGCTCCCTACGCTCACGCCGGGTGACTGATCAAATCGGCTACCCGGCGGTAGGCGTCGACATGCGACACTGAACGGATGCGTCGTGTGGTTGCGTGCAGCCTGGCTGCCCTTGGCCTGGTGGGACTCAGTTTGGTGGCTTCGGCCACTCCCGCGTTGGCCGCCGGTAAGAAGGTCTGCACCATCGCGGACAGCAAGCTCGACGAGCTGTCCGGGTTGATCGCGACCTCCAAGGGCTACATCGTCATCAACGACAGCAGCGAGCAGGCCAGCCGCAAGCGCATCTTCTACCTCGGCAGCAAGTGCGCGGTCACGAAGAGCGTGCAGTACAGCGGCGCCGGGCCGCGTGACACCGAAGACCTGGCGGTGTCGCCGGACGGCAAGACGCTGTGGGTCGCGGACATCGGCGACAACCCCGACAGCACCGAGCGGCGGTCGAACGTCGGGCTGTGGAGCATGCCGATCGACGGCTCCAAGAAGCCGACCCTCCACCGGCTCAGCTACCCGGACGGCAAGCACGACGCCGAGGCGCTGCTGATGAACGGCGACGGCACCCCGATCATCATCACGAAGACCGGTGGCAAGGCGGGCCTCTACAGCCCTGCGGCGGGTGCCATGAAGGCCAACAACGAGACGCCGGTCGCGATGACCAAGGTGGGCGAGGTCACGCTGCCGAAGACCACGACCGACAACCCGTTCGGCGCGATCGGGCGGCTGATGGTCACGGGCGCGGCCCGCTCGCCCGACGGCAGCAAGGTCGCGCTGCGCACCTACGCCGACGCGTTCGAGTACGAGGTGTCGGGCGGTGACGTGGTCAAGGCGCTCACCAGCGGCGAGCCGCGGGTGACGGCGCTCGTCAGCGACCAGTTCGGTGAGGCGCTGGCATACAGCGCGGACGGCAAGAGCTTCCTCACGGTCTCCGACCTGGGCGAGCTCGACTCCGATGTGGACAACAACGTGTATCAGTACACGCCGTCCACGGCTGCGCCCAAGGCGACCACCGCGGCCACGGTGGGTGGCGCCGACAATGCGGCCAACTCCCGGTCATGGATCGACGAGCTGACGCTGAAAGACATCACGTACATGATCGGCGCGGTGGGTGTGCTCGGCGCGCTACTCGTGGGCGCCGGGGTCTTCGGCATCCTGCGGGCCCGCGGCCGGCCGCCCGCCGGCCCGGCTGGCGCCAAGGGCAAGAAGAAGGGCGGTCCTGATCCGACCGTGGGGCGGCAGCCGGTGCCCGGGGCGAGCAGCGCGGTGTCCGCGGTGGGTGCCGACCGGCCGTACGCGGGCAGCGGGTACGACGACTACGACCGGCAGAACGTCCGGCCGGACCGGCCCGCCGACGACTACCAGCCGGCGGGCCAGGTTTACGGCTCGCGACCCGGCGGTGGCTCCGGAGGTTCGGGGGGCGTTTACGGCACCCCCCGACCGAACGTCTACGGCGGCCCGCCGAGCCAGAACGGCTATCCGGAAAGCCGCCCGTACTAGGGTCGCCTTCGGGTCCAGCTAGGAGCCGTGGCGACCATCTATTTGACTCGGCGGAGCACTGCTACGACGCGACCCAGGATCGTGGCGTCGTCGCCGGGGATCGGGTCGAATGCCGGGTTTTGCGGCATCAGCCACACATGTCCGTCGCGGCGGCGGTAGGTCTTCACGGTCGCCTCGCCCTCGATCATCGCGGCCACGATGTCACCCGCGTTGGCGGTCGGCTGCTGCCGGACGACCACCCAGTCGCCGTCGCAGATGGCCGCGTCGAGCATCGAGTCGCCCTTGACTTGGAGCATGAAGACCTCGCCCTCGCCGACGAGCTCGCGCGGCAGCGGGAAGATGTCTTCGACAGCCTGCTCGGCGAGGATCGGGCCACCGGCGGCGATCCGGCCCAGCATCGGCACGTACGCCGGCGCGGGGCGCTGCGCCCGAGCCGTCTCGTCGTCCATGAGGTCGCTCGGTGGCCGCACGTCGACGGCGCGCGGCCTGTTGGGGTCGCGCCGCAGGAAGCCCTTACGCTCCAGCTCCTTCAGCTGGTAGGCGACGCTCGACGGGGACACCAGCCCCACCGCCTCGCCGATCTCGCGGACGCTGGGCGGGTACCCGTACCTCTCCACCCAGTCGCGGATGAACTCGAGGATCCGGCGTTGCCGGGCCGTGAGGTCGGCGTTGACGAGGTCGGGGAAGGAGCTGACCACGGGCGTGACGGCGCGCAACTGCGGCTGCTCACCGGTGCGCGACCGCGCCGAACTTCGCCGCCGGCCTGCGGGCGCCGGAGCCGCTGCCTTGGCGGCCTTCTGCTGCTGCGGTTGCCGGCTGCTCCGGTCGTTGGTCGCCACGGGTCCGTCCTCCCTCTCGTCGGTATGTCCCGCCGGCGCGTTGCCTCGGTATTGCCTCATGGTTCCAGCGGTTGCCTCACGGTATAGCTGAGATCGGTTAGTTTCAAACATCTGTACGACCTCACCCCGGCGTGTCGCGTCGCTGGGCTCGACATCGCACGCGTGTTCTGATACCAATCGTACGTCCGTTCTATCGAACTTCTGTTCGATCTTGGGGGTCGATATGCACGCGGTGGGGGTACACACGCAGGTCAAGCCCAGGCTGCGGCTGACCCGGCGAGGTCGGCTCGTGCTCTTCGCCTTGTTCCTTCTGCTCTCGGCGGGCGTCATCGTGCTCGGCGCCACCGCCTCCCGCGCGGCCGATCCGCCCGCGGCGACCGTCACGATGGTCGTCCAGGAGGGTGACACCCTTTGGTCGATCGCCGGCCGGTACTTCCCGGATCGCGATCCGGTCGCCGCCGTGGAGACCATCCGCCGCGTCAACCGCCTCGACGGCTACGACGTCTACGCGGGCCAGGAGCTCGCCCTTCCGCACCGCCGGTAGTCACCTCGACACGCCTGTGTCGGATGTGCCGGTCAACTTGCGCCGGCGCCTCCGCTGGCATACCGTCGACCCCTAGATGTAGTAGTTACAGGGGTGTAAGTCCTCCACAGGTTGGGTTTAACTACCCACAGGTTTTCCACACGTAACGCGCAGCGTTGTCCACAGGCACAGGACGGCGGTGCTCGTTTTGCGTGCCCGGAAACTGTCGGTGGGTGGGCCTAGCCTGTGGACATGGAAGGGGGGTGTGTCGATGCGGTGCCCATACTGCCGACACGCTGACTCCCGGGTCGTCGACTCGCGTGAGGCCGACGACGGCCAGCTGATCCGCCGCCGCCGGTCGTGTCCGGCATGTGGCAAGCGGTTCACGACCGTCGAAGAGGCGGTGCTCGCCGTTGTCAAGCGGAGCGGGGTGACCGAGCCGTTCAGCCGGACGAAGATCATGGGTGGGGTCCGCAAGGCGTGCCAGGGTCGCCCGGTCGACGACGATGCGCTCGCGCTTCTCGCGCAGAAGGTCGAGGAGTCCGTCCGGGCTCGCGGCGCGGCCGAGATCCCCAGCCACGACGTGGGCCTGGCGATCCTGGGGCCGCTGCGCGAGCTCGACGAGGTGGCCTACCTGCGTTTCGCGAGTGTCTACCGGTCGTTCGAGTCACTGAGCGATTTCGAGCGTGAGATCTCCGCGCTACGGGCGTCGCGCGACGACGCCAGCCAGGTGGAGGAGTCCGCTACATCCGCTTAGTACGTGTTTTTGATCTAGCTGTGGTTCGAGGGGGCATGTGAGATGTCGGGGGAAGGCGTGACAGCAGGCAAGGGGCGGTCAACCGCGCGCGGAGCGTCGCCGGTTGGGCTCAAGGTCGAGCGCGTGTGGACCACCGAGGGTGTCCACCCGTACGACGAGGTCGCCTGGGAGCGGCGCGACGTCGTGATGACGAACTGGCGGGACGGCTCGATCAACTTCGAGCAGAAGGGCGTGGAGTTCCCGGAGTTCTGGAGCGTCAACGCGGCCAACATCGTCACGACCAAGTACTTCCGCGGTGCGGTCGGCACACCGCAGCGGGAGTGGTCCCTGCGGCAGCTCATCGACCGGGTGGTGAAGACGTACCGGGCGGCGGGGGAGCAGCACGGCTACTTCGCCAGCTCCGCTGACGCCGAGGTGTTCGAGCACGAGCTGACCTGGATGCTCATGCACCAGGTGTTCAGCTTCAACTCGCCGGTGTGGTTCAACGTCGGCACCGCGTCGCCGCAGCAGGTCAGCGCGTGTTTCATCCTCGCCGTCGACGACTCGATGGACTCGATCCTCGAGTGGTACAAGGAAGAGGGCCTGATCTTCAAGGGCGGGTCCGGCTCCGGGGTCAACCTGTCGCGCATCCGCTCCTCGAAGGAGCTGCTCTCCAGCGGCGGCACCGCCTCCGGCCCGGTGAGCTTCATGCGCGGCGCCGATGCGAGCGCCGGCACCATCAAGTCCGGTGGCGCCACCCGCCGGGCGGCCAAGATGGTCATCCTCGACGTCGACCACCCCGACATCGAGGAGTTCGTGGTCACCAAGGCGCGCGAGGAAGACAAGATCCGCGCCCTGCGCGACGCGGGCTTCGACATGGACCTCGGCGGTAAGGACATCGTCAGCGTCCAGTACCAGAACGCCAACAACTCGGTGCGGGTCTCCGACGAGTTCATGCGGGCCGTCGAGCAGAACGGCCCGTTCGACCTGCGGGCGCGGCTCGACGGTTCGGTCGTCGAGACCATCGAGGCGGAGAAGCTGTTCCACGCCATCGCGCAGGCAGCGTGGGAGTGCGCCGACCCGGGCCTGCAGTACGACGACACCATCAACGACTGGCACACCTGCCCCGAGACCGGCCGCATCACCGCGTCCAACCCCTGCTCGGAGTACCTTCACCTCGACAACTCCTCCTGCAACCTGGCCTCGCTCAACCTGCTGAAGTTCCTGCGGGCCGACGGCGGGTTCGAGGTGGAGAAGTTCGTCCGGTCCGTCGAGTTCGTCATCACCGCGATGGACATCTCGATCTGCTTCGCCGACTTCCCGACGCAGAAGATCGGCGAGACCACGCGGGCATACCGTCAGCTCGGCATCGGCTACGCCAACCTCGGCGCGCTGCTGATGGCCACCGGCCTGCCGTACGACTCGGACGGCGGCCGCTCCGTCGCCGCGGCGATCACCTCGCTGATGACCGGCACCGCCTACCGCCGCTCCGCCGAGCTTGCCGGCGTTGTCGGGGCGTACGACGGGTACGCGCGCAACGCCGAGCCGCACAAGCGGGTCATGCGTAAGCACGCCGCCGCCAACGATGCCATCAAGCCGACCGGCGCGGTCGCCACCGCCATCGTCCGCGAGGCCACCAAGCAGTGGCAGCAGGGCAACAAGATCGGCGACAAGAACGGCTGGCGCAACTCGCAGGCCTCGGTGCTGGCACCGACCGGCACGATCGGCCTGATGATGGACTGCGACACCACCGGTGTCGAGCCCGACCTGGCGCTGGTCAAGTTCAAGAAGCTGGTCGGCGGCGGCTCGATGCAGATCGTCAACCAGACCGTGCCGCGGGCGCTGCGCTCCATCGGATACCCGGAGGAGCAGGTCGAGGCGATCGTCGAGTTCATCGCGGAGCACGGCCACGTCGTCGACGCGCCGGGGCTCAAGTCCGAGCACTACGCGGTCTTCGACTGCGCGATGGGCGAGCGCTCGATCGCGCCGATGGGACACGTGCGGATGATGGCGGCGGTGCAGCCGTTCATCTCCGGCGCGATCTCCAAGACCGTCAACATGCCCGAGTCCGCCACCGTCGAAGACGTCCAGAAGATCTACTTCGAAGGCTGGAAGCTCGGCCTCAAGGCGCTGGCCATCTACCGCGACAACTGCAAGGTCGGCCAGCCGCTGTCGGTCGCCAAGAAGCCGGCCGCCGCTGTCGAGGTCGCGGCCGCGCCCGAGCCGGTCGTCGAGTATCGGCCGGTGCGCAAGCGGCTGCCGAAGAAGCGCCCCTCCGAGACGGTCTCCTTCTCGGTCGGCGGTGCCGAGGGCTACCTCACCGCCTCGTCGTACCCCGACGACGGCCTCGGAGAGGTCTTCCTCAAGATGTCGAAGCAGGGCTCCACGCTGGCCGGCGTGATGGACGCCTTCTCGGTGGCCATCTCGATAGGGCTTCAGTACGGCGTGCCGCTGGAGACGTACGTCAGCAAGTTCACCAACATGCGGTTCGAGCCGGCGGGCATGACCGACGACCCCGACATCCGCATGGCCGCCTCGGTGATGGACTACATCTTCCGGCGGTTGGCGCTCGACTTCCTGCCGTACGAGCGCCGTGCCGAGCTGGGGATCTTCACCGCCAAGGAGCGGGCCGCGCAGATCGCCGCCGAGGCGGAGGCCAGCCTCGACCTGGCCGGCATGGCGGCGTCCGCCCCGGTGTCGGCACCGGTCGTGTCGTCCACGGCTGCCGAGCCCACCGAAGCACCAGCGGCCGCCAAGCCGGTGGCCAACGTGGGTTCGTCGACCGAGCTTCTTGAGGCCGTGATCGGCAAGGCGGCCGACGCGCCGCTGTGCTTCACCTGCGGCACCAAGATGCGCCCCGCCGGCAGCTGCTACGTCTGCGAGGGCTGCGGCTCGACAAGCGGCTGCAGCTAGCAGGTCGGCGCCAGCTCCGCCCGTCATCCCGTCGATCAAGGGCAAACGCACATGGTTGGATCTCTAAGCCACGTGCGTTTGCCCTTGACAGACGGATCAAGCCTCGGCGCGCTCGACGGCCTTGGCCAGCTCGACCAGCTTCACCGACAGCTCCTCGGCGGTGGCCTTCGGCTCGTCTCTCACACACGTGTACCGCAGGGTGATCAGCCGCTTGTCACCGGTCAGCCACCCCACCTCGGCGGTTGGCCCGGTCTTGCCGGCCGCTGTCCGGGCCGTCCGGTACGCGGCCTTGCCCAGCCCCTTGACCGTCTTCGCACCGTCCGGTGCGATCTCCGAGGTGAACGTCGCCGCATCCGCGGCGGTCTCCGTCACCGACAGCATCAGGTCCGGGTGCGGCGCGCCGTTCGCCTGCACCACGCAGGTGGCCGTGTCCTTGTGCGCGCTGGCGGCCGCGACGTCGAACCGGGTGCCCAGCACCTCTTCGATCGCGCCGTAGTCGAGCAGCCCGCACACGCCGCCCGCCGAGGCGGCCGGAAACGTCGCGACAGCGGGTGCCGGAGCCGGCGGGGTGGTCACCTCCGCCTCGTCGCCGCACCCGGCGGCCGCCACCAGCAGCAACCCCGCGCCGAATCTACGCGCAGCCATACGCACGGCGGACACCCTAGATGCTCAACGCGGCACGCGAAAGCCCGGCAGCTCAGCGACGATGTGCTTGGCGATCTCCAGCGAGCTGGTCGCGGCCGGCGACGGGGCGTTCAACACGTGCACCTGCCGGTCGCGAGCCACGATGAGGAAGTCGTCGACGAGCGCGCCGTCGGGCGCGATGGCCTGCGCGCGCACCCCGGCCGCGCTCGGCTCCAGGTCCGCGGCGGTCACATCTGGTACCAGCCGAGCCAGGCTCTCCGCGAACCGCTGGCGCGACAGCGAGCGGCGCACCTCGGTGAGCCCGTACCGGAGGTGCTTGCGAGCCAGCCGCCACAGTCCTGAGTAGACGGCGAAGTCGGCGACGTCGCGCGGGTTGACCCTGCCCCACGAGTACCCTTCCCGGGCGAGCGCGAGCACCGCGTTCGGGCCGGCGTGGACGCTGCCGTCGATCATCCGCGTCAGATGCACGCCCAGAAACGGAAACTGCGGGTCCGGCACCGGATAGATCAGCCCGCGCACCAGGGCACGCCGGTCGGGGCGCAGCTCGAAGTACTCTCCGCGGAACGGGACGATCCGGGCCGGCGGGTCGATGCCGGCGAGTCGCGCCACCCGGTCGGCGTGCAGGCCGGCGCAGTTGACCAGGACGTCGGCGACGAGCTCGCCGGTGGTGGTCTGAACGACCTGGGTGCCGCCGCGGTTGACGATGCCGGTGACCCGCGCGCCGAACCGGATCTCCGCGCCCGCCTTCTCCACCAGCGCGGCCAGTGTCGCGCACACCGCCGTGAAGTCGACGATGCCGGTCGACGCCACATGCATCGCCTCGACGCAGCGCACGTGCGGCTCGTAGTCGGCGGCCTCGGCCGGGCCGACCAGCCGCACGGGCAGCCCGTTCGCGGTGGCGCGCTCGTGCAGAGCCCGCAGGCGCGGCAGCTCGGACTCCTCGGTCGCCACGATCAGCTTGCCGCACACCCGCACCGGGATGCCGTGCTCGGTGCAAAAATCGACCATCGACTGGCTGCCCGCGCGGCAGAGCTTGGCCTTGAGGCTGCCCGGCTTGTAGTACACGCCGGCGTGGATCACCCCGGAGTTGTGCCCGGTCTGGTGCGCCGCGACCCTGTGCTCCTTTTCGAGCACGGTGACCTGGGCGTCCGGGTGGTCCAGAGTGATCCGGTGTGCGGTCGCCAGCCCCACGATCCCGGCCCCGACCACCACAAACTTCGCCATGCGCCGGACCCTACCCGCCTCGCTAGACCCCCAACATCATCTGTCACCTGCCCGACCCCGACTCCCTCCCCGCGGCCTACGCGTCGTCGTCGGCGTATGGGCAGTGGCGGCAGCCGCGGCCGCAGCAGGTGCCGCGCCGGGTCAGGAACGCGGCCGTCAGCACGAACAGCCCCGTCTGGGGATCCAGATAGCCGGCCTCGTCCGCAGCCAGCGCACGGTCGTGGGCGGCGATGATCTCGCGACGGCGCGGGTGGTCCGGCGGGAGCCGCGACGGATGCGGCTCCCGCAGACGATCCCTCACGTGCTGGAGGCTACCCGCCGTTGGCCCTCGCGGTGCCGGCTACCGCCGCCAGCATGAGCGCACCCCCGACCACCGCGGTGACGGTGAGCCGCTCCCCGAAGGCGCAGACGGCGATGGCGGCGGCCGTGACCGGTTCGAGCAGGGCGACGACCGAGGCGGTGGTGGCTCGCACCACAGCCAGCCCGGCGAAGAACAGCCCGTACGCGAGCGCCGTCGGCACCGCGCCCAGGTACAGCAGCCAGCCGACCGACTCCGCCAGTCCGGTGCCGGACGGCACCACCCCCTCGGCGAGCGCCAATGGCAGCAGGCACAGCCCACCGATGACGAACCCGACCAGCGCGGTCCGGTACGGGTCGCTGGCGGTGCCGGTGGCTCTGGTCATGAGCGTCACCGCCGCGTACCCGACGGCCGACACCAACGCCAGCCCGATTCCGAGCCAAGGGCGCGGTCCGACCGCGCCCATGCCGCCGGTGAGCAGCACCAGCCCGACCAGGCCCAGCACGACGGCGGCGGTGCCACCGCGCCCGAGGCGCTCACCGGTCGTGAGGCGGCCGCCGATCGCGATGAGGATAGGACCCGCGCCGAGCGTCACGATCGTCCCGACTGCGAGGCCGGCGTACGCGATCGCGCCGAAGAAGGCGGTGTGATAGACCGCGAGCCCGATGCCGGTGAGCACGAGCACCGGCCGCCGCTCCGGAAGGCGGCGAGGTCCTCGGCGGACGGCGAGCAGCGCGGCGAGGATGGCGCCGCCGATGACGAAGCGCCAGTACGAGACGGCGACGGGACCGAGACCGCTGGTGCGGTACAGGAACACCGCCGCGGCGGCACCGGTGCCCCAGCTCGTCGCGGCGACGGAAATGAAGAAAAGACCACGTGCGGGCACGATGAGACTCCACTGTGGATGGTTGACAGGGCCGCGGAAGCGGGCGACAACCATCGACCGCCGGACCTGGATCGGTCCGGCGGTGTGGGTCAGTGGAGACGCCGCCCGCTCAGCGAGCGGGTGGCGAAAGCACGATACGAAGCACGCCGAAACGCTAGCGGCATCCCGACCGCGCCGTCATCCGAGTTTGGGCGACGCGTCAGGACCCGTCGGCCCAGTACTGGTTCAGGCGGGCGACGGCGTCGACGTACCTAGCGTTCGCGGCGATCAAGGGCCCTGAGGGGGAGGGTGTGGCGTGCGCCCGTGGCTGGGGGCGTTAGCGGGCGGCTACGAAGACTCGGGACGCCACCTCGCGGGGGAGGCGGATCTTGTCGCCGGAGCGGTCGATGGTGACGCCGTCGCGCTCCTGCGCCACCGTCACCGTCACGCCCGGGTCGACGCCCGCGGCGTGCAGCTGCCGCAGCACCTCGGCGTCGGTCTGCACGCTCTCGCAGATGCGACGCACGGTCACCTGACCGGTGAGGCCGGGAAAGGCCAGGTTGCGCTCGACGTCGTCGGCGACGGAGAGGGACTCGGGCACGTTACCGAGCTCTTCCAGACCGGGGATCGGGTTGCCATACGGCGAGCGGGTCGGCCGGTTGAGCAGCTCGTAGACCTTTTTCTCCACCGAGTCGCTCATCACGTGCTCCCACCGGCAGGCCTCCTCGTGCGCCTGCTCGTAGGGCATGCCGATGACGTTGACCAGCAACAGCTCGGCCAGGCGGTGCTTGCGCATGACCGAGACCGCGTACTTGCGGCCGGCGTCGGTCAGGAGCAGGTGCCGGTCGCCCTCGACCGTGAGCAATCCGTCGCGCTCCATCCGGGCCACGGTCTGGCTCACGGTGGGACCACTCTGGTGCAGCCGCTCGGCGATGCGCGCGCGCAGCGGTGTCACACCCTCTTCTTCCAGCTCGAGGATGGTCTTCAGGTACATCTCGGTGGTATCAATAAGGTCGTTCACGACGTTTGCCCTCCCGTCACACGATGCTACCCTGCGCGACCGGCACCCTGCGGTCCCGCAGGTGACCGCGGGCACACTGGTTGCCATGACTCTCGTTGACGTGCCGGCGCTCGCCGCGGAGATCGCTGACCAGAAAAAGCCAACGCTACTTGATCTCCGTTGGCACCTGTCCGGCCCGGTCGGTCGAGACGAGTACGCCAAGGGACACCTGCCCGGCGCGGTCTTCGTCGATCTCGACAAAGAGCTGTGCGGCGCGCCCGGTCCGGGCCGGCACCCGCTGCCCGACCCGGACACCCTGCAGGGGGTGCTCCGCGCCGCCGGCGTCCGCACGGGTCACCCGGTCGTGGTGTACGACGCCGGCGACGGCCTGCCCGCGGCCCGCGCCTGGTGGACGCTGCGCTGGGCCGGCCACGAGGCGGTCCGGGTGCTCGACGGCGGCTACGCTGCGTGGATCGCCGCCGGCCAGCCCGTCACGACCGAGGTGCCGGCGCCGGCGCCGGGCGACATCACCGTTCGGCCGGGCGGCCTGCCCGTGCTCGACGCCGACGGTGCCGCGGCGCTCGCCGCCGAGGGCGTGCTCATCGACGTCCGGGCGGCGCCGCGTTACCGGGGGGAGGTCGAGCCGATCGACCCGGTCGCCGGCCACATCCCGGGCGCGGTGAACCTGCCGGCCACCGACCACGTCGACCCGGACGGCCGGTTCCGTGCCGCCGACGCCCTCCGGTCGCGGTTCGTCGAGACCGGTCTCGCCGATGGTGTACCGGTGGGCGCCTACTGCGGATCGGGCGTGACCGCCGCTCACACCGTCCTGGCACTGCACCTGACCGGCCGCACCGACGCGGCGCTCTACGTGGGCTCCTGGAGCGACTGGATCACCGACCCCTCCCGCCCCATAGCGTGATTGATCTCCTGACCGCCCTGACCCGGCTGCACCGCAGGCGGGGTGAGATCGCCCGCATCCCGATCCCCGGGGCGCGGGCATACCTGGTCAGCGACCCGGACGCGATCCAGGACGCGCTGACCCGGACCCAGCGCGAGTACGCCAAAGGCGTCGGCTCGAAAGGACTGGAGCCGCTGAAACGGGTGCTCGGTCAGGGCCTGCTCACCAGCCCGCCCGACCTGCACCGCCAGCAGCGCCGACTGATCCAGCCGCTCTTCCACGGCGGGCGGGTCGCCGGTTGGGCGGATACGTTCACCACGCTCGCCGAGGCGGCCAGTGCCTCGTGGCGTGACGGCGAGGTGCGTGATCTGCACCGCGACATGACCGAGTTGACCCTCGCGATCGTGGCGCGGACGGTCTTCGACGTGTCCGTCGACGCCGGCGCGATCACGACGATCAGCCGCGCTATCGGCCGCAACCAGCGGGCGCTGCGCCGCGAGGTCCTCCCCGGCGGCCGGCTGCTCGACCGGCTGCCGCTGCCCGCGACCCGCCGGTGGCGCGAGGACAGCGAAGCGGTCGACGCGGTGGTGCGTGCACTGATCGACGCCAAGCGCGCCGAGCCCGGTGACGACCTGCTCAGCCTGCTGCTCGCCACCGGCATGCCGGACAGCCAGGTGCGCGACGAGGCGATGACCCTGCTGCTCGCCGGGCACGAGACGACCGCCAACGCGCTCGCGTGGACGTTCCACCTGCTGTCCCGGTACCCGATGGAGCAGGACCGGATCGCGGACGGCGACCCGGATTTCACCACCGCGGTGGTCCGCGAGGCGCTGCGCCTGTATCCGCCGGCCTGGGCGATCTGGCGCCGCCTGGTCACGGACCGCGAGGTGTGCGGGCGGCGGCTGCCGGCCGGGTCGACCTTGATCCTCAGCCCGTGGGTCGTGCACCGCGACCCGCGCTGGTGGCCCGAGCCGGACGCGTTCCGTCCGGAGCGCTGGCTCGGTGGCGAGCCGCCCCGTCGGTACACGTACTTCCCGTTCGGCAGTGGGCCGCGGCAGTGCGTCGGCAACGGGTTCGCCGAGTTGGAGGCGGTCCGCGTGACCGGTGCGATCTGCCGGCGCTGGCGGCTCACGCCCGCGCCCGGCGCGCCGCCTGTCGTGCCGCAGCCGCTGGTCACGCTGCGCCCGCGGCACGGGGTGGCCCTCACGGTGCGCGTGCGACGATGACCGTCATGGCGGACGGCACGGTCGTGGTGTGGGACGAGACCCTGCTCGGGTACGACATGGGCGACCATCCGCTCGACCCGGTGCGCGTCGAGTTGACCATGGCGCTCGCCCGCGAACTGGGCGTGCTCGACCGGCCCGGCGTCCGCGTCGTCGCGCCCACGCCGGCCGGCGACGCCGCGCTGACCCGGGTGCACCGCCCGGACTACCTCGACGCGGTCCGTGCCGCCCCCGACGACCCGTTCTTCTCCGGTTGGGGGCTCAACACGCCCGACAATCCGGTGTTCGACGACATGCACGCGGCGAGCGCGCTGATCTGCGGCGCCACGCTGGCGGCCGCCGAGGCGGTGTGGCGCGGCGAGGCCCGCCGCGGCGTCAACATCGCCGGCGGCCTCCACCACGCGATGCCCGCGCGGGCGGCGGGCTTCTGCGTGTACAACGATCCGGCCGTCGCCATCGCCCGGCTGCTCGACCTCGGTGCCGAGCGGATCGCGTACATCGACATCGACGTGCATCACGGCGATGGCGTGCAGGTGATCTTCTACGACGATCCGCGGGTACTAACGGTCAGCCTGCACGAGACCCCGCTGGCCCTGTTTCCCGGCACCGGGTTTCCGGAGGAGACGGGCGGGCCCGGTGCCGAGGGCAGCTCGGTCAACGTGGCGCTGCCTCCGGGCACCGGCGACGCGGGCTGGCTGCGCGCGTTCCACGCGGTGGTGCCGTCGGTCGTGCGGGCGTTCCGGCCACAGGTGCTCTTCACCCAGTGCGGCGCCGACAGCCACCGCCTCGACCCGCTGGCCGACCTGCGGCTGTCGGTCGACGGTCAGCGCGCAGCCCACCTGGCGCTGCGGGCGCTGGCCGACGATCTGTGCGACGGTCGTTGGGTGGCCACCGGCGGCGGCGGATACGCGCTGGTCGAGGTCGTGCCCCGGACCTGGACGCATCTGCTGGCGGCGGCCACCGGCGAGCCGATCGCACCGGCCACGCTCACCCCGCTCGGCTGGCGCGACCTGGCACACGAGCGGTGTCCCCGGCGCGACATCCCGCTGCGGATGACCGACGACGCCGACACCTCGCACCGGCCGTGGCAGCCGGAAGGGGAGCCGGACGCCGTCGACAGGGCGATCATGGGGACCCGACGTGCGGTGTTTCCGCTGCTGGGCCTCGACCCGTACGACCCGAGAGACTGAGGCCGCACTCGGCCTGGCCTTATTCGACTTCGATCGTGCCGTACTCCGGCTCTCCCACCCGGTCGAGCACCTGGATCGTGACGCCGGTCGGTGTCGAGCGCACCTCGGTGAGCGCGAAGCGGGTGGGCGTACGCCCCTCGGCCAGCAGCCGCCTGCCGTTACCCAGAACCACCGGCGCCACGATGAGTCGCAGGGTGTCGACCAGGCCGGCATCGAGCAGCGACTGCACGAGCGCGCCGCTGCCGTGCAGCTGAAGTTCCCTCCCGGGCTGCTTCTTCAGCTCGGTCACCGCGGCCACCACATCACCGCTCAGGATCTGGCTGTTGTGCCAGTCCGCGCTGGGCAGCGAGGCGGAGGCGACGTACTTGGGCAGCGTGTTGAGCTTCGCCGCCACCACGTCGTTCGGGTCGGTCGAGTTGGGCCAGCTCGCCGCGAAGATCTCGTACGTGTTCCGGCCCAGCAGGAACGCGTCGACCTCGCCGAACACCGAATCGATGAAGGTGCCCAGCTCACCCTCGAAGAACGGGACGAGCCAGCCGCCCTGCGTGAAACCTCCGCTCCCGTCCTCCTCGGGGGCGCCCGGCCCCTGGTAGACGCCGTCGAGGGTCAGGAACATCTGCGCTGTCAGTCTCATGCCAGTTAGACGTACCAGCCGGTCGGAACTCATCGCAGCTGTATTGACGCGATGATGGAGGGGTGACCCAGCCCGCAAGCGACCGGTCCGCCGATGTGCTCCTCCGGGACGGGATGGCCGTCCACCTCAGGCAGATCCGTCCGGACGACGCGGCGGGCATCGTCGCGATGCACTCGCGGTTTTCCGAGCGCACCCGCTACCTGCGGTACTTCTCGCCGTACCCGCGCATCCCCGAGCGCGACCTGCAGCGGTTCGTCAACGTCGACCACGAGGCGCGGGAGGCGTTCGTGGTCTCGTCGGGCGATCGCATCCTGGCGGTCGGCCGGTACGAGCGGCTCGGGCCGGACGCGGCCGACGCCGAGGTCGCGTTCGTGGTCGAAGACGCGTACCAGGGGAGGGGGGTCGGCTCGGTGCTGCTGGAGCACCTGGCGGCGGCCGCCCGCGACGCCGGCATCACCCGCTTCGTCGCCGAGGTGCTGCCCGAAAACGGCGCCATGCTGAGGGTCTTCGCCGACGCGGGTTACCAGGTGCAGCGCGAGTACGCCGACGGCGTCGTGCACCTGACCTTCCCGATCGCGCCCACCGAGCGCTCGCTGGAAGTGCAGTGGCGCCGGGAGCAGCGCACCGAGGCCCGGTCGATCGCGCGGCTGCTCGCACCGCGCGGCGTCGCCGTCTACGGTGCCAGCTCCAGCGGCCACGGCATCGGCGCGGCCCTCCTCGGCCACCTGCGCGACGGCGGGTTCACCGGCGCCGTGTACCCGATCCACCCGACCGCCGCCTCCGTGGCCGGACTGCCCGCGCTCCGCACCGCCCGCGACGCCAGCCAGCAGGGCGACGTCGACCTGGCGGTGGTCGCGGTGCCGCCGGAGGCGGTGCCCGACGTGGTCGCCGACGCGGCCGCCGCCGGGGTGCACGGCCTCGTCGTGGTCTCGGCCGGCTTCGCCGAGACCGGCGCCCCCGAGGGCGCTGCCGCGCAGCGCCTTCTCATCCGCGCCGCACACAGCGCCGGCATGCGCGTCGTCGGCCCCAACTGCCTGGGGGTGGCAAACACCGATCCTCGAGTACGCCTGAACGCCACGCTCGCCCCGAGGCTGCCGCTGCCTGGGCGTGCCGGCTTCTTCAGCCAGTCGGGCGCGCTGGGGGTGGCGCTGCTGGCCGAGGCGCACCGCCGCGGGCTGGGGCTGTCGAGCTTCGTCTCCGCCGGCAACCGGGCCGACGTCTCCGGCAACGACCTGCTCCAGTACTGGGAGGACGATCCCGGCACGGACGTGATCCTGCTGTACCTGGAGAGCTTTGGTAACCCCCGCAAGTTCGCGCGGCTGGCCCGGCGCATCGGCCGCACCAAGCCGATCGTGGCGCTCGCGTCTCCCGCCCGCCCCGCAGACCATCGCGGGCCGGATCGGGGCGCGGTGACGGCGCTGTTCGCGCAGGCCGGTGTGGTGCGGGTGGACACGGTGGCGGAGCTGTTCGACGTGGGTGTGCTGCTCGCGAGCCAGCCGCTGCCCGCGGGTCGCCGGGTGGGCGTCGTCGGCAACTCGCCGGCTCTCACCGTGCTCGCTGCGGCGGCGTGCCGCGACGCCGGCCTCGCAGTCGGGGCCGGCTATCCGCGCGACGTGGGACCGTTGGCGAGCGCGCACGACTTCGGCGACGTCCTGGCCGACGCGGCGACCGACCGCGATGTCGACGCGCTGGTGGTGGTCGTCGCGCCGCCGCTGCCCGGCCAGCTCTCCGACGAAGACACCGACTTTGCCGCCGCGCTGGCCAGCGTCGCGCTCGCCGGAGACAAGCCGACCGTGGCGACGTCCCTGGTCGACAGGCTGCCCGCCGGGGTGCCGGCGTACCCGTCGGTGGAGGAGGCGGTGCGGGCGCTTGGGCGGGTGTGCGGGTACGCCGACTGGCTCCGGCAGCCACCCGGCATCGTGCCCACGATCTCCACAGTGGAGTCTCCCGATCTCCTTGCCGCGTATGGCATCGACGTGGTGCCGACGGTGCCGGCCGACTCGGCTCGGGCCGCTGTGGCGGCCGCCGACGTGCTCGGGTACCCGGTGGCGCTGAAGGCGGCCGGCGAGGCGCTGCGGCATCGGCTCGACCTCGGCGCGGTGCGGCTCGGGCTCGCGGACGCTGCGGCGGTCGCAGCGGTGTACGAGGAGATGGCGGGGCCGTTCGGTGCCGGGGTGCTCGTGCAGCCAATGGTGCCGCCGGGCGTGGCGTGCGTGGTGGAGATGGTCGAAGACCCGGTGTTCGGGCCCGTGGTGGGCTTCGGGCTGGGTGGCGTCGCCACCGACCTGCTCGGCGACCGTGCCTGGCGGGCTGCTCCGCTCACCGACCGCGACGCCGCGGCCCTGGTCGACGAGCCGCGTGCGGCGCCGCTCCTGCACGGCTACCGTGGCGCCGGCCAGGTCGACCGGACCGCCCTGGCCGACCTGCTCGTGAGGGTCGGCCGGCTGGTCGACGAGCAGCCCCAGGTGCGCGCGCTGCGCCTCAACCCGGTGCTCGCGCGCCCGGACGGCCTCTCCGTCCTGCACGCCGAGATCCGCTACGGCGCCCCGACCCCCCGCCCCGACGAGGCTCCCCGCCGCCTCTAACCCCGCCCGTCGCACCCGCCCGCCCTCTCCTCGTCGATCAAGGGCAAACGCACGTAGTTCGATCTCCTTTTCGCGTGCATTTGCCCTTGATCGACGCAGATCCCCTTGATCAACGTCGTTGAGTTCGGCGATCTGGCGCCGCGTCAAGGTGCGGGTGTCGCAGATCGCGGCGGCCGGCTGGCCCGCGAAGGAGATCGCGCGCGAGCTGCGCCCATGATATGGGACGGAAATCTCTGATAGTGGGAACGGGCGTATGGTCGAGCGCATGGTTTACACGCATGGGCATCACGAGGCGGTGCTGCGGTCGCACCGGTGGCGTACGGCGGAGAACTCGGCGGGCTACCTGCTCGGCGAGTTGCGGCCGGGGATGTCCCTGCTCGACGTGGGCTGCGGTCCGGGCACGATCACCCTCGACCTCGCCGCGCGCGTGGCACCCGGCCGCGTCGTCGGCATCGACGCCGCCCCGGACGCGCTGGCGGCCGCGCCGCAAGCGGCCACAGTGGACTTTCAGGCTGGTGACGTCTACGCCCTCGCGTTCCCCGACGGCGCCTTCGACGTGGTGCACGCCCATCAGGTGCTCCAGCATCTCGCCGAACCCGTCGCGGCGCTGCGGGAGATGCGGCGGGTCTGCCAGCCGGGCGGGTTCGTGGCCGCGCGCGACGCCGACTACGCGGCCATGACCTGGTACCCGGAGATCCCCGCCCTCGGCGAGTGGCTGGCCCTGTACCGCCAGGTGGCCCGGCACAACGGCGGCGAGCCGGACGCGGGCCGCAAGCTGCTGTCGTGGGCGCGTGAAGCGGGCTTCACCGATGTGCGGGCCACCGCTTCGGCTTGGTGCTTCGCCGCCCCGGAAGACCGGGCGTGGTGGAGCCAGAGCTGGGCGGACCGAGTGTCCAAGTCGGCGTTTGGCGCGACGGCGCTCGCGGCGGGGTACGCCACGGAGGCGGATCTGGCGCGGATCGTAGACGCGTGGCGGGAATGGGGCGCCGTGGAGGACAGCTGGTTCGCCGTCCTCCACGGGGAAGTCCTCTGCCGCACCTGACGCCGCGGGTCAGCTGGCGTACGTCTCCAGGCGCTTGGAACGCGACGGGTGGCGCAGCTTCAGCAGCGTGACCTTTTCGATCTGGCGGATGCGCTCGCGGGACAGGCCGAACTCGCGGCCCACCTCGTCGAGCGTGCGCTGCCGGCCGTCGTCGAGGCCGAAGCGGAGCCGGATCACGGCCTGCTCACGCTGGGACAGTGTGGACAGTACGATCTCGACCTCGTTGCGAAGCTCGCCCTGCGTCACGCTGTCGCCGGGCTCCTGGCGCGGGTCGACGGCCGCGACGAAGTCGCCGAGGGCGCTCTCGCCGTCTTCGCCGACCGCCTGGTCGAGACTGACGGGCTCCCGGTCGTACGAGATCAGCTCGATCACCTGGAACTCCGGCACGCCCATCGCCTGCGCGATCTCGGCGATCGAGGGCTCGCGGCCCAGTGACGTGCTGAGGTCGCGCCGGGCGCGGACCATCCGGTTGACCTGCTCCACCATGTGGACGGGGATGCGGATGGTGCGGGCCTGGTCGGCCATGGCTCGGGTGATGGCTTGGCGGATCCACCAGGTGGCGTAGGTGGAGAACTTGTAGCCCTTGGTGTAGTCGAACTTTTCGACGGCGCGGATGAGGCCGAGGTTGCCTTCTTGGATGAGGTCGAGGAAGGCCATGCCCCGCCCGGTGTACCGCTTGGCGATGCTGACCACGAGCCGCAGGTTGGCCTCCAGCAGGTGGTCCTTCGCGGCGCGCCCCTCCGCGGCCACGACAACGAGGTCAGCCGCCGCCTCGTGCGAAGGCGAGGGTGAGGCCAGCTTCTCCTCGGCGAACAGTCCCGCCTCGATCCGCTTGGCAAGCTCGACTTCCTGCACGGCCGTCAGCAGTTTGGTGCGGCCGATACCGTTCAGGTACGCGCGGACGAGATCCGCGGAAACGCCACGCTCGTCGGTGGCGTCGAGGTCGGCATCGAGACAGAGCTCGTTGTCGTTCATGTGCAGGACCACCTTAAGTCGCCTCCCCGCGTCGACAAGTGGCACGCGTCCCAGTCGCCGAGTGGCGCTGGTGAGAAAAGCTTGGCGGTTACCGCGTGAAGCGGCGGTGAGGAGAACGCCTGGGTGGCACTAATCCGGTAGTCTGTTCGCCCTCTTTGAGAAAAAGAGGCTAAATGTCGAGCAGAATCGTCCGCGGACCCACGTTGACGCTTTCGACCAGCATGTGCGCCCGGAAGCGTCCCGTCGCCACCTTCGCGCCCCGTGCCCGCAGCGCCTCGGCAAAGGCCGTGACCAGCGGCTCGGCCACCTCAGCCGGCGCGGCGGCGATCCAGGTGGGCCGGCGACCCTTGCGCGCGTCGCCATACAGTGTGAACTGGCTCACTACGAGGATCGGTGCCCCTACGTCCGAAGCCGACTTTTCGTCGTCGAGGATTCGCAGCTCCCACACCTTGCGGGCCATCGTGTCGGCGATAGCAGGGGTGTCCGAGTGGGTCACGCCGAGCAGCACCAGCAGCCCGTCGTCGATCGCGCCGACCACTTCGCCGTCGACCGTAACGCTCGCGCGGCTCACCGTCTGCACAACGGCCCGCATCAGTCCTCCACCGGTCGCAGGATCTCGCGCTCCACCAGGTGCGCCACGATCGGCACCGCCGCCTCCGCCAGTTCCGCCTCCTCGACCTCGTGCGCCATCGCCAGTACCGCGATCGCCTCGCGCAACGGCACCTCGCCGTCGCACGCCCCGACGAGGGCGAGCACGAGCGGATCGGTCTGTTCGGTCCAGCGCAACCCGTGCGGCATCGCGAGCACCTGGCGGTCGACCGCCCAACCCTCCTCGCCGATGGTCGCCTCCTGGCGCAACTGCAGGCCGTCCGCCGCCCGGTACCGAGCTGAGAGCAGCGCGCCCGCGTCGCGTACGCGAAGCCAGTCCTGACGGTCGAACCAGGCCGCGACGTGCCGTCCCAGCAGGCCCTCGACCTGCTGGCGCAGGTCTTCGACGCGCACCACCGGGTCGGCCGCGCCGCCGCGCCGGACAGTGACCAACCCGAAGCCGACGGCTTCGATCTTCTGCGCGTCGAACCAGTCCAGCCACGCCGCCTTGCGCGCCGGGTCGGCGGCCTCGCCGGCGTCGGTCAGCCACAGGTCTACATAGGACATCGGGTCGGCCACCTCACGTTGGATCACCCACGCGTCCAGCCCGGTGCCCGCGAACCAGCCCGCCACCCGGTCGCCCCAGTCTTCGCCAGCCACGTGCGCCCAGTTCGCCAGGTACTGCATCGTGCCGCCCTCGGTGAGCAGCGCGGGCGCGGCGGCGGCCAGCTCCGCGCAGACGCCGTCGCCAGCGCGACCGGAGTCGCGGTAGGTGAAGGCATCATCGCCAGAAAAGCCGGGACCGACCACGAACGGCGGGTTGCTGACCACAAGGTCGAAGCGGCGCCCCGCCACCGGCGCGGTCAGGTCGCCCGGCAGCAGCTCCCACGAAAGGCCGTTGAGCGCCGCGTTGGTCGCCGCGAACCACAGTGCGCGCCTGCTCAGGTCGGTCGCCGTGACGGCGCCCGCGTGCCGTGACAGGTGCAGCGCCTGTACGCCACAGCCGGTGCCCAGGTCGAGCGCGGTGCCGACCGGACGGCGCACCGTGGCGCCCGCCAGGGTGCTCGACGCGCCGCCCACGCCCAGCACGTGGTCGTGCGCGACCGGCTGCCCCGGGTGGGCGTCGGCTGGCAGGTCGGCCAGCACCCACCAGTCGCCGTACGCCTCCAGGTCCAGGCCCTGCCGCAGCCCGTCCGGCGCCTCGACGAGCAGGCCTGCGGTCAGCGCGGCCGAAAGCGGCAGCGGCGCGAGCGCGTCCCGCACGGCGGCGACCGGCTCGGTCTGCCCGCACACGAACAGCCGGATCAGGGTGCCCAGCGGGTCACGGTCGGCCGTGGCGCGCAGGGCGGCCCGGTAGTCGTTGCGCGCGACCGCGGCCGTGGCGGCCTGGCCGAGCCGCGCGGCGATGCCGCTGGAGGTGTATCCCGCGAGTGCCTCGCGGAGCTGTGCGATCCCGGAAGCCGTGAACATCACGCCATCCTGAAGTCGGCGAAGTCGAATCCGGGCGCCACCACACAGCTCACCAGCACCGGCTCGTCACCGGCGGGCGCCGCGGCCTGCCACACGCCGCCCGGCACCAGGGCCTGCGGGCGCTGGCCGGCGGCCACGTCGTCGCCCAGCAGCACCGTCTCGCGGTCGCGTAGGCGCAGCTCCAGCGGCCCGCCCGAGTGCCACAGCCACAGCTCGTCCGAGCGCACCACGTGCCACCGCGACTCCTCACCGGGGTTGAGGAGGAAGTAGATCGCGGTCGCGGCCCGGCGCGGCCCCTCGTACCCGTCCGGCGTGAACGCGTGCTCGCTGCGCCATGTCTCGCGGTACCAGCCGCCCTCCGGGTGGGGTGCGAGGTCGAGTTGCTCCGCCAGGGCGGGGCGTGGTGGTGTGGTCATGCGCTCATTTTGCCTCTGGCATGGTCAAGCCTTGGCGGCGTGGCGCAAGATCCGGTCATCACCGTCCTGAACATCGCCGCGACCGTCGCGGTTCGACGTGGTCACCCATAGCGCGCCGTCGGGCGCGACCGCGACGGTGCGCAGCCGACCATATCGCCCCTCGAGCTCCGCGCGCGGCTCACCCGCCGCGCCATTTTCCAGCGGTACCGTCCAGAGCCGCTCGCCCCGCAGCGCCGCCACGTAGAGGGTGTCGCCCGTGATGGCCGCGCCGGACGGCGACGCCTCGTCGGTCGACCAGGTGACGATCGGATTGGTGTACCGGCCGCCGTCCGTGTCGCCGTTGCCCTCCACCTCGGGCCAGCCGTAGTTGTTGCCCGCCTCGATGAGGTTGACCTCGTCGAGCCGGTTCTGGCCGAACTCGGTCGCGTAGAGCCGCCCCGCCGAGTCCCACGCCAGCCCCTGCACGTTGCGGTGACCGAGGCTGTAAACCGGCGAGCCGGCACGCGGGTTGCCCGGCGCGGGCTCGCCCTCGGGCGTGAGGCGCAGGATCTTGCCGCTCGGGTTGTCGGCGTCCTGCGACGAGCTTCTCTGCGCGGCGTCGCCGGTGCCCACGTACAACATGCCGTCCGGCCCGAAGGCGATCCGCCCTCCATTGTGGTTGGACGCCTTCGCGATGCCGTCGAACACCACCGAGGGATCGCCGCCGTCCAGCCGGAACCGCACGATCCGGTTGTCCGACTCGCCCGTGAAGTACGCGTACACGTACCGGTCGGTGGCGTAGGCAGGCGACACGGCGAGCCCCAGCAGCCCGCCCTCGCCGACCGCCGAGACTCCCCGCACCCGGTACACCTCCCGAGCCGCGCCGCCGCCCGGCGACACCCGGAGCACCCGGCCGGTCTCACGCTCGGCCACCAGCGCGTTGCCGTCCGGCAGGAACGCGAGCCCCCACGGCACCTCGATGTCGCTGGCCACCTGCTGCGGCGCCGCCAGATCGGGTGCCCCACGGGGGCTGCTGGTCGCGCCGGTCGACGTGGTCGGGGTGGGCACCGGGCTGGCTGGCGGTGGTGCCGCGTCGTCCCCGTCACCGCACGCGGTCAACGCGACCGCCAAGCCAAACGCCGTCATCGCCGTCTTCATCCGCACCGCTCTATCCAAGCAGGCTCGACCGAAAGACGGCGAAAAATCACGCTCGCCCGATGGCGTACCCCTGGCCGCGCAGCCGCCGCGCCCAGCCCGCCACGGTGTGCCGCGGCACCCCGAAGTGCTCCGCCACACCGGTGATCGTGCCGGCGGTCTGGTAGGCGGCCATCACCTCGTCGGGCTCGGGCATCCGCCGGTACGCGCGGGTGTCACTCTGCGCGGTCTTGCGCGTACGGCGCTCGGTGGTCTCCGGTGCGGCCTTGCGGCCCCGCCGCGCCTTTCGCTCCACGGGCTCGGCTTGCGCGGCGGCTCGTCGCCGGCGGGGCTGCGCCGCCGCCTTCCGTCCGCGCGGGCGGCGAATGGGCTCCGGCGCCTGCTCGACCACATCCGCCTGTTCGGGAATGAGCGGGGTGGGTTCGGCGGGCGCCGCTGGCGCGCCGGGCGTCAGGGCGGGCGTCGGCACGGTCGCGGTCAGCGCTCGCACCAGCAGGTCGAGGTCGAGGGGCGGCAGGTCGGCGGGGGCGAGCCCGCCGCCGCTCGCGGCCCGCACGGTGAGTTCGATGATCCGCGTCTGGCCGGTGGACGCGTCCACGCGGACAGTGGTGTGCGCGGCGTCCGCGCCGCCGTCGTTGTCGGGGGAGATGGTGATGACGTACCTACTCACGAAAAGCCTCCTGTCGGGGCCGGGCAGCCGCGCACCCCCGCCCTGCGGCGCTCCGCCAATCAGCGTGAGACTACCGGTCGATCATCGAATGTGGACCCTCGCGGTCCTGCTTTTGAATGGGGCCCCCTGCCGCTCGGGCTGCGGTTAGATGGGAAGCATGACGCTCACCCTGCCAATCGACGCGGAGGCCAACAAGCTGCTGCGGCGCAGCCCGCTCGCGCTGCTCATCGGCATGGTCCTCGACCAGCAGATCACGTTCGAGAAGGCGTTCTCGTCGCCCTACGAGTTGGTGCGGCGGCTCGGACATGAGCCCACCGCCCAGGAACTCGCCGACTTCGACCTCGACGCGCTGACTGTCATCTTCGCCACCCCGCCCGCGCTGCACCGCTTCCCCAAGGCGATGGCAGCCCGGGTACAGGAGGTGTGCCAGGTTTTGGTGGAGAAGTACGACGGCGATGCCGAAAAGCTGTGGTCGGGAGCCGACAGCGGCAAGGAACTGTTTCGGCGCATGACGGAGTTGCCCGGGTTCGGCAAGCAGAAGTCGCAGATCTTCGTGGCGCTGCTGGGCAAGCGCTTCGGCGTCACGCCGAAGGGATGGCGCGCGGCCGCGGGGGAGTACGGGGGCGAGGGCGTGCACCGCTCGGTGGCCGACATCGTCGACAACGACTCGCTCGTCAAGGTCCGCGAGCACAAGCAGCAGATGAAGGCCGCCGCCAAGGCCAAGAAGGGTTGAGCCGACCCTCAGGCCGCTGTCGGGTGGGCGAGCGCTGCTATCGCGCGCCGCACGTCGGCCAGCGAGACCGTCGCCGAGTCGTCGAGATCCGCCAGCCCGGCCTCGATCCACTGGCGCATCAGCGTGGTCACCCCGATGCCGCGCGCCTCGGCCGCCTCGCGCACCCGCTCGTACGTCTCGACGGGCAGTCGCACTGACCGGCTGACCATTGGCACGTCGGTGTCGGGCACCGGCAACTCGGCCGCCTGTCCGTCGCTGACGAGATCGTCGCCGCCTTCGTGAAACCTCTTGATGGCGTCGTGCCTGCTCATCGCACCCACCCCTGTAGCACTTCGTCGTACCGCTTGGACTCGGCGTCGGTCAGGTCGCGCGCGGAGAGGATGTCCCAGTCGTTGTCGGCGTGGTCGGCCTCGGCCAGCAGGATCGCCAGTCGACGGCCCTTCCTCGTCACCGCGTAGACGACCATCGCGTCGTCGCCCAGGTGCCGGATGACCCGGCGCGTGCTGCGTAGCGCCTCCCAGACCTCGCCGGGAGCCACCTCGTAGAGACGCAGGTTGCTCAGGCTCTCGTCGGTGAAGCTGAACCTGCTCCCCACGCGATCGAGCGTACCACGCGCGTAACACGCAGGCTGGGGTGCGACTATGGAAGGGTGGCGAAGCGACGGAGCGAACGGCCCATCCTGATCACCGACGCCGCCCGCAGCCAGGACGACCAACTGCGTAGCCGCCAGCGGCGGTATCTGCTGATGATGACCATCCGAGCGGTCTGCCTGGTGATCGGAGCGGTGCTCGTCGGCACCCGGGCGCCGCTGCTGTGGCTGTGGCTGCCGCTCTGCCTGCTCGGCATGGTGCTGATCCCATGGCTGGCGGTGATCCTGGCCAACGACCGGCCACCGCAGGACAAGCACCGGCTGCGCAACCGCTCGCACCCGACCCCCACCGAAGAAGCACCGCAGGCCCTCCCCACCCAACGCACCATCGACGCCGACGACTAACCCCGCGCCGCTTCGGTCGGAAGGGGTGGGCGGGCGCCTACCACTGCCACGGCGGCGGCGCCGTGCGCTGCCGCGGCGAGCAGTGCCTCGGCCGGGGAGGCACCGGATAGCCAGGCTGACAGCAGGCCGGCGGCGAAGGCGTCGCCGGCGCCGGTCGCGTCGATCACGGGGACGGGGTGGCCGGGGGCGGCAACCACGTCCGGGTCGGCCCACACCGCGCCGTCGGGGCCCCGTTTCACCACCGCCACCCGTGCCACCTCGGCGAGCGTCCTCGCCTGGACGGTCGCCTCGCCGGGGCCGGCTAGTACGGCGGCTTCGTCGGCGTTGGCCAAGAGCAGGTCGACACCCCGTACCCAGTCGAGGAAGGCGGTGGCGCGCCGCAACGGGGCCGCGGACGCCGCGTCGACGCTCGCGGTGATACCGCGTTCGCGCGCGGCGGCCAGGGCGCGCAAGCCGGCGTCGCGCGACGCCGGATCCAGCAACGTGTATCCGGACACGTGCACGTGCCGGGCCGCTGGCACGCCGGCCAGTGCGGCGTCGATGTCGGCGGGGGACAGGAGCAGGTTCGCGCCGCGGTCGGTGATCATCGTGCGTTCGCCGTCGCGGGTCAGCACGATGACGGTGCCGGTGGCGGCGTGATCGTGTCCGCGTACCAGGCAATGGACTCCGGTGGCGGTGAGCTCGGCGACGCGAGCCCGACCCGCCTCGTCGTCGCCCGCCGCCGCGACCAGGGTGACCGGCGTGCCCTGCGCGGCCAGCCACGCGGCGGTGTTGGCGGCCTGGCCGCCGCCGGTGAAGCGCACCGCGGCCGGAGTGTCCGAACCGGTGGCCAGCGGCCCGTCGAGCACCGCCACCACGTCGGTGACCAGGTCGCCGACGACGACGATCATCTGGCGGCCGCGGCCACCGCGATGCGGGCGGCGAGTTCGGCGTTGCGCAGGATGATCCGCACGTTGACGGCGAGGCTCTCGCCGTGGGTGGCGGAGTGGAAGTGGGACAGCAGGAACGGGGTCACCGCCTTGCCGGTCACGCCTTCCCGCTCCAGCAGGGCCAGGCCGTCGGCGAGCGTGCGGTCGTGCAGGTCGGGGTCGAGCTGCTGGTCGGGCGGGAGCGGGT
This sequence comes from Micromonospora sp. CPCC 206061, assembly GCF_036906915.1. NCBI lineage: Bacteria > Bacillati > Actinomycetota > Actinomycetes > Micromonosporales > Micromonosporaceae > Micromonospora > Micromonospora sp. CPCC 206061. The sequence continues at coordinate 29,209 of NZ_JBAKHX010000064.1, forward strand.
TGGCGACCACGGTGCCGCCGCTGTGCACACCGTGGGCGAGACCGGCGGCGATGACGTCGGCCACCTCCTCGGGCGAGTCGACCGACCAGTCGACCTCGAAGCCGGAGTCGGTGATGAAGAATCCCGGGAACCGCCGCGTGCCGTAGCCGAGCACGGTCACGCCGAGCGATTCGAGTCGCTCGAGGGTGGCGCCGACGTCGAGGATCGACTTCACGCCCGCGCAAACCACCACGATCGGCGTGCGCGCGAGGGTCACCAGGTCGGCTGACTCGTCGAACGTCTGCGCCGCCTCGCGGTGCACACCGCCGAGCCCGCCGGTCGCGAAGATGGGTATCCCGGCGGCGACGGCAACGGCGCTGGTCGCGGCCACGGTCGTGGCCCCGTCGGCGCCCGCGGCGGCGGCGACCGCGATATCGCGTACCGAGAGTTTCGCCACACTGTCGGCGCTCGCGAGGTGCGACAGCTCCTCGTCATTGAGGCCGACGGTCAGCCGCCCAGCCACCATCCCGATCGTGGCCGGCACCGCGCCGGCTGCCCGTACCGCCGACTCGATCTCCCGGGCCACCCGCAGGTTGTCGGGCTTCGGGAGCCCGTGCGAAACGATCGTGCTCTCGAGTGCGACGATTGGGCGGCGGTCGCGGCGGGCATTCGCCACCTCGGCCCCGTAGGCGATGTCGAAGTCTCTCACGATCTTTACGGTATGCCGTTCGAATGGACCCGTTGGCCGTGAGGTGGGAAACTAGAGGGCTGGAGGTGTTACTCGACGTGAGCACACAGGTTCTCGAGCGTCCGGAACTCAAGGACGCCGACACTGGTCCTGAGATGTTCCACTACGTTCGCAAGGAAAAGATCGCCGAGAGTGCGGTCATGGGAACGTTCGTGGTGGCCCTCTGCGGCGAGACCTTCCCGGTGACCAAGGCGGCCAAACCGGGCTCGCCCGTCTGCCCGCAGTGCAAGGAGATCTACGAGTCGATGTCGGACTAGTCGCCGGCACCACGTAGCACGCCGCCTTCCACCCGCAAGCTAGCTCGCAGGCCGCGTCGCACGATCTTCGTGTTCGACGCGGCCCGCGTCATGCTGTTCACGCTGCGCCGGGGTGAGCTTCGCGGGCTGGTGTCGGTCGGTGTGGTTATGCTGAAGGCCGCCTTCGCGCCCCGTCGCGGGGGCGCTTTCGTGTGTGTAGGGGGGTCTGGTGCGGCTGGCGTTGGAAGGCTTTCCGCCGCTGCGAGCGTGGCAGCGCAAGGCGATGGTCGAATACCTGCGGCGTCGCACCGAAGACTTCATGGCGGTCGCCACGCCGGGCGCGGGCAAGACCACGTTCGCGTTGCGCATAGCGGCTGAGCTGCTCGTTGACGGCACCGTCGAGGCGGTCACGGTGGTCGCGCCGACCGAGCACCTCAAAAACCAGTGGGCCGCCGCCGCGGCGCGGGTGGGCATCCAGTTGGACTCGGCGTTCCGCAACGCCGACATTCACTCCTCATCGGACTTCCACGGCGCCGTCGTGACGTACGCCCAGGTGGGCATGGCGCCGCACGTGCACCGGCGGCGCACGATGACGCGGCGCACGATGGTGATCCTCGACGAGATCCACCACGCGGGTGACTCGCGGTCGTGGGGCGACGGCGTCCGGGCCGCCTTCGAGCCCGCCGTACGCCGCCTGATGCTCACGGGCACGCCGTTCCGGTCCGACGACAACCCGATCCCCTTCGTGACGTACGAGCGGGGCAATGACGGCCTCCAGCGGTCCCGCTCCGACTCGGTCTACGGGTACGCCGACGCGCTCCGCGAGGGCGTCGTGCGTCCGGTCATCTTCCTCGCGTACTCGGGGGAGACCCGGTGGCGCACCAGCGCCGGCGATGAACTGGCCGCTCGCCTGGGCGAGCCGATGACCCAGGATCTCGTCGCGCAGGCTTGGCGCACGGCCCTCGATCCGGCCGGCGACTGGATGCCGCAGGTGCTGCGGGCCGCCGACGCGCGCCTCCAGGTGCTCCGGATTGGCGGCATGGCCGACGCGGGCGGCCTGGTCATCGCGAGCGACCAGCAGGCCGCGCGGTCGTACGCGAAGCTGATCGAACGGGTCACCGGCGAGAAGGCGGTCGTGGTCCTCTCCGACGACGCCGGCGCGTCTGCCCGGATCGCCTCGTTCTCCGCCTCCAACGAGCGGTGGATGGTGGCGGTGCGGATGGTGTCCGAGGGCGTCGACATCCCGCGCCTGGCCGTCGGCGTGTACGCCACCAGCGCCTCAACCCCGCTGTACTTCGCCCAGGCGATCGGGCGGTTCGTGCGGGCGCGGCGGCCGGGCGAGACCGCGACGGTGTTCCTGCCGAGCGTGCCGCACCTGCTCGGGCTGGCCAGCGAGATGGAGGCCGAGCGCGACCACGTGCTGGGCAAGTCGGGCGCCGAAGAGGAAGACCTGCTCATCGAGCGTGCGCAGCGCGCCGAACAGGCCAGTGGCGAGCTGGAGAAGCGGTTCGAGGCGCTGTCCGCGACCGCTGAGCTCGATCAGGTGATCTTCGACGGGGCGTCGTTCGGCACGGGCGCCCAGGCCGGCACGCCCGAGGAGGAGGAGTACCTGGGACTGCCCGGCCTGTTGACGGCCGACCAGGTGTCGCTGCTGCTCAACAAGCGCCAGGCCGAGCAGTTGGCCGCCCAGCGGCGCACCCGGGTGGCTGCTCCCACGCAGACGGTTCCCGCGCAGCCGGCTGGTCCTCGCACGGCGGGGGAGAAGCGAATCGCGCTGCGGCGGCAGCTCAACGCCCTGGTCAACGCCCACCACCACCGCACCGGCCTGCCCCACGGGAAGATCCACGCGGAGCTGCGGCGGCTGTGCGGCGGCCCGCCGAGCGCCCAGGCGACGATCGAGCAGCTCGAAGAGCGCATCGCGACGGTCCAGTCCCTGTAGCGCCGCGCCCTGGGGGTAGGGAAACCGGCCGGAGGCACACCTCCTCCGGCCGGTTTATCGAGTCTCTGTCGCTCTGCTCAGTTCGGGTTGGCCATTAGATCGGCGCCCCGCCAGGTGAACTCCGGGTCGGACACGAACTGCACCGTGATCTTGACGAGATCCTCGGCGTACTTGTTCGCGTGGTGTCCACAGAACACCAGCTCGCTCCCACCCGCGAGGGTGATGCGGAGCTTGCCGGCAGCGTTGCAGCGGTCGCACCGTTCATCGGCGGCTGGGGGCGCCGCCGTTTCGGGCGGCGGCGTGAGAGTCGGGGTCATCGCCTTCCTCCTCTGGTCGTCACCGATGAACACGTTCTTCGGTCCTTGCTCACCTATCGTGCAACACCTTTGGGGGGTGCTGCCTTCCCAATGTGCCCTCGGGGGACCGAGGTCACACGTAGGTACGGACAGTGTGCCGTGCCACAAGGGTGCCACGTCAACGATCAAAGTGGGCAACGAGAAGATGACCACAGCCCTATATACATCTGGTGATCAAAGCGACACGCACTGTTGACGAATCGCCCTCAATCGAGGTAATCCCGCAAAACCTGGGACCGGGACGGGTGTCGCAATTTTGACATCGTCTTCGACTCGATCTGGCGAATGCGCTCACGGGTGACCCCGTACACCTGGCCGATCTCGTCGAGTGTGCGCGGCTGCCCGTCGGTCAGGCCGAACCGGAGCCGCACCACGCCCGCCTCGCGCTCTGAGAGCGTCTGAAGCACCTGCTGGAGCTGGTCCTGCAGCAGCGAGAAGCTGACGGCGTCGACGGCCACGACCGCCTCGGAGTCTTCGATGAAGTCGCCGAGCTGGCTGTCGCCCTCGTCGCCGATGGTCTGGTCGAGCGAGATGGGCTCCCGGGCGTACTGCTGGATCTCCAGCACCTTTTCCGGTGTGATGTCCATCTCCTTGGCCAGCTCCTCCGGCGTGGGCTCGCGGCCCAGATCCTGGAGCAACTCGCGCTGGATGCGACCGAGCTTGTTGATCACCTCGACCATGTGGACGGGGATGCGGATGGTGCGGGCCTGGTCGGCCATGGCTCGGGTGATGGCTTGGCGGATCCACCAGGTGGCGTAGGTGGAGAACTTGTAGCCCTTGGTGTAGTCGAACTTTTCGACGGCGCGGATGAGGCCGAGGTTGCCTTCTTGGATGAGGTCGAGGAAGGCCATGCCCCGCCCGGTGTACCGCTTGGCGAGCGACACCACGAGCCGCAGGTTTGCCTCCAAGAGGTGGTTCTTCGCGCGCTCACCGTCGCGAGAGATCCAGCTCAGGTCGCGGAACATCTGCGTGGGGAGCTTCTCCTCGCCCTCCTCGGCGGCCCGCAGCCGCTCCGAGGCGTACAGGCCGGCCTCGATCCGCTTGGCGAGCTCGACCTCCTGCTCGGCGTTCAGCAGGGGGACCTTGCCGATCTGCTTGAGGTAGGCGCGTACCGAGTCGGCGGACGCCGTCAGCTCGGCGTCCCGCCGGGCCTGCTTGAGCGCCTCGGACTCCTCATCGTCCCACTCGAAGTCGTTGCTGTCGGCCGTAGCGTCGGCCTGCGCGGCCTCGACCAGCTCGGTGGTCTCTTCGACCACCACGTCCTCGATTTCGGCGGCTAGCGCCTCGGGGTCGATCTCCTCGCCGCCGCCCTCGCCGCCCTCCGGCGTCGTGCCGTCACCCTTCACAGCGCCCTTGGGCGCGGCCTTGGTGCTCTTCGCCGGGCCGGGCTTCGGCGCGCCCTTCGCGGGGGTCGCCTTCGGCGCGCCCACGGCCGGCGCCTTGCCGGTGCTCTTCGTCGGCTTGGGGGCCGTCGCGGGCTCGGCGCCCTCTTCGGCGGTGGCGGACTCGGCCGCGGGGGCGGCCTTCTTCAGCGGAGTCACGGTGGCCTCCTCGGGCGACGCCTGGTTGGGCGCCGCGGCCTGCTTAGCCGCCGTCTTGGTCGCCTTGGCGGTGGTCGCCTTGGACGCGGGGGTGGCCGAGCGGGCGGCGGAGACCCGGCGGCGAGTGCTGGCCGAACCGTCCACCACCACCGTGATGCCGGCTTCGGCGAGAGCGCGAAGAATCTTCTTGGCCTGGGCCGGGGTCACCTCGGCGGTCTCCACGGTGCGCGCGACCTCAGCCGACGTCAGCTGGCCGCCGGCACGCTCGGCGTGGGCGATCAGGGTGTCGGTGATCGAGCGAACGTCGGCGCCGGTGTGGCGAGGCTCTGTCACGAATGACCTTCCGGAGGCGATGAACGAGCGCGGCCGTACCGGTCAGCACAGCACAAAGCGATGCGTGGCCGGTGGTTTTGGGGGCCCTCGCGCCGCGTACCGGCCGGCGGTGGCGGTCCGTGTCACGTGGGCAGGCGTGAATTGTAACGCTGTCAGCCGCGATCATCCTGCCGCGCACGCCGACAGGACCTCACAAGGGGCCGGAGCGGACCGGTGCCGGAGGGCTTTGACAGGATGATACGGGGTTTGAGGGGGTACGGATGCGCGACGCGGCGCCGATGCCGGAAGAGTTGCTTGAGATCGCAATAAAGATTGTCCGGGAGGCTGCCGACACCGCCAGCCGGATGCGGGCCGAGGGTGTTTCGGGGGTCACCACAAAGAGCACCGACACCGACGTGGTGACCGCGGCGGACCGGGCCGTGGAGCGCCAGGTGGTCGGCGCGCTGCGCGAGGTGCGCCCCGGCGACACCGTCCTGGGTGAGGAGTACGGCGCGACCGCCGTTACCGCGTCCGGGGCGGTGCGGTGGATCCTCGACCCGATCGACGGCACCGTGAACTACCTGTACGGGCTGCCCCAGTACGCGGTCTCCCTGGCGGCTGAGGTCGGTGGCGAGGTGGTGGCGGGCGTGGTGCGTAACGCGGCGACGGGCGCCGAGTGGACGGCCACCCGCGGTGGCGGCGCGTACCGCGACGGCCGGCCGCTGCGCGGCTCGGGTGAGACCGATCTTGGCCAGGCCTTGGTCGGCACCGGGTTCGGGTACGACGCGGCGCGGCGGGCGCATCAGGCGACGGTGCTCGCCGGGCTGCTGCCGCAGGTGCGAGACATCCGGCGGTTCGGGTCGGCGGCGCTCGACCTGTGTGCGGCGGCTGAGGGCATGTTGGACGCGTACTACGAGAAGGGTCTCAACCCGTGGGACCACGCCGCGGGAGGGCTGGTGGCCACCGAGGCGGGATTGCTGGTGGGCGGCCTCTCCGGCGCGCCGCCCGGGCTGGCCATGGTGGTGGCGGCGCCGCCCGCGCTCTTCAAGCCACTCCACGACCGCCTGGTCGAGCTGGACGCGGCCGGAGGGCCCTAGGCGGCGTCCAGGGCGCAGGACTGCGGCGGCAGCACCGGGCTGCCCAGCTCGACGAGCGCCTGGTTTTTCTCCGTGGTGGTGGCGAGCTGCTTGAAGGCGTCGCCGATCACCACGTCGACCACGTCGTCTTCGCGCTTCGGGTCGTACTCAGGGTCGGCCTCGCGCAGGAAGTACGCCTGGAGTACCTGAGCCGAGCCGACCCCCTTCGGTCCGTACCGCAGCACGGCCACGCCCGCGACGGCCTTCTTCGCCGGGTCGTTGCCCTTCTTCTTGACCTGGAACTTCCGGTTCGCGAAGTCGGCGCCCACCGAGTTGGCCAGGTTCGGCGTGTCTGTCGCGTTGAAGACGTTGATCTTGATGTCTTTCTCCTGGCGCAGCGCCAGGTCGGCGCGCGCCCATCCGTCCGGGCACTTCGCGACCGGCGCCTCGCCACGCTGGGTGTCGCGCGTCAGCGCGACCACCACGAAGACCAACGCACAGACCACGAGGAGCCCGACGACTACAAGCGCCCGCACACGCGCAAAGGTCATTGGTGGTGCTCCCCGTCCAGGTGGCAGTGGTATGGCGATGAGGTTAGCGTCTGACGCCACACCCGCGCGGAAAGGAGCGCAGACTACCGGCGCGTTGACGCTGATCCCGCCACCGGTGCCCCTATCTTCGTGTCGCCTGAGTCACATTGGGAACAACTTCGCGCGCGCGGGCGTACAAGCATCCCACAGGGGCGGTATACATGCCTCGCCTCAAGGGCGGTAAGGTACCGCGCTCGCAGGGGGAGTTTCCTTCCGGCGGGTGCCGCCACGGGCCGGCACGGCGATGTGCCAGATCGGACCAGGCGGGTTACCCGGCGGCCAGCCGGGAACCGAAACACTGTCGTCCGGCGTTACAACCGGGAAGCGACACATCGAAACAGGAGAGTGACATCCGATGGCCACCGACTACGACGCCCCGCGTCGCGACGAGGTAGACCTCGGCGAGGACAGCCTGGAGGAGCTCAAGGCACGGCGCGTCGACTCACAGTCGGGCGCTGTGGACGTGGACGAGGCAGAGGTTGCCGAGAGTTTCGAACTCCCCGGGGCCGACCTCGCCGACGAGGAGCTGACCGTCAAGGTCCTTCCGATGCAGCAGGACGAGTTCCGCTGCGCCCGGTGCTTCCTCGTCCACCACCGCAGCCAGCTAGCCTTCGAGCGCAACGGCGACCTGATCTGCCGCGAGTGCGCCTAGGGCCGCTGATCCAAGGGCGACCTCGCTGACGAGGTCGCCCGCCGGGCCGACCCGTGGGGAGGTGAGGACGGTATGAGTGACCCCGAACTGAGTGCAACCGTCGCCGCCTTGGCCGACGAGGAGGTGCCGGGCGGCGAGCGCAAGCAACTACTGCGCCGCCTGGCCGGCCAGGTGCGGCGAGACGGGCTCAGCAGCCTGTTCCGGCCGAAGGCGATGGCTCGCCGTCTGGTCGACGTGGTGACCGAGGTCGCGCCGCACATTCCGGTACGCGATCTCGCGACGCTGCGGCGGCACTACCCAGGGCTTTCAGGCGAGGCGCTCGCCGACCGGCTCGTGCGCAACGCGGCTCGGGCCACCGGCGGCGTGGGCGCGGCTGGCGGCGGCATCGCGGCGGTCGAGTGGGTGGCCACGCCGACCCTGCTATCGGCTCCCGTGCTGCTGGCCGCGGAGACAGTCGCGGTGGTCGCTGTCGAGATCAAGCTGATCGCGGAGCTGCACGAGGTGTACGGGGAGCCGGTGCCGGGCAGCCCGATGGAGCGGGCGATCAGCCTGCTCCAGGCGTGGGCCGCCCAGCGCGGGGTCAACCCGCTGGTGCCGGGCGTCGGCGTGGCTGCCGTGCTCAGCACCGCTGCCCGCAAGGAGCTGCGCGACATGCTGCTGCGCCGCTTCGGGCGGCACCTCACCACGCTGGGACCCCTGCTCACGGGAGCGGCGGTGGCGAGCTACCTCAACCGCCGCGCGACCCAGTCGCTCAGCAAGCGGGTCCGCGACGACCTCCGCCGCGCACTGCCTCCGGGGGTCAGCTAGGGCTCGACGGTGACGCCGCGTGCGGCGTCGCGGGCCGCAAGCAGCGCCGTGGCCAGCTCGTCCGGGCGCCGAGAGCTGACCACCCAGTACGGCGTGGGGTCTGCCGGATCGTCGAGCACGACCTGGACCGCGCCACCGATCCACGGGCGCTGCACGACGAACGCCAGCGGGTCGGCGCCCACGCCCAGCACCTCGCGGCGACCCTCGGCGTCGAGCGGGACGACGTCGGCGACGAAGCGCACCGGCAGCCGAGCGTCGTCGACGAGCAGCTCGTCACCGGCCACCCGGACCCGGATGCGGCCGAGCCACCACAGGCCCGCGGCGGCCAGCGGCAGCAGCACGACGAACGGCAGCCAGGCCCGCACACCGCTGGACCCCAGCCAGATCTCGGTCGCGAGCAGGGCAGCCCCGCCGAGGCCGGGGAGCCAGAGCCACCACGGTACGGTCAGTCGCTCGGCGTATCCCATGGTGGTGAGGGTAGTCCGCGAACCGGATACGGCAGGATGGTGGGACCACCCCGTACCCGCGTGACACGAAGAGAGTGGAAACCGTGACCGACGCTGTGTCCGTAGCCGTGCGCCGGCTGGACCCGGACCTGCCGATGCCCGCATACGCCCACCCGGGAGACGCCGGCGCCGACCTCGTGGCGGCCGAAGACGTGGAGCTCGCGCCGGGCGCCCGTGCCCTCGTGCGGACGGGCGTCGCCATCGCGCTGCCGGAGGGGTACGTCGGCCTGGTGCACCCGCGGTCCGGGCTCGCAACCCGGCTGGGCGTGACGGTGCTGAACGCACCCGGTACGGTCGACGCCGGCTACCGGGGAGAGATCCTCGTCAACCTGATCAACCACGATCCCGGCGCGACCGCGAAGATCTCCCGAGGCGACCGCATCGCCCAGCTCGTGGTGCAGCGGGTGGCACACGCAAACTTCCACGCCGTCGACGAGCTGTCCGAGTCCGTACGAGGCGCGGGCGGGCACGGGTCGACAGGCGGTCATTCGGGACTGGAGGCACGACAGTGAGGTTCTCGCGACGCCGGGAGGGCGGACGGCACGCTCGCTCCGACGACGAGTTCTTCGAGGCGGAGGAGGCTCCGGCAGCGGCGCCCTCGGCGTACGGCCCGTACGACGTGTCCGAGGCTCCGGAGGGTGTGCGCCGGCTAGACCTGGGCAGCCTCCAGATCCCGGCGATCGACGGGGTCGAGGTGCGCGTACAGGCCAACCCGGACGGCGTGGTGCAGCAGGTGGTGCTGGTGCACGGCGACAACGCTCTCCAGCTCGGCGTGTTCGCGGCGCCCCGCTCGGAGGGCATCTGGGAGGAGGTTCGCGCCGAGATCCGCAAGTCCCTCTTCGACGACGGTGTCGCCGCGGAGGAGACCGAGGGCGAGTACGGCGTGGAGCTGCGCGCCCGGGTACGCACCCCGGATGGCCTGACCGACCTGCGGTTCATCGGCGTCGACGGTCCGCGGTGGATGGTGCGCGGCGTGTTCCAGGGCCCGGCCGCGGTCGACCCCGGCCGGGCGGGCTCGCTGATCGACTGCCTGCGCGGGCTGGTCGTCGACCGGGGGCACGAGGCGAAGCCGGTACGCGAGGCGCTGCCGCTGCGCCTGCCGCGCGAGGTGACCGACGAGGCGAAGGCGCAGGGTGCCACCGTCCAGGAGCCGCCGGCCGCTCCGGAGATCAACGGCGAGCGTCCGGGCGGCCAGGCGCCGCCGCGCCGCAGACCATCTCCGCGCCCCCGCCACTGAAGCCGTACTCCTACCGCCGGCCGCGCGACGGCCGGCGGTAGGGATGGCGCGTGATCGACAAGCCGACGTACGCTGAAGTCCGGGGGCTTGTCGAGGAGGGGACGCCGAGGTCATGGCGACCGACCAGAGCCGCTCGTCGATGCGTAGGTTCCTCAAGCGCCTCACGGCGAGCGAGGCCGAGCTCGACGCAGAGCAGTTGCAGCGGGAAAGTGTCGTTTCGGGTTGTACCCTGGCCGGACAGTGCCGGCGAGGGCAACTCGTCTCCGTGTCCGGCCGGCTGCGTACCGTGGTTTACACTCCACGCACCAACCTGCCCACTCTGGAGGCAGACCTGTACGACGGCAGCGACGTGATCACGTTGGTGTGGCTCGGCCGGCGGCACATCGCCGGGATCGAGCCCGGCCGGCAGCTGGTCGCCCGCGGCCGGGTGGCTGTCCGAGATGACCGAAAAGTCATCTACAACCCGTACTACGAGTTGGAAGCGTCCCGGTGAGCATGACGGAAACCCCACCTGAGGAAGACGAACAGCTCCCTAGCTTCGCCGAGCAGATGGCCGACCAGCTCGGCGGCTGGCGCGGGCTCGTGGAGTCGAGCGTCCCCATCGTCGTCTTCGTGCTCGTCAACGTCGTCGCCGACCTCAACCCCGCGCTGATCGCCTCGGTGGGTCTCGCGGTCGCGATCGCGGTCATGCGGCTGGCGCAGCGCCGCCCGATCCGGCACGCCGTCAACGGCCTCGTCGGCGTCGGCATCGGCGCCGCCATCGCCTGGCGCACCGGCGACGAGAAAGACTTCTACCTGCCCGGCATCCTGTACGGCATCGCTTATGGGCTGGCGCTGCTCGGCTCGGTCGCGGTTCGCCAGCCGCTGGTGGGCTGGATCTGGTCGGTGATCGTGGCGGGCGGCAAGTCCGAGTGGCGCGGCGACCAGCGGCTGATCCGGATGTTCAACTGGCTCACGATCCTGTGGGGCGTGGTGTGGTTGGCCAAGGTCGGCGTGCAGGCCGGCCTCTACCTGGCCGACATGGACACCGCGCTCGGCGTGGCCCGGCTGGCGCTCGGCTACCCGCCGTACCTGCTGCTCCTCGCCATCACGGTCTGGACCGTCCGGCGGACGATGCGCACGGCGGACGCCGAGGTCGCCCCCGCCTAGAAGGACCTATTCCGGGTCGCCCAGGATCACCGCGCGGACGGCGTCTTCGACCTCGGCCGTGCACACGAAGATCAGCTCGTCGCCGCCCTCGATCGGGTCGTCGGGCGACGGCACCAGCACCCGCTTTCCGCGCACGATCGCGACCAGCGCGGAGTCGCGGGGCAGCGGCACCGAGTGCACCGGCTTGCCGACGTGCGGCGCGGACGGCGGCAGCGTGATCTCGACGAGGTTCGCCTCGCCCTGCCGAAACGTCATCAGCCGCACCAGGTCACCCACGGTGACCGCCTCTTCGACCAGTGCGGCCATAAGGCGCGGCTTGCTCACCGCGACGTCGACGCCCCACTGCTCATTGAAGAGCCACTCGTTCTCCGCGCGGTTGACCCGGGCGACCACCCGCGGCACGGCGAATTCGGTCTTCGCGAGCAGCGACACCACCAGGTTGACCTTGTCGTCGCCGGTGGCCGCGACCACCACGTCGCAGCCGGCCACGTCGGCCTCTTCGAGGCTGGACAGCTCGCAGGCGTCGGCCAGGATCCACTCGGCCGCGGGCACTCGCTCGGGGCGCAGCATGCCCGGCTGGCGGTCGATGAGCATCACCTGGTGACCGTTTTCGATCAACTCCTGTGCGATGGACCGCCCGACGTTGCCGGCCCCCGCGATCGCGACCCGCATGATCACTTACCTCCCTTGGGAGCCGTGCACGCGGTGCTGACCTGCATGGCGATGTCGTCGGTGATGAGCATGAAGACCTGATCGCCCTCTTGAAGGATGGTGTCCGGGTTGGCCAGGGTGCCGATGCCGAAGCGCATCAGGTATGCGACGCGGGTGCCGGCCGTGGCCTCAAGGGCGCGCAGCGGCTGGCCGTACCAGTCCTTGTGGAGCGGCGCCTCGATGATCGCGACGGTGCTGGTGGGGTCGCGGAAGATCTCGACGGTGCCCTCCGGAACGAGTTGGCGCAGGATCCGGTCGGCCGTCCAGCGCACGGTGGCGACGGTGGGGATGCCCAGCCGCTCGTACACCTCGGCGCGCTTCTGGTCGTAGATCCGGGCCACCACCCGAGACACGCCGAACGTCTCGCGGGCCAGCCGGGCCGAGATGATGTTGGAGTTGTCGCCGCTCGACACCGCCGCGAAGCCGTCGGCCCGCTCGATGCCGGCCTGGCGCAGCACGTCACGGTCGAACCCGATGCCAGTCACCGTGACGCCAGCGAACTCGGGGCTCAGCCGGCGGAAAGCGTCGGAATTCTGGTCGATGACCGCGATCGAATGACCCCGTGACTCCAGGTTGTGTGCCAGCGTGGACCCCACTCGTCCACACCCCATGATCACGACGTGCACCCGTGACTCCCCTCAGCGCGCCCTACACCTGAAGGGTCGCACGCCAGCGGCGCGCGTGTGGTGGCGGATGGCGGGCGCCGTACGATCTGCGCTTGTGGTCAGTCCCACCTCGCTGCTGAAACGGCTGCTCGTCGGCCGGCCGTTCCGCTCCGACCGGCTCCAGCACACGCTGCTGCCCAAGCGGATCGCAATGCCGGTCTTCGCCTCCGACGCGCTCTCCAGCGTGGCGTACGCCCCCGACGAGATCCTGCTCACGCTCTCCATCGCAGGCGCGGGGGCGTACGTCTACTCGCCGTGGGTGGCCCTGGCCGTCGTCGTGGTGATGCTCACGGTGGTGGCCAGCTACCGGCAGAACGTGCACGCGTACCCGTCCGGCGGCGGCGACTACGAGGTGGCCACGGTCAACCTGGGACCCAAGTTCGGCATAGGGGTAGCCAGCGCGCTGCTGGTCGACTACGTGCTGACGGTGGCGGTATCCGTCTCGTCCGGCGTCGCGAACCTAGGCTCGGTCATCCCGTTCGTCGCCGAGCACAAGGTGGGCATCGCGGTCACGGCCGTCGTGCTGCTCACCGCAATGAACCTGCGCGGCCTCCGCGAGTCCGGCACCGCGTTCGCGATCCCGACATACGGGTTCATGATCGTCATCATCGGGATGCTGGTGACCGGACTGATCCGCATCTTCGTGCTGGGCGACGACCTCCAGGCGCCGAGCGCAGGCCTGGTCATCGCGGCCGAAGAGGAGCACCTGACCGGGTTCGCGATGGCGTTCCTGCTGTTACGAACATTCTCGTCCGGCTGCGCGGCGCTCACCGGCGTCGAGGCCATCTCCAACGGAGTACCGGCCTTCAAGCAACCGAAGAGCCGCAACGCCGCGACGACCCTGCTGATGCTCGGCGTCACGGCCGTCACCATGCTCGTCGGGATCATCTGGCTGTCGCGCCTGACGCACCTTCAGTTCGTCGAGGATCCGGCTCGCCAGATCATCGAGGGTCCGGCGGGGTACGTGCAGAAGACCGTCACGACCCAGCTCGGCACGGCGGTGTTCGGCGACGGCTCGATCCTGCTGTACGTCGTCGCCGGAGCGACCGCGCTCATCCTCTTCCTGGCCGCGAACACCGCGTTCAACGGGTTCCCCGTGCTCGGCTCGATCCTCGCTCAGGATCGTTTTCTGCCACGCCAGCTGCACACCCGCGGCGACCGGCTGGCCTTCTCGAACGGCATCGTCTTCCTGGCCGTCTTCGCGATCGTGCTGATCGTCGCCTTCCAGGCCGAGGTGACCCGGCTCATCCAGCTGTACATCGTGGGCGTTTTCGTGTCGTTCACGCTCTCGCAGGCCGGCATGATCCGGCACTGGAACAGGCTGCTGAAACGGGAGCGCAACGCCGAGCGCCGAAACCGGATGATCCGATCCCGAGCCATCAACACGTTCGGTGCGGTCCTGACCGGCGCCGTCCTCGTCGTGGTGCTCATCACCAAGTTCCTGCTCGGCGCCTGGATCGCGATCGCCGCCATGGCCGTGATCTATGTGATCATGCTGGGCATCCGGCGGCATTACGACACGGTCGCGCGGGAGCTGACTCCCGCCGAAGACCGGCCCGTGCTGCCCGCCCGCAATCACGCCATCGTGCTGGTCAGCAAGGTGCACATGCCCACGCTGCGGGCGGTCGCGTACGCCCAGGCCACCCGGCCGGACACGCTCACCGGGCTCACCGTCAACGTGGACGAGAAGGACACCCAGGCCATCCAGCGGGAGTGGGAGCGCCGGCAGGTGCCGGTGCCGCTCACCGTCATCGACTCGCCCTACCGGGAGATCACCCGGCCGATCATCGAGTACGTCAAGTCGGTGCGCCGGGACGCGCCGCGCGACGTGGTGACTGTCTTCATCCCCGAGTACGTCGTCGGCAAGTGGTGGGAGAACCTGCTGCACAACCAGAGCGCTCTGCGGATCAAGGGCCGGCTGCTCTTCGAACCCGGCGTGATGGTCACCAGCGTGCCGTGGCAGCTCGCCTCCAGCGCCGGCCGCAACCTCGACCGCTTCGACCGCGAACTTTCCCGCGGCCCCGCCCGCGGCCCGCGGTCCCGCGGCTCCAACGAAGACGAGGCCACCCGCCCATGATGCTGCTCGACCAGATCGAGCTCACCGTCGGCGCGCCCGCGCACGGCGGCCACTGCGTCGCGCGCGTCGGCGAGCCGCCGGGCCGGGTCGTCTTCGTGCGCCACGCCCTGCCCGGCGAGCGAGTGATCGCCGAGATCACCGAGGTGCACCCCGGGTACCTGCGGGCCGACGCGGTCACCATCCTCGACGCCTCGCCGGACCGGGTAGAACCGCCATGCCCCTTCGCGGGACCTGACCGCTGCGGGGGCTGCGACCTCCAGCACGCGACCCCTGCCGCGCAGCGGCAGTGGAAGGCCGCCGTCGTGCGCGAGCAGCTCACCCGGCTCGCCGGTCTGCCAGACTTTCCGGTACAGGTGGAAGCGTTGCCCGGCGGCCCGTTGGGCTGGCGCACGCGTGTGCGGTACGCCGTGGACGCCGCCGGGAGGGCTGGTCTGCTCAAGCACCGGTCGCACGAGGTGGTGGCGATCGACCGGTGCCGCATCGCGCACCCGCACATCCAGGCGCTGCCCGTGACCGACCGGCCATGGCCGTCCGCCGCCTCCGTCGAGACCGTCGCCCCATCGGCGGGGGAAGCCATCGTCATCGGCAACGAGGTGCCGGTTCGCGAGCGTGCGGTCGGTCGCGAGTGGACACTGCCGGCGCGCGCCTTCTGGCAGGTACACCCGGCCGCACCGGACACGTTCACGTCGGCGGTGCTCGACCTGCTCAAGCCGCGCCCCGGCGAGACCGCCTGGGATCTGTACGGCGGCGCCGGCCTCTTCGCCGCCGCCCTCGCCCCGGCGGTAGGCCCGACTGGCCGCGTCACCATCGTCGAAGCCGACCCGCGCGGCGTGGCCGCTGCCCGCACCGCCCTGGCCGACCTGCCCCAGATCCGAGTCGTACCGGCCAAGGTCGAAAGTGTGCTCCGCGGCCGCCTGTCCGGCCCGGTCGACGTGATCGTGCTCGACCCACCCCGCACCGGCGCCGGGCGCGCCGTCACCCACGCCATGATCGCCGCCGGCCCGCGCGCCGTGGCGTACGTGGCCTGCGACCCGGCGGCCCTGGCCCGCGACGTCCGCACGTTCCGCGACGCCGGCTGGCACCTGGCAGAACTCCGCGCCTACGACGCCTTCCCCATGACCCACCACGTGGAGTGCATAGCCCTACTGACCCCCTGACCCCGCGTCACTCGGTGCGCATCTCACACTGCCCCCTCTCGTCGATCAAGGGCAGATGCACGTGGTTTGATCTCTTTTCCGCGTGTGTTTGCCCTTGATCGACGAACATCTCCTTGATCGACGTCTCTCGGATGCGCTGGTCGAGTGCCGCCAGAGATCCGCCGGGCGCGCGGGCCGGGATCGGTCGCCGCGACCTTCGGGATGTTGCGTGCGCCTCTCGCACAACGCGCGGTGGTCGATTCAGCAGGCGAGCTTCTCAGCCAAGGCCGCGACGCGCCGGCGGTCCGGACCTGGCCCTGTCGCTAATGCCGGCCGACAAGGCCCGGGCCCGGCCGTCGATCAAGGAGGTCTGCGTGGATCAAGGGCGAATGCGCGTGGATCGGAGATCAAAGCACGTGCGTTTGCCCTTGATCGGCGGGGATCAGGGCGCGGCGCGGGCGCGGCGGTGGCGCGGGGCGCGGGCGGTGGGTGCGGGGCTAGGGGGTGCGGGCGGTTAGGCGGTGGGCGGGCTCGGGGCGGGGGGCGCGGGCGGCGAGGCGGTCGCGGAGGCGGACCCAGGCTACGAGCAGCAGGAGTAGCGGGAGCAGTGGCAAGCAGACCAGCAGGATGGCGATCATCGCGAGCACCTGGCCGGTGGCGTAACCGTGTGTGCGACCGGGGGGCATTTACTCAGCCTACCGACTGTCTGTGCGATCTGTCCGTTTTGTCAACCAGACGGGTGATGCTCGTGTATCGATGGTGTAGGGAAGTAGTAGGCGATGCGGCTGAGAGGAGTAGGAGCGGCGCTGGTGGCCGCGGTGGTGCTGGTGCCGGCGGCACCCGGCGCGGCGGCGTCCACCGTTACCTGGAACGTCGCGCTCGATCAGATCGGTGACGACGACGTCAACGTGGCCTATGCGCGGGGCGGTCTCACGGTCGCCGGCGAGAGCGCCCAGTCGGCAAGTGTGCGCTCGGGGCGCGTGTCCGCGTACCAGATCACTCGTAGGACCACGACGGCGCCGGTGAATCGGGTCCGGGCGGACGTCGCGGCAGCGACGCCGGCCGGCACCGCCGTGATCGTCGAGGTGCGCGCGGAGCTTGGCCCGCAGCGGTGGTCTGAGTGGACGGCCGTGCCCGCGACGCTGCCGGATACGACGGTCCTGGAGGTGCGGATCACCCTCGACGGACCGGCCACCGTCGAGAGCGTGCGGATCATCGCCGAGCGGGGCGAGCCGCTGGTGCGGCCGTTCGGGCTCGGCGACACCTACCGGATCTTCGCGACGAGGGTAGGGCTGGTGGGCGGCGCCACGGCCAACGGCCATGTCATCACGAGCCGGGACCATTTCGTGGCGCTGCCGTCACGGCGGGGCCTCGCGCCGAAGAACACCGGCGACTACACGGTGCGGGTGTGCGCTGCCGCGGGGCGGTGCGAGTGGGCGCCGGTGTGGGATGTCGGCCCGTGGAACGTCACGGACGACTACTGGAACCCGCCGTCGGTCCGTCAGTCGTGGACCGACCTGCCGCAGGGCAAACCGGAGGTGCAGGCGGCGTATCAGGAGGGGTACAACGGCGGGAAGGACGGGTACGGGCGGAGGGTGCGCAATCCTGCCGGCATCGACCTGGCTGACGGCACGTTCTGGGACGGGCTCCGGCTGACGAACAACGCCTGGGTCGACGTCACATATCTATGGACGGGCACGGGTTTGCGCGGCACGGTGCGGACGCCGGGATCAACGCTGACGGTGCGTGACGGCCCGCGCGTCGACGCGAGCGCGGTGGGTATGGCCGCCAACCACGCACGGCTGATCATCGAGTGTCAGGTGGCGGGCGACACCGTCACGTATGGCACCACGAACCGGTGGAATCGGCTTGCGCCTGGGTATTTCGTCTCGGACGCGTACGTGAACACGGGTTCCGCACCCACCTGTTAGTGCTGACGATCTCCTGCGGCCTCGCGGGCTGCGGATAGACTCGGCGGTCATGAGTGCTGAAGTGGGTCTCGCCTCGGTTCGCGGTCCGCAGGACGTCAAGCGGATGTCACCGGAGGAGTTGGCGTTGCTGGCCACCGAGATCCGCGACTTCCTGGTGGCGAAGGTGTCGCGGACTGGCGGGCATCTCGGGCCAAACCTGGGCGTTGTGGAGCTGACCCTCGCCATGCACCGGGTGTTCGACTCGCCAAGCGACCGGTTCCTGTTCGATACGGGACATCAGGCTTATGTCCACAAAATGGTGACCGGGCGCCAGGAAGGCTTCGACCATCTCCGCCAGCGCGGCGGCCTCTCCGGCTATCCGAACCGGGCGGAGAGCGAGCACGACATCATCGAGAACTCGCACGCCTCCACCGCGCTGTCGTACGCGGACGGCCTCGCCAAGGCGTACGCCCTGCGGGGCGAGGCGCGGCACGTGGTCGCCGTGGTCGGCGACGGCGCGCTCACCGGCGGCATGTGCTGGGAGGCGCTCAACAACATCGCCACCACCCGCAATCCGCTCGTGATCATCGTCAACGACAACGGCCGGTCGTACGCGCCCACCATCGGCGGCCTCGCCGACCACCTCTCCACGCTGCGGCTCAACCCCGGCTACGAGAAGGTGCTCGACCTGGTCAAAGACGCGCTCGGCGCGACGCCACTGGTTGGCAAGCCGATGTACGAGGTGCTGCACGCGGTCAAGACCGGCATCAAGGACGCGGTCGCGCCGCAGGCCATGTTCGAGGACCTGGGCATCAAGTACGTCGGGCCGATCGACGGCCACGACATCGCGGCCGTCGAGTCGGCGTTGCGTCGCGCGAAGGGCTTCGGGGGGCCGGTCATCGTCCACGCCGTGACGCGCAAGGGGTACGGCTACCGGCCGGCCGAGGAAGACGAAGCCGACTGCCTGCACTCGCCCAGCACGTTCGACGTCGAGACGGGCAAGCTGCTCGCCGCGCCCTCGGTGAAGTGGACGCAGGTGTTCGCCGACGAGCTCGTCGCGATCGCCGACGAGCGGCCCGACGTGGTCGGCATCACCGCCGCCATGGGCGAGCCCACCGGCATCGCGACGCTGGCCCGCAAGTACCCGTCGCGCGTCTACGACGTCGGCATCGCCGAGCAGCACGCGGCCACGTCGGCCGCCGGCCTGGCGATCGGCGGCCTCCACCCGGTGGTGGCGGTGTACGCGACGTTCCTGAACCGCGCGTTCGACCAGGTGCTGCTCGACGTCGCCATGCACAAGCTGCCGGTGACGTTCGTGCTCGACCGGGCCGGGATCACCGGGCCCGACGGGCCGAGCCACTACGGCATCTGGGACATGTCGGTCTTCGGCGTGGTGCCGGGCCTGCGCATCGCGGCACCACGCGACGCCGCCACACTCCGCGAAGAGCTGCGCGAGGCGGTCGCCGTCGACGACGGGCCGACGGTACTACGCTTCCCGACCGGCTCGGTGGCGACCGACCTGCCCGCGGTCCGGCGCGTGGGGCCGGTCGACGTGCTGGTCGAGTCCGGCTCGCGCGACGTGCTCCTGGTGGCCGTGGGCGCATTCGGGCAGCTCGGCGTCGACGCTGCTGCCCGGGTGGCTGAGCACGGGTACGGGGTGACCGTGGTCGACCCGCGTTGGGTCCGCCCGGTGCCCGGTGAGCTGGTCGACCTCGCTCGCGACCACCGGCTCGTCGTGACCGTGGAGGACGGCGTACGCGCCGGCGGAGTCGGCGACGCGCTGGCCAAGGCGCTGCGCGATGCCGACGTCGACGTGCCGCTGCGCGACATCGGCGTACCGTCCGAGTGGCACCCGCACGGCAGCCGCGCGCAGATCCTCGCTGACCTGGGGCTGACCGCCCAGGACGTGGCCCGCGACGTGACAGGGTGGCTCTCCCGCTTGGACGAGACCGTCGCCCCCACCCACGTGTCCATCTAGGGCTCCTTCCCGTCCCCGGGCCTGGCTGCTTTCCGTCCTCGGGCCTGGCTGCTTCCGTCCCGCAGCCCGGCTGCTTCCCGTCCTCGGGCCTGGCTGCTTCCGTCCCGCGGCCCGGTTGCTTCCGTCCCGCGGCCCGGTTGCTTCCGTCCCGCGGCCCGGCTGCTTTCGTCGATCAAGGGCGAATGCACGTGATTGGATCTCTATTCCACGTGCGTTTGCCCTTGATCGATGAGGATGTCCTTGATCGGCGCGGGCTGTGCCCGCCCGTCCGGGCGCGCTGCGCCACGCGGATCCTGGCCGCGCAGACGGGGCGATCGGGCCTCGTCTGTGGCGACCGGCTGCCCTTCCAGGGCGCTGCTTGCTCAGAGGGCGTTGCTTGCTCAGAGGGCGCTGCTCGTCCAGAGGGCGCTGCCGCGTAGCGGGGCGGCGTGGCTCGTGGGCGGCTTGGGCGGCGGGTGGCCGCAGGTGGGGGAACTCGCGGCGTCCGATGCTGGCCGAGGTCGCGCTTTCCCGAAACCGCGGCGTCCGAACGCCGGTGATGGTTCGGCCTCGCGCGGATGCGCGGCGGTGTGCGGACGGCCTCCCCACCTGCGACGCCGATCAAGGGAAGTCGCATCGATCAAGGGCAAACGCACGCGGAAAAGAGATCCAACCACGTGCATTCGCCCTTGATCGACGGCAGAGGCGAGGGCGGCAGAGGCGAGGGCGCGACGGGCGGGGCGTGGCCGCGAGGGGCGGGGCGAGGCGGGGCGAGGGTGGGGGCGCGAGGGGCAGGCGGGTGGGGGGAGGGG
>NZ_JBAKHX010000065.1:0-45486 GCF_036906915.1 Micromonospora sp. CPCC 206061
CCCCCGGCGGGCCCGCACCCCGGCGGGCCCGCGCCCCGGCGGGCCCGCACCGCTCCCACGCGGCGCGCCCCCGCCCCTCTCCCCGCCGATCAAGGGCAAACGCACGCGGTTCGATCTCTTTTTCACGTGCGTTTGCCCTTGATCGATGCGAATGCCCTTGATCGCTGGTCCGGCCGCCCCCGACCGGGACGGCGGCCGGCGCGGCGCCCAGATCGTGGTTGGCCGGCGTCGGCAGGCCGTGGCCATGGCGACGGCCCCGCACCGAGATCTGGCGCGGCACGGTCGTGGTCGTGGTCGCGCAGTTCAAGAGCGTCGATCAAGGACATCCTCGTTGATCAAGGGCAACCGCACGTGAAAAAGAGATCGAACGCGTGCGTTTGCCCTTGATCGGCGGGAAGAGGTGCGCGCCGGGCGCGGGCGCGGAACGGGTGGGCGCGGCGCGGCCGGAACTGGCGGCTTAGCGGAGGACGAGGGTGGTCAGGGAACGTGGCGGGAGGTTCACCGGGAGGGTTCGGGTGCCGCCGCGTGTGCGGGTGTTGGACACCTGTTCCAGGGAGTGGGCCTCGTCGGTCAGGTACGTGGTCGCGCGGTGGACCCGCGTGTCCGTGCGGAACGCCGTGTCGACCTGCGCCGTACCGGTGTTGAGCAGCTCGACGACCATCGAGCCGTCGCGGTTGCGGAACGCGGTCACCTTCACGTTCGGGTCCGCGGCCTGCGCCTCGGTCCGCACGGCGCCGGGCCGGATGAACCGCGAGTACGCCGCGAACGCCCACAGCCGCTTCGACACCCGGTAGCCGTCACCGGAGTTCGGCAGCTGGATGAACGCCCGGGTGGTGCCCAGCGACATCCCGACCCAGTACACGTACGCGGACGCCTGCGCCTCGGCGAACGACTGGTGGATGCTCTCGGCGATGGCGATGCCGGCCCAGCCGCTGCCGTCGTCCCACGCCTCGTTCCACGTGCTGCCGCTCGGGCTCCACTCGGTCATCCAGGTCGGCTTGTCGGTGGGCAGCGGCGTGTCGGGCCGGCTGGCGTACATGTGGCCGGTGTGCGTGGAGACGTACCGGCTCGCCGCCGGGTCGGCCTCGATGGCCGCGGTGTACGGCGCCTGGTGGTGCCAGCCGAAGGAGTCGCAGCAGACCAGCTCGGTGCCCAGCCCGCTGCGGCGCAGGGTCGGCCCGAGCACCTTCACGAAGTCGACAGCCTGCTCGGGGGTGAAGCGCATGGAGGCGTAGGAGGCGGTCCAGTCCGGCTCGTTGGTGAAGCCGATGTCTGTGATCTTGATGCCTTCCTGCCGGTAGAAGCGCAGGTACTGCACGAGGTAGTTGGCGTACGCCTGGCGCCAGTCGCCACTGGCGCAGGCGGTGCCCGGCACCCCGCACAGCTCACCGCCCTGGCTGTCGGTGCCGTTGGTCTTCATGAACCCGGGCGCGCTCCACGCGTCGGCGAAGATCCGCTTCACCCCGTACTTCTGCGCCTCCTTGACGAACCACACCTGGGCGCCGTCGTCGCCGTCCCATACGTAGGTCGGCTTGGCGCCCGGCCCGCCCGGGTCGGTGGGCTCGATCGTCTTCATGTGGTCGTAGACGTCGTCGGTCGACGACCCGATGCCGGTGCGGACGATCGAGGCGCCGGCACCGGTCTCGCGGTCGAACAGCAGGTCGAGGACGGCCCGGGTGCTCTCCGGCGAGAGGCCACGGTCGCCGCGCAGGATGGTCGCGCGCTGGAACGCCGCGGCGAGGCCGAGCCCGTCGATGGGCTGAAGCCGCTGCCGGAAGCTGATCGCGTTGCCGGTGTCGGTGGGGCCGGTCGCGTTCGCGGGGGTTGCGGCAACGGACAGTACGGCGCAGGTGGCGGCCACGCAGGCGACCGCCTTCTTGACCTTCATGAGACTCCTAGTGCCCGAGCTTCCGAAAATCTTCCGGAGATTGCCCATAACGTATGGTCGATGGAACGCGCTCGTCAACGGCGTAAGACTCCGACCGGTACCGCCGACCAGGTCTCCGCGATGTCGGCGCTGACCAGTGCCAGCAGCGCGACGGACGTCTCGGCCAGCGGCGCCGCCTCGGCAGCGGAGGCGGCGCGGATCCGCCGGTGCGGCCGCGCCAGCGCGCGATGCACGGTCCCGGCGCTCGGCTGGACGCGAGCGCCCTACGCGATGCGGTAGCCGACTCCCGGCGTGGTCGTGATGATCGGCGGGGCGCCCAGTTTGCGACGCAGCCTGCCGATGGTCACGGTCACGGTGTTGGTGAAGGGGTCGGCGTTCTCGTCCCAGACCTGTTCGAGCAGGTCCTCGGTGCTGAGGAAGGCGGGGCTGGCGCGGAGCAGGGCTTCGAGGAGGGCGAACTCCCTGACCGACAGGTCGAGCTGGCGGCCCTCGCGGGTGGCGGTGCGGCGTGCGGGGTCGAGCTCGATGCCGGCCGCCCGCAGGGTACGCGGGCGGGCGGAGGGGCGCCGCCGGGCGAGGGCGTGCACGCGCAGCACGAGCTCCGGAAAGTGGAATGGCTTGGCCAGGTAGTCGTCGGCCCCGAGTATGAGGCCGCTGACCCGGTCCGCGGGGGCGCCGGCCGCCGTCAGCATGAGCACCATCGGGCGCTCCACGGACTCGGTGATCATCTGACAGAGGGTGTCGCCGTGGACCGCGGGCAGGTCACGGTCGAGGACGACCACGTCGTACGCGTTGGCGTCGAGCTTCGTGGCGGCGGTCAGGCCGTCGTGGGCGACGTCGACGGCCATGCCCTGATCGCGCAGGCCCTCGGCCACGACGTCGGCGAGCGGGCGCGCGTCCTCGACCACCAGTACCCTCACCGGGCGCCGCCTCCCCCACGCCGGCCCGCCGGCAGGTGGACGGTGACGCGCAGGCCACCTTCGGGCCGGGGTCGCAGGTCCAGGTGGCCGCCGTGCGCGGTGACGATGGCGGCGACGATCGACAGGCCGAGACCGGAGCCGGCGTCGGAGCCGGTGCGGTCGGCGGCGAGCCGCTTGAAGGGCTCGGCGAGCCGGCGACCTGCTCCGGATCCAGCACCGGCCCACTCGTCTGCACGACCAGCTCCGCCGAGCCGTTCCTGGCGCCGGCGGCGACCCGGATCCAGCCGCCGCGCTGGTTGTGGATGACGGCGTTGTCGATCAGGTTGTTCGCCATCCGGGACAGCAGCGTCAGGCTACCCTCGGTCCACGCGGCGTCCCGGACGTCGGCCTCGACGGTCACGTTTCGCTCCCCGATGTCCGCCGCACGGGCGGCCAACGCCTTGGACGCCACGGTGCTGAGCGAGACCGGAGCGCGGTCGGGCAGCACGCCGTGCTGGGCGCGGGCGAGGTCGAGGAAGCCTTCCAGGAGGCTGTCGACCCGATCGAGCTCGGCGCGGACGCGGCCGGCCAGCGCCACCGTCTGTGGGGGCGCCGGCTCCGGTTTGGCCAGGGCCACGTCCAGCGACGCTCGCAGGGTCGTCAGCGGGGTGCGCAGTTCGTGGGAGGCGTTGGCGACGAACCGCCGCTGCGCGACAAACGACGCCTCCAGCCGCTCCAGCAGGCCATCGATGGTGTCGGCGAGATCCTTGACCTCGTCGGCGGGGCCCGGCACGCCCAGCCGCTCGTGCAGGTTGTCAGCGGAGATCCGTTGGGTCGCCGCGGTGATAGTCCGTAGCGGACGCAGCACGCGGTCGGCGACGACCTTGCCCACCAGGATCGAGACCGCGGCCATCACCACCAGCGCGATCACCGAGCCGATCATGAGCTGGCGGGACTGCGTGGCCCGCAGGTCCGACAGGCGCGCCTGTAGTTCGTGCACGCGCGCCTGCGCCGCCGCCACGGACTGCTCGGCGGGTGGGTTCGCGGGCGCGGCGACCTCGGTCGAGCTCAAGCCGGTGAGCAGGTTGGTGAGGACCAGCAGCGCCAGGCCGGACAGCAGGAACAGGACGGCGTACAGCACGGTGAACCGCTGCCGTACCGTGCGTTTACCCATGGCTCACAGGATGCCGTGCCTGACCTAACAACGACATGACAGCGGCGGTTCGGGCGGTGTTATGTCCGGATCCGTAGAAACCCTGACCATGCGCACTCCCGTAGAAGCCACCACCGCGCCGTTCTCCGCCCTCGTGCGGCGGGAATGGGCAGCGTTCCGCACCCGGGGCCGAATCGTCGCCATGACCTGCGCGGCCCTCGTACACCAGCCGTTGGGGCCCGGCGGCAGCATCACCGTCCGCATGACCTCCATGACCGGCATCATCACCTACCCACCGCCAGACCACGACGAGATCGTCCCCGGCCTGGTGCCGTGGGCGAAGGCCGGCATCATCGTCAAGGACGGCCTCAGGCAGGGTTCCTCGTACGCGGCGCTGATGGTCACCGGCGCGCACGGCGTACGGATGCAGCACGACTACGTCCACGACACGGCCGGTAGCCCTGGCGGTGTCTCGGAGGGCTCACCGCGCTGGCTGCGGCTGACCCGCTCCGGCGACACCATCACCGGCCACGAGTCGGCAGACGGTACGCGGTGGACGGAGGTCGGCACCGCCCGTCTCGCCGGGCTCCCCGAGACCGTACAGGTGGGGCTGTTCGTCACCTCCCCGGGAGATCTGACGCTCCGGAAGGTCGCCCTCGGCGCGCGGATCCCCGAGTCCCGCTTCACCCAGGCCAGCGCCACCTTCGACAGCATCAGCGTGGCGGGTGCGGCGGGCTCTTCGGGCGGCGGCTGGAGCCGCGACGCCGTCGGCGAGATGGGCCACACCGACTGGGAGAAGTACCACCGTGCGGCCGGCCTCGTCGAGTCGAACGGCGCCTTCACCGTCACCGGCTCCGGCGACATCGGGCCGGCCGGTGAGGAAGGCCACTCGCTGGAGAGCCACTTGTTCAGCCTCGTCATCAGCCTGATCATCGTGCTCGTGGTGGCCGTGCGGTTCACCACCGCTGGTGGCGCTCCCCTCACCGGCCGGGTACTGGCCGCGAAGGCCGTCGTCGCGGGCTCAGCGGCCTTCCTCGCCGGACTCGTCTCCGCCGCGGTCGTCATGCCCCTCGGCACCGCCATCCTGCGCGCCGACCACATCAGCGTCATCCCCGTGTCGCCACTCACCGGGGTGCGGGTCGCCGTCGCCGTCGGCGCGCTGCTGGGCCTCGCCGCCGCCGGCGGTCTCGCCCTCCGCGTACTGCTGCGGCGGGCCCGGGCGGCGATCCTGGTCGTGATCGCGGCACTGGTCCTGCCGTACCTGATGGCGACCCTGCCTCTGCTGCCGGACGAGGTGTCGAGGTGGCTGCTGCGCGTCACGCCCGCGGCCGGCTTCGCCGTCAAGCAGACCCTCCACGAGTACCCGCAGGTCCTCGCCCACTACGCCCCGTCGGCCGGCTACTTCCCGCTGGCCTGGTGGGCCGGTTTCGCCGTGCTCTGCGCGTATGCCGCGGCGCTTCTGATCCTGGCCGCCCGCCGGCTGCCACGCACCGGTTCAACGACCGCGTGATCGACGGTCGCGCTTCACGAACGTCTGCGGATGGCCTACCGCCATCCCGCGGCGGCGCGAGACTCCCGGCGCGGTTCGACCGAGATGTGCGCCGACAGCGCGCGGAGGAAGTCAGGCGCGTCGAAGATCTCGCCGGCGGAGGCGACGCCGCTCGTCCTCGTCTGACCGCCGAGGATGCGATGGACGGCTTCGACCGCCAGTGGTGCGCTGATGGCGTAGATGTCCTGGCCGCTGGCGACGACGCGTCGTTGCGTGAAGCCGGAGCGCACGATCACGTCGACGGTGAACGTCTGCGCGGACCGGCCGCCCTCGTCGACCGCCGTCGGTGCGGGCGCGTCTGGCGCGGCCAGGTCCTCGGCCGCGTCGATGGTCATGTACGTGTGCACCTCGGGGATGGACAGGTGGCTGGGGACGGTGACGACGTCGGCCATCGTGAACCCGCGAAGGACGGTCCGGGCGCCCATCGGTGCGGGGAACTCCCACTCCACGGTCGGCAGGTCGCGCTCGTCGACGTAGTACTCCAGCTGGCCACCGGTGTAGCGGACGCGTTGGCCGTCGCGCCGCTCCCGGGAGACGGTGCCGGAGGCGAGGGTTCCGGCCGTGGGGTGCCAGCTGCTCAGTCCATACGCGACGTGCGCCTCGTCGGCCGCCGCCCAGTCACCCATGGCCGTGGTGACCAGCAGATCGCCGAGTCCGCCGAAGAAGGCCATCGCCGGCACCACCGCGACGCCCGCGGCCCGCGCGCGGTCGGTGAAGTGTGCGAACGTGTCGACGTTGGCCTCGATCTCGGCCGCCACATCCACGTACGGGATCCCGGTGCGCAAGGCGGCCTCGATGACGGGCGCCGCGGTCGAGGCGAACGGGCCGGCGCAGTTGATGACCGCGGCCGCGCCCTTCAGCGCCTGGTCGAGCGAGGCCGGATCGTCGACCGACGCCGCCCGGTATTCGAGCCCCGGATGCGACGCCGCCAGCGTCTGGAGCTTGCTCTCGTCGCGGCCGAGCAGAAGCGGGACGAACCCGCGGGCACGCAACTCCGTCACCACGAACCGCCCGGTGTGTCCGTATGCGCCGAACACCGCCACCGTCGGACCTGACACCATCGCGGTTCCTCCATGCTCTCAAAAGATCGACTGAAGAGATCATCGCAGCGGCGGTCCGGCCCCGACCAGTGTCTGGAACGCCATGCCCCGTACAGTTTCGGACATGGCCACGATCGCGCTCGCCGCCACCGACGGAATGCTGCACTTCGAGCTCGCCACGGCGTGCGAGGTCTTCGTTCGCGACCCCTCCGGCCTGGCAGACCCGTGGTACGACCTCGTGGTCTGCGGCCCGGGCCCAGTCCGGATCGGCAGATTCCACCTGGAGCCTGACGACGGGTTGGAGCGGCTCGCCAGCGCCGACACCGTGATCATCCCTGCCGTGGAGGACACGGACGCGGACATGCCACCCGACCTACTCGACGCCGTCCGCGCGGCCCACGAGGCGGGCGCTCGGATGGTCTCGCTGTGCACCGGTGCGTTCGTGCTGGCCGCCGCCGGGGTGCTGGACGGGCTCCGCGCGACCACGCACTGGGCCCACACCGAGGCGCTCGCCGCCCGCTATCCCCGGGTGGAGGTCGACCCGGACGTGCTCTACGTCGACAACGGCAACGTGCTCGCCTCCGCCGGCAAGGCCGCCGCGATCGACCTGTGCCTGCACCTGATCCGCCGCGACCACGGCTCGACGGTCGCCAACGCCGTCGCCCGCCGCCTGGTCGTGCCGCCGCATCGCGCCGGTGGCCAGGCCCAGTTCGTCACCGCCCCGGTGCCCGCCCGCGACGACCATCCCCTTGCCAACCTGTTCCCCTGGGCGATGGAACGGCTGAACCGTCCGCTGACCGTGGAGGACCTGGCTCGCCAGGCGAACATGAGCTCGCGCAACCTGGCCCGCCACTTCAAGTCGGCAACAGGCACCACCCCGCTGCAGTGGCTCTCGACGCAGCGGATCCGCCGGGCCCAGGAGCTGCTGGAGAACACCGACAACAGCATGGACGCCGTCGCGCAGGCGGCTGGCATGGGGACCGCCACGACGCTGCGCCGGCACTTCAGCCGCACCGTCGGTGTACCTCCGGACGCCTACCGTCGCACCTTCCGCGCCGACAACAACCCCACGCAGGTCATCGACCCCGTCGTACCCCGCTAGCGCCTGCCAGCCGATCAGGGGACATCGCGCCGATCAAGGGCAAACGCACGCGGATCAGAGATCAAAGCATGTGCGTTTGCCCTTGATCGGCGGGAGGGAGGGACAGGGAGGGAAGGGAGGGAGGGAGGGAGTGCGGGGGGCGCACGCGCTTGTCGGACGCGGTCGGGCCGTGGGAGGTCAGGACCACCGGCACACCAAGGGTGTCGGCGACGGCGGCGGGCCAGTCGTCCGGTGGGATCTCCGTGTACAGGGGAAGGGTTGTGGTCAGGCGGCGGGTGAGGGCCGCCTGGCGGTCGAGGTCGCCGGGCTGGCCGGGTTCGAGGCGTGCGGTCCAGTCGTAGGCGACGCACATCCGCAGCGCCGGGCTCACCGCGTCCAGGTGGGTGAGCGCGATCCCGTCCACACCGCCGGCCACGTCGAGCGCGTACCGGTGTGCGACCGCGTCGAAGTGCCCGAAGCGGAACCGCCCCTGCCACGCGTTCGTCGGGTTGTGCGGGTCGGCGAGCGGCAGCGCGGCGTCCTCGGTGACCAGCGGTCCCGGGCCGTGCCGGGTGGTGACGGTGCGCAGCACGCCGAGGCGGGTGGCGGCGCCGGCCCAGCCGGCCTCGGCGAGCAGCTTGTCGGCGTTGGCGAAGGTCGTGGTGCTCCAGGTCGTGTACGGGTGGAACCCGTGCCACTCGTCCAGCAGCACGCCCTGTGCCCCCTCGAACACCACCGGGCCGGCGGCGAGCAGGTCGTGCAGGTACCCACCGTCCACGATGGAGACGACCGCGGCGAACCCCCGGTAGGCGTCGACGGCGGCGCCGACCGGTGGGGCGTCGAGCGGGCCCAGCTCGGCGGTGAGCCGGTCGCGTAGCACGGCGAGCTTCGCGCCCAGGGTGCCCGGGTCGCGGCAGTCGGCCACGCGCGGCGCGTCGTCGGGGTGGGCGAGGTAATAGGCCATCGCCTCGCCCACCCCCTTGCCGCAGGAGCCGTGCCGGTCGGCCCCGCGGGCGATCTCCCTGGCCCGGTTGGCGGCCCGGTGGTACGGCGTGGCCATGAGCGCCGCGCCGTCGATGGTGAGCCGGTCGAAGGCGTCGGCGACGCCCACCGCCGCGAGGTGGTCGGCCTCCGTCGCCAGCGCGAGCGGGTCGACCACCATGAACCGGGACAGGTGGGTGCGCACGCCAGGCCGGAATGACCCGGCACCGAACTGGGCGAACGTGTGGTGGCGCCCGTCGGGCAGCACGACGGTGTGCGCCGCCTGCCCGCCCCCGTTATAGCGCACCACCGCCGAGACCGGCCGCCCGTCGATGCCCTGAGCGCACAGCCAGTCGACGACCGTTCCCTTGCCCGCGTCGCCGTACCCGAGGTCGGCCACCACCACGTGCCTCATACCCAGCGCATCCCCGACAGCGCCCGAGAGACGGCCGGGCTGGCGTCCGAGCCCAGCTCGGCCAGGTCGGTGAGGCCGCCGTCGAGGTCGACGGTGCCCTCGCCGAGCCCGACCGTGAGCGCGATCATCTCGCAGACCGCGTCGAGGTTGTCCAGCTCGACGGCGTTCTGGCCGAGCAGGTCGCGCCAGAAGCTGAGTATGGTCAGGTTGCCCGCGTAGCTGGAGCCAGCCGGCAGCAGGTAGTACGTCTGGAACTTCTGCCGCACCTCGGCGACGATCCGCTCCAGCGCCACGTCTTCGCCTGGGTCGTCGCCGATGACGCGGCGCACCTCGCGGGCCTTGACCCGGTCGTAGGCCATCTCGTCGCCGATGATGAACAGGTAGCCGCGGCGGCCGCGCCGTTCGTAGCAGTCGATCGACGTGTGCCGGGCCATGAAGTAGAGCGCCAGCTCGTACGACTCGGTCTGCTGCCCGCCGCCTCCGCCTTCGAGGACGATGCGGCCGAGGTCGTCGTCCATCCGGTTGTCCGATTCGAACTGTCCGATCTGGAGCGGCACGCGGTCGCACGTGGCGTCGCCGATCGCGCCGAACATGATCTGCGGGTCGCGCGCGTACCCCTTGCGCTGCAGCAGCCCGAGCAGGTTCGGCAGCCGGCTCTGCAGGATGCGCGGCACTCGCCGCATCGACCCGGTGACGTCGAACAGCACCGCGATCGCCAGCGAGTCGGGGTGCTCGGCCGAGTCGCGGCTCTCCCGGAACGCGTCGCGCGGGTCGAGTTTGGGGTGGACCGTGCGCGCCCCGCCGTCGCTGTAGGCGAACGCGCTCCTGCCCGTCGCCCGCCGGTACCGGTCGGCTGCCTCGTAGACATCGGTGGACCAGATCCCACTGCCCATGGTGTACCTCCCTGTTATCGCGTGGTTTCTTCGGTGGCCGGCCGCAGCAGCGCGGGGTGCAGCAGGCGGGCGTCGCCGGCCCGGTACAGCCGGGCGCGGGGGCCGCCGCGTGGGCCGCCGTGCTCGGTGGTGGCGCCGGTGCTCTCGACCAGGCCGGGCACGGAGAGCACCTTGCGGTGGAAGTTGCCGGCGTGCAGCGGGTGGCCCCAGACGGTCTCGTAGACCGCCCGCAGCTCGGCGACGGTGAACTCCTCGCCGAGGAACCGGGTGGCGAGGGGGGTGTACTCCAGCTTCGCCCGCGCGCGCTCCAGGCCGTCGGCCACGATCCGCTCGTGGTCGAACGCCAGCCGGCGGCTGGCCAGCGCCGCGACCGGGAGCCACTCGGCGTCTCCCGCGTCGGTGCCGGCGGACGGCTCGGGCAGGTCGGGCGCGAACGCCAGGTAGGCGACGGAGACGACCCGCATGCGCGGGTCGCGGTCGGGCGCGCCGTAGCTGGCGAGCTGTTCGAGGTGTACGCGGTGCAGCTCCTCGCCGCCCAGGCCGGTCTCCTCGGCGAGCTCGCGCCCCGCCGCGGCCGGCAGGTCCTCCCCCGGTCGCACGAACCCGCCGGGCAGGGCCCAGTAGTCCATGAACGGCTGCTCGGCGCGGCGCACGAGCAGCAGGTGCAGGACGCCCTCGCGGATGGTCAGCGCGACCACGTCGACGGTGACCGCCACCGCCGGGTAGGCGCGCGGGTCGTACGCCGCCAGGTACTGCTCCTCGGTCACAACCACGGTTCCTCTCAGGTTGAGAACTACTCAGACTGAGAGTAACCGTGGTCGCCGCTCTCCACAAGACCGTGCGAGCCTGGGCTCAGGTGATCCGTTGCCCCAGGCCACCGTCGACCGATGCGTGGTCGAGCAGGCACATGATCACCACGTCGCTGGCCGCGACCGCCTCGGCGACCGTGCCGGCGCGCGCAGCGCCGCGCTCTTTCGCGAACTGGGTGGCCGTTGGGGCCTGCTGAAGGCCACCGGCGTGCTGAGCGCGCTGGCCGAGGTCGCGGGCGACTACGCCGAGGCGGCCCGACTGCGCCGGGATGGGCTGCGGATGGCCGAAGAACTCGGACTGTGGATCGAGGTCTCGTACGTACTGTCCGGGCTGGGCAGGATCGCGTTGTTGACCGGCGACCACGCACGGGCCGACGAGCTGCACGGGCGGGCGATGCGGTTAGCCGCACGGCATTCGCACAGGCGGGGCGAGCAGTTCGCCGAGGTGGGGCTGGGGCTCTCCGCACGCCGGCAGGGCCGGCTCGACGACGCCGAGACCCACCTGCGCAGGTGGCTGGAGTGGTGCCGCCAGATCGACGGGGACATGGGCGCGGCACTGATCCTCGCCGAGCTTGGCTTCATCGCCGAACAGCGCGGCGACGCCGAGGCCGCGCTGGCCACGCACCTGGAGGGCTACGCCGCCGCGCGCGCGACGGACGACCCGCGGGCAATCGCCCTCGCCCAGGAGGGGTTGGCCGGTGCGCACGCGCTCGCCGGCCGGTACGAGGAGGCGTCGCGCCTGCTCGCGACGGCGACCGCCCATCGCGAGTCGGCGGGCACGCCCCTTCCCCCGGCGGAGCGCGGCGACGTCGACCGGATCGAGGCCCTCCTGCGCGGCTCTGTCGCCGACCCGCCCTTCGCGCACCGCGGCAGCGGTGCACTCCCGTCCTGAACTCGACCGCCGGTTGTCATCCCGCGTCGTACCGCGTGTACAGCGCCGCCCGGGCACCCTCGGGGTCGAGCCGGCTCAGGATGGCGTCGGTGATGTCCTTGAGCTGGGAGACCTGCTGCGGCGTGAGGGCGTCGATGACGTGCTGCCGCACGGTCGCCACGTGACCGGGCGCGCTGTCGCGCACCTTCTGCAAGCCGGCGTCGGTGAGCCGGGCGTTGGTGGCGCGCCGGTCGTCGGGGCACGAGAAACGCTCCAGCAGCCCGCGCGCCTCCAGCCGCTGCACCACGTGCGACAGGCGGGCCAGCGTGGCGCCGGTCTGCCGCGCGAGGGTCGTCATGCGCAGGGTGCGCTCCGGAGACTCCGACAGCATGGCGAGCACGTAGTAGTCGAAGTGGGTCAGCTGCGCGTCGCGCCGCAGCTGGCTGTCGAGGACGCCGGGCAGCAGCTCCAGCACCGTCACGAGCCGGACCCATGCTGCCAGCTGCTCCCGATCGAGCCACCGCGTGTCCATGGTCACATCATAGCCGAAAAAGTTGTCGCTACAACTAACACGGCGTAGAACTAGTTGTAGCGACAACAAACCAGGAGGACACCATGGCACACGTCAGCATCATCGGCACCGGCAACATGGGCGAGGCCGTCGCCGGCCTCGTCACCAAGGGCGGCAACACCGTCGAGCTGTTCAACAGCTCCGACGCCGGCAAGCGCGTCACCGGCGACATCGTCGTCCTGGCCGTCCCCTACCCGGCCGTCTCCGACGTGATCGCCGAGCGGGGCGAGCAGCTCGCCGGCAAGATCGTCGTCGACCTCACCAACCCGCTGAACTTCGAGACGTTCGACGAGCTGGTCGTCCCCGCCGACAGCTCCGCCGCGGCCGAGATCGCCGCCGCGCTACCCGCGTCGCGGGTGCTGAAGGCTTTCAACACCAACTTCGCCGGCAGCCTGGTCTCCGGCACCGTCGACGGCCAGCCGACCACGGTGCTGGTCGCCGGTGACGACGCCGAGGCCAAGGCGCTGCTGTCGGGTGTGGTCAGCGCGGCCGGCCTGCGCGCCATCGACGCCGGCGGCCTCACGCGCGCCCGCGAGCTGGAGGCGGTCGGTTTTCTGCAGCTCGCGCTGGCCGTGACCGAGAAGATCTCCTGGACCGGCGGGTTCGCCGTCGTCTCCTGACATCACCGCGCGGCGACGCGGCAGGTCACAGCAGGGACGGCCCGCGTTCTGGCAGCTCGACGTCGTCGTCCACACCATGGGGGCACATGCAGACGCCCTGCTCGCCGACGAGCCTGGCGCGGGCCGGCGTGTACTCGTTCTTCTCCAAAGCGGGCAGGGGGCGTCCACATTGATCACACAGTCGAATACCGGTGGTCGCACCGACGCGGATCGCCGTCATCGGATCTCCTCTGGGGAAAGCCGCACCCGGGCGGCACCCGAACGCGTAAGCCTCCACGATTACCTTTCACACCCCGCCCGCGCCACCCTGTCGTCCTCTGGTGAGCCAACTCACCGCTGAACGCGTCCGGGGCGATCGGCTGAACCCGCCGAGACGACAGGGCCCTACCAGCCCTGCTGCTGGTGCCCGTTGCCGTACCCGCCGCCGCCCTGCTGCTGCGCCGGCCGGGCCGCGGGCGGCTGCGCGCACGTCGCGGCGTGCTGCACCTGCCACTGGTGCAGGGCGTTCTTGACCCGCACCGCGTCGGTCATCGCGGCGTCGAGCTCGTGGTGCAGGCGGCTCATCTCGTCGGCCACGTGGCGCAGGAAGGTGTAGACCTGCTCCGGGTCCAGGCCGCCACGGCGGCGCGGCGCCGCGGTGAACGTCGCGTCACGCACGTCCTGCGGGCGCAGCCGACCGGCTCGTCCGCCCGGGCCATTGGACACCGAGCTTCACCTCCCCTGAGCAGCCGGACGGTGTGACCACCGGCAGGTCCACACTGTAGTCGACGCAACACGTTGGTGCTGCAACGCAACAACGCAGACCCGCCGCATCCGGCCAGGTGCTGTCAGGCCCCGTCGGGCGAGCGTGACGCCGAAGAGCCGTGGGAGCCGCGGCTCTTGATCTTCCTGCCGGCCCAGATTGCGCCGGAGATGGCGGGATCGCCCGCCTATGTGACAACCGTCGCGGCGGGGAGAGCGGCGCCCGCGGGCAGAGCGCTGCGGTAGCGGGCGACCGCGGCTGTAGTGGCGTTGCCGCCGAGGCCGACCACGCCCACGAGGACGCCGCCGCGGTGGTAGCCGACGATCACATCGCCGTCCAGGTCGCCGTCCAGGTCGCCGTCGAGGACGCGGATGTCGGCGGTGCCAAGGCCCGGGGCGCCGATCGCCTGTAGCCGGT
This sequence comes from Micromonospora sp. CPCC 206061, assembly GCF_036906915.1. Lineage (NCBI taxonomy): Bacteria > Bacillati > Actinomycetota > Actinomycetes > Micromonosporales > Micromonosporaceae > Micromonospora > Micromonospora sp. CPCC 206061. Next base: position 13,930 of record NZ_JBAKHX010000065.1, read on the forward strand.
CGCCGTACTGGTCGCTCCAGAATGTCGGCAACGGCGCGAAGGCTGCGCTGTCGAGCGGCGCGCCGGTGAGCCCGGCGACCAGGGTGCGGGCGGCGCGCTTGGCGGTGTCGCCGGGGATGCTCCAGTGCTCGACGCGGCGAGGCACGGCGTCGAAGCGCGCGTTGGGGAATCGTGCCACGTCGCCGACCGCGACCAGGTATGGCAGGCCCTCGACGCGCAGGTGAGCGTCGCAGAGCAGCCCGTCGGACAGGTCGAGGCCGTTTCCGTCGAAGCATCCGGTGTTGGGCAACGAGCCGACCGCCTCCACCACGGCGTCGGCGTGCAGCACCGTGCCGTCGTCGAGCACGACCCGCCCCGTCTCGAACCGGTCGACGGTGCGTCCGAGGTGGAACCGCACCCCGTGGCGCTGGTGGCGGCGCAGCAGGGCGGCCGCCAGCGGTTCGCCGAGTGGGCCGAGCATCGGCAGCGCCAGCGGGTCGACCACGGCCACCTCGACACCGACGCGTCGGGCGGTGGCGGCCACCTCGCAGCCGATGAACCCGGCGCCGACGACCACGAGCCGCGCGCCCGGTACTAGTGCGGGGCGCAGGCGCAGCGCGTCGTCGAGCGTCCGCAGCACGTGCCGTCCGACCTCCGTGCCTGGGCGGCGCAGGCGGCGAGGACGCAGGCCGGTCGCGGCCACGAGCCCGTCGAAAGCCAGCGGCTCGCCGTCGGTCAGCGCCAGCACCCGCGCGCCGAGGTCCACGGTGGATACGCTCGTGCCCAGCCGCCAGGTGACGTCGGCGACGCTGGCGCGCGGGCGGAACGCGAGCGACCCGAATGACGCCGTGCCGGCGAGGGCCTCTTTAGACAGTGGCGGCCGGTTGTACGGCATGTGCGGCTCAGCGCCGATGACGGTGATCTCGCCGGTCCAGCCGGCCGCCCGCAGCTGCTCGGCCGCCCGCAGTCCGCCCAGGGAGGCGCCGACGACCGCGATCCGCTCAGCCATCGATCCGGATCGCCTGTAGTGGGCAGACGTCGGCGGCCTCCTCCACCGCGTCCCGCAGTGCCTCGTCGGGCTCGGCGACGAAGCCGAGCTTGCCGCCGTCGTCGAGGTGGAACACCTCGGGGGCGGCGAAGACGCACTGGCCGTGGTCCTGGCATCTGGCCAGATCGACGACGACTCTCATGTGGGCTCCCCTAGGAACGACGACGAGGTGGGCGGATGCCGCGGTACTCCCAATCGCCGCCGAGCGCGGTGGAGAGCACCTCTTCGGACGCGGTCGGCTGGGCTCCGCAGTCGTCGCGGACCGGCGTGGGACCGGTGACGATGTGGTTGGTCAGGGTGCCGAGGCCCTCGACCTCGACCTCGACGGTGTCGCCGGGTTGCACCGGGCGGGAGTTGGCGGGCGTGCCGGACAGCAGGACGTCGCCCGGGTACAGGGTGATGGTGCGGGCGATGTCGGCGACCAGGTAGTGCATGTCCCAGGTCATCTCGTCGGTGGATCCGTCCTGTACGACGGTGCCGTTGACGTACGTGCGCAGCCGCTTGCCCCGAAAGTCCCAGCCGGTGACGAGGCCCGGCCCGAGCGGGCAGAGCGTGTCGGAGCCCTTGACCCGCAGCATCGAGCCGGCGTCGGTGTCGCGAAAGTCGTGCAGCCCGTAGTCGTTGGCGATGGTGTACCCGGCGATGTAGTCGGCGGCGTCATCGGGCGCGACGTTGCGGCAGGTACGCCCGATGACGATGGCGATCTCGCCCTCGTAGTTGAGGTACTGGCAGCCCTCGGGGCGCACGATGGCGCCGCCGTGGGCGTTGAGCGACGAGGTGGGCTTGTGGAAGTACGTGGGTGCGGATGGCAGCGTGGTCTGGAATTCCTCGACCCGGCTGCGGTGGTTCAGATGCACCGCCACGATCTTGGTGGGCGCGACCGGTGGCAGGTGCACAGCGTCTTCGATCTTGACTCGGCGGCCGTCACCGGCCACCAGCTCCGCGCCGTCACGCACCACCTCGACCGTGGCGCCGTCCAGCACGATCCTGCGGTACTCGATCACGTCAGCTCCAGCCGTTGGCGGGTCGGTCGAACCAGATGTGCACCTGGCCGGTGCCGACGGCGTTCTCGTACTCGCTGAACAGGCGGCCGGGCGCGGTGCACCGCTGCTCGCCGAGCGCGCCGATCATCATCAGGTAGTGGCCGAACCGGGCCTCCGGCTTGACCTTCAGGAACTCCGGCATCGTGTCCAGTACCAGATCGTGCCGGCCCTGCTCGAACCAGGCGATCCGCTCGTAGTCGGCCTCGCGCGCGGCGGCGGTGAAGATGTGCCGGGGGTCGCTGGCCTCGTGGTCGCGGATCTGGCGCAGCGGCCAGAACGTGTGCGACAGCGCCCCGGACGCGACCAGCAGCACCTTGCGGTCGGTGGCGGCGATGCCGTCGGCGAGCGCCCGGCCGAGCCGCAGGTTGTCTTCGGTGTCGGCGGTCTGGCAGACCCCGATCGACATCCACCGCTTGTCCGGCACGCCCAGGTATGTCCACAGGTTCGTGGTGGCGTAGTAGATCGGCAGGTAGGGGTCGTCGATCGGGGTGATCCAGGTGCCGTGCTTGTCGGCGTGCGCCGCGATCGCGTGGGCGAGCTCGGGATCGCCGGGAAAGTCGTACGGCATCCGGCACATGCCGCGCGGCAGCTCCTCGGAGGTGAACAGGCCGGCCCTGCGGCTGTGCGCGGTGACGACGAACTCGACGGTGGTGGCCCAGTGCGAATCGAGTACCACGACCGTGTCGTAGTCGAGGGTCTCGAACACCTCGGTCCGTAGGCGCCGGAGCCCCGGTACGAGGCTGATCTCCTTGCCTTCGTTGAGCTCGCGCCGATCCGCCTCGGGCAGCACGATCGTGGGTACGTGCGAGAGCAGGCCAGCGCCGACGACTTCACCCATGGTCGCGCCATCCTTTCGGTGCGGTGACGGTGTTCTTGATGTCGCAGTAGAAGTCGAAGCTCCAGGTGCCGCCCTCGCGGCCGATGCCGGACTGCCGCGCGCCGCCGAACGGGGCCCGAAGGTCGCGGACGAAGAAGCAGTTGACCCAGACGGTGCCGGCGACGAGCCGGGCGGTGACGCGGGCGGCGCGGGTGGGATCGCCGGTGACTACGACGGCGGCCAGGCCGAACCGGGTGCCGTTGGCCAGCGCCACGGCCTCGTCCTCGGTGTCGAAGGTCTGAAGGGTCAGTACCGGGCCGAAGATCTCCTCGGTGAGAGCCTCGGCGCCGGATGGGAGGTCGGCCAGGAGCGTCGGCCGGTAGTACAGGCCACCGAGGTCGGTGTTGGGGCCGCCGCCGGCGACCACGCGGCCGCCCGCGGCGAGCGCCCGGCGCACGAACCCGTCGACGCGCGCGAGGTGGTCGGGGTGGATGTTGGGGCCGACGTCGGTGGCCTCGTCGCGCGGGTCGCCCTGGCGCAGGGCGGCGGTGCGGGCGGCCAGCCGCGCGGTGAACTCGTCCGCTATCGCGGCGTCGACCAGCAGCCTGGTGCCGGCCAGGCAGACCTGCCCGGCGTTGTCGAACTGCTCGACCGCCAGATCCACGGCCAGGTCGAGGTCGGCGTCGGCGAACACCAGCAGTGGTGACTTGCCGCCCAGCTCGAAGCTGGTGGGTACGAGGTTGGCGGCGGCCGCGGCGGCGATGGTCCGCGCGGTCGGCACCGAGCCGGTGAAGCTGATCCGCCGCACGTCCGGGTGGGCGACCAGGGCCGCGCCGGCCTCCGCGCCGTACCCCTGGACGACGTTGAGCACGCCGGGCGGCAGCCCCGCCTCGGCGGCGATGTCGGCCAGCAGCGAGGCGGTCAGCGGCGACCACTCGGCGGGCTTGAGGATCACCGTGTTGCCGGCGGCGAGCGCCGGGGCGACCTTCCAGGTGGCCAGCATCAGCGGCGCGTTCCACGGTGTGATGAGAACGCACGGTCCGGCGGGGTCCCAGCTGACGTGGTTGGTGTGGCCACGGGTGTCGAAGTCGTCGTGGCCCAGGCCGGTGAGCCAGTCGGCGAAGAACCGGAAGTTGTGCGCCACCCGCGGCATCACGCCGTTGCGGTGCGAGCGCAGCAGCGCGCCGTTGTCGGTGGTCTCGACGATCGCCAGCTCCGAAAGGCGTCGCTCGACGCCGTCCGCGATGCGACGCAGGAGGCGGGCCCGCTCGTCGCGGCTGGTGGCGGCCCAGCCGGGAAACGCCTCGCCTGCCGCCGCCACGGCCGCTTTCGCCTCGTCCGCTCCCCCGCGTGCGACCTCGGCGAGCAGGCTGCCGTCGATCGGCGACCGGTCGGGGAAGGTGCGCGCCGACGCGACCCGCTCACCGCCGATCCAGTGCCGGGTGTCGACTGCCACGCTCATCTGGACTCCCATATCGTTTGGTTCCAAATAACATAGGTGGACCACGAGGCACGGTCAAGCTACTGTTTGGGCTCAAACGAGGAGGTGTCATGGTCGGCTCACACGAGGATTGGCTCCGGCTGGCCGGTACCGTCAAGCCGCCGACCAGCCACTACATCGACGGCGCCGACGAGGCCGGCACCAATGGCGCCTTCGCGGTCGTGTCCCCACGCGACGGCGGCGTCGTCGCGGAAGTCTCAAACGCGGGCGTCGCGGAGGTCGACCTCGCGGTCGCCGCGGCCCGCCGGGCCTTTGACGCCGGCCCTTGGCCGCGCCTGTCGCCCGCCGAACGCGGACGCGTCCTGACCACATTCGCCGACCTCGTCGAGCGCGACAGGTCCGAGCTCGCGGTGACGATCAGCCTGGAGATGGGCAAGCCCATCTCCGAGGCCCACGACGTCGAGTTACGCGCCGTCGCCAACACCTTCCGCTGGTACGGCCAGCTCGCCGACAAGCTGACCGATGAGGTACCGCACACCGCGGCCGACGCACTCGCGCTGGTCACCCGCGAACCGGCCGGCGTGGTGGCCGCCGTGGTGCCGTGGAACTTCCCGCTCACCCTGGCGTCCTGGAAGGTCGCGCCCGCGCTGGCGGCCGGCTGCACGGTCGTGCTGAAGCCGTCCGAGCTGTCGCCGCTGTCCGCCCTCCGGCTGACCCGGCTGGCGACCGAGGCGGGCCTTCCGCCCGGCGTCTGGAACGTGGTAGCCGGCGACGGCCCCACCGCGGGACGCGCCCTCGGGCTCCACCCCGACGTGGACGTGCTCGCGTTCACCGGCTCGGCTGCGGTCGGGCGGCAGTTCCTGCGGTACGCGGCCGACTCCAACCTCAAGCGCGTATGGCTCGAACTGGGCGGCAAGTCACCCAACATCGTGCTGCCGGACGCCCCCGACCTCGACCGGGCGGCCGCCACGGCCGCGTGGGGCATCTTCTTCAACCAGGGCGAGATGTGTACCGCCCCGTCCCGGCTGCTCGTGCACCGTTCGATCGCCGACCGGGTCACCGAAGCCGTCGTGGCACGGGCCGAGGCGCTGCGGATCGGCGACCCTCTCGACCCGGCCACCGAGATGGGCGCACTGGCCGGCGAGGCCCACCTGGCGAGGGTGCTCGACCACGTCGCCGCCGGCCGCTCCGAGGGCGCGCGGCTGCGCACCGGCGGCGACCGGTGGGGCGCGGGCGGCAGCTTCCTGCGGCCCACCGTCTTCGACCGCGTTTCCCCCGGGATGCGGCTGGCGCGCGAGGAGATCTTCGGGCCGGTGCTGTCAGTGCTGGCCTTCGACACCCTGGACGAGGCGATCCACCTGGCCAACGCCACCGAGTACGGCCTGGCCGCCGCAGTCTGGACCGCCGACCTGTCCACCGCCCACCGGGTCTCCCGCGCGCTGCGCGCCGGCACCGTGTGGGTCAACTGCTACGAGGAGGGCGACCTCAGCGTGCCCTTCGGTGGCGTCAAACAGTCCGGCCACGGCCGGGACAAGTCGGCACACGCCCTCGACAAGTACACCGACCTGAAGACCACCTGGATCCAGCTATGAGGGAGCGAGCGGATACAGCGACGCGTCCTTTGGTCGCGATTCCGGCTCGCTTCGCGGCGCGCACCAACGTGTTGCGGTACCGCGCGGAGGTCGCCGCCCGCGCGCTCGTCGAGGCCGTGTACCGGGCCGGCGGCGAGCCGTGGATCATGCACCCCGACACCGACGAGGCTGAGCGTCGACTCGCCCGGGCCGACGCGCTGCTGCTGCCCGGCGGCGGCGATGTGGCACCTCACCGGTACGGCGGCACCGCCGGCGACCACCCCCTGTACGACGTGGACGACGAACAGGACGCGTTCGACATCGCGGCGGCCCGGTACGCGATCGCGACCGGCATGCCCACGCTCGCGATCTGCCGGGGCCTTCAGATCGTCAACGTGGTGCTCGGCGGGACGCTGCGCTGGCTGGGCGAGGACCACCTGCACCTGGTACATCCGGTCGCGCTGGCAGCCGGGTCGGCGCTGGCGGCGGCGCGCGGCACGGGAAAGGTCGAGGCGTCCTGCTACCACCGCCAGTGCGTCGACCGCCTCGGTGAGGACCTCGTGCCGGTGGCGTGGGCGGCCGACGGCACGATCGAGGCAATACACCGCACCGCTCCGGGCGGCTGGCTGATGGCCGTGCAGTGGCACCCTGAGGACCTACCCGACCAGTGGCTCTTCGACGCCCTGGCCGGCGCCGCGCGCTAGGCCTTGCGGCGGCCGCCGCGGCGAGGGGTCGGTGGCGCACCCTCCAGCAGGTCCAGGCGGCGCTGCTCGCCGTTGTCTTCCAGCTGGGCCACGATCTGGCGCAGGCCGTCGGCCAGGCGCAGGCACTCGTCGGTGCCCAGCCGCGCGGTCACGAACGCCTCCTCGGCGTTGAACGCCGGGAACAGCCGGCTCATCAGCTCCTCGCCCGCCTCGGTCAGAGACAGCAACACCATCCGCCCGTCCGATGGATGGCTGGAGCGGACCACGAGCCCCCGCGACTCCAGTGTGCGGGCCACCCCGGTGAGCGTGCCCTTGGAGATGCCGGCCTCGGCCGCGACGTGCCGGGTCTCCATCTCGTCGAAGATCCAGACCACCCAGAGCACCACAAATCCGGTCCAGGTCAGCTCGGCCTCGCGTAGCACCGTGTTCTCCACGTGCTGGCGGGTGGCGGCGGCCGCCCGATAGATGTTGGAGACGGCCGCCATGGCCTCGCGGTGTAGCCGGACCGCGCCGAGCTTGGCCTGGACGGCCTTCTCGGTCTCGGTGATCGAACGGTGTCCAGTCACGGCACTCCCTCGGGCGAGCGGATCCAGCCGGACAAGCGTACCGTTTGACTCCGAACTACTGCGCGCCCGAGGTGCCGCTCTCCAGCAAGGCCCCGCCGTTCCAGCACACGCCCACCTGCCGGTAGTACGCGCCGATCAGCTCGTCGACGCGCAGGTCGGCCAGTTCCTCGGTCGGCGCGTCCAGCAGCCGCAGCTCGGCGTCGGCCGCCCACGGCGTGCCCCCTTCGAAGGACGCGGCACCGGAGGAGACGAGCTCGTCCAGGGCGAGACCCTTGCCCGGCTCGATGGACGGCAGCCAGCGGTGATGCGCCATCGGGTGGGCGTTGACGAACCCGTTGCTGCCGGCCGGCTCGCGCAGTGTCACCACCGCCTCGGCGAGCCGGCGGTCGGCGGCCGCCAGGGTGGCGCCGAACCGCGCTCCGGCCTCGATCCGCGGCGCCGGGCCGTACGGGTGCGGGCGGGTCAGGTGGATCGAGCCGAGTTTCTTGGGGTACCCCTGATGGATGCCGCGGGCGATGGCGAAGTCCTTGTCGACCCAGATGTAGACGCCGCGGGAGAACGTGCGGCCCCGGTACGCGCACCGCACCACCGCGAAGCACTCCTTGTACTGCGCGCGCACCGGATCGAGCAGTTCCTCCCGGGATTGGGAGCAGGACTGCCAGTCCGCCCAGATCAGCGCGACCGCGCCCGGGTCGGTGTCGGCCGGCTCCAGCGGTGGAGGTAGAAGCGCCGCCACCCGGGCGGGATCGGTCCGGTACTCGATGGTCAGCAGGTCGCCGGAGTAGTGCCACGGCGGCGGTGGGACGAGCGCGGCCCGGCCGGTGGCCGTCTTGGGTGGGAAAAACCCCCGCACGCTGGACATACGCTCTCCTTACAGCACCGCGTCACGCCTATCGTTTGGACCCATACGGTAGGCCCTTGCCCGGCCGCCGGGCAAGACATATTGTTTGCACTCAAACGAGCCGACGAACGGAGAGTGCCGTGAGCGTGCAGGACGTGGTCGCCGCCCTCGCCGACCAGGGCATCGACGTCGTGCGGCTGTCGTACCCGGACCTGATCGGTGTCGACCGCGGCCGCGACATCCTCCTGCATCACCTGCCCGCCGCCAGCGCCCATGGCCTGGCGTTCTGCCGCGCGGTCTACCACACCTCCCCCCGCGGCGACGTGGTCGACGTGGCCGGCGGCCTGGACGCCGGCCTGCCCGACGTCGTCGTCCGCCCCGACCTCGGCACTCTGGTCCCCCTGCCGTGGGAGCCCGGCGTCGCCTGGTGCCTCGGCGACCCGGTCGACCCCACCACCGGCCAGCCGTGCCCCGAGTCCCCCCGCGACCTGCTGCGCCGCGTTACCGCCGACCTCGCCGCGACCGGCCTGACCGCCGTCGTCGGCCCCGAACTGGAGTACTTCCTGCTCGATCGCGACGAGTCCGCGCCCGGCGGCTGGCGCCGTTACGCGGACACCGCCGGCCACGTCTATACCGTCGGCCGCAAGAGCGACCCGGACCGGCACCTGCCCCGCACGATGCGCCACCTCGACGCGCTCGGCCTCGGCATCACCACCGGCAACCGGGAGTTCGACGGCGGCCAGTTCGAGATCAACCTGACCCACTCGACGGCGCTGTCCGCCGCCGACCGCGCCTGGCGCTTCAAGGCCGCCGTCAAGGAGCTGGCGCACGCCGAGGGGCGGCTGGCCACGTTCATGGCCAAGCCATTCAACGACAGCGGCGGATCCGGGTTCCACTTGCACGTGTCCTGTGTGGACTCGGACGGCCGCAACGCCTTCGACGACCCGTCCGGACCCCAGGGCCTGTCCGAGATCGCCGGGCACGCCATCGCGGGTGTCCTCGCCCACGCCCCCGCCCTTGCTGCCCTGCTCAACCCGACCATCAACTCCTACAAGCGGTTCGGGCCCGACACCCTCGCGCCCTGGCTGGTCGACTGGGGACTGGACAACCGCAGCGCCATGCTCCGCATACCACCCGAGCGGGGCGACAGCGCCCGGTTCGAGCTGCGCCTCGGCGACGCGTCCGCCAACCCGTACCTCGCCGTCGCCGGCGTGGTGGCCGCCGTCCTGCTCGGGCTGCGCGCGCGGGCGCGGCCGCCGTCCCCTTTGCAGGGGTACGGGTACGACCGCAGCCGGGCCGCCATGCTGCCGATGAACCTGTCCGACGCCCTCGACGCGCTGGTCGCCGACACCTCACTGACCGAGGCGCTCGGCAAGGACTTCGTCACCGCGTTCGTCAGCTACAAGCGCGACGAGATCGAGCGGTTCCGCCGGTACGTCACCGACTGGGAGTTCGGCGAGTACGCGCAGCACCTGTGAGGAGAACTGGCTTGACACTCTTGTCTGATGTGGACCTCGCCGACAACGACCGCTTTCTCGACGGCGAGACGCCGTGGCGCATGTTCGACGCGCTGCGCCGTCACGCCCCCGTGCACTGGCAGCCGGAGCCGGCCCCCAACAGCGGCTTCTGGGCGGTGACCCGGCACGCCGACATCGTGCGGGTCGACCGCGACCCCGAAACGTTCACGTCCAGGCGGTTCGTCAACCTGGAAGAGGTCGACGACGACCTTATGGCCATCCGGCGGTCCATGTTGGAGACCGACGGCGCCCGCCACCATGCGCTGCGCCGCCTGTTGCAGCGCGACTTCTCGCACCGTGCCGTCGCCCAGTACGAGACGTTCCTGCGTGGACTGACCGCCCGCACCCTCGACGCGGCGCTCGCCAAGGGCCGCTTCGACTTCGTCTCCGAAGTCGCCGCCGACTTCCCCATCAACGTGCTCGCCCGCATGCTCGACGTCCCCGACGGGGATACCCGCAAGCTCATCGAGTGGGGCAACCGCATCATCGGCAACACCGACCCCGACTACGCCGACGTGCTGCTACACAGCGAGGAGAGCGACCGGTACCGGGACCTGCCGTTCCGCAGCCCAGCCGCGCTTGAGGTCTTCGCGTACGGCCGCGAGCTGGCCGCCGAACGCCGCGGCGGGGCCGGCACCGACCTGGTGAGCAAGCTGGTCAACCAGACCCCGTCGGACGGGATCGCGTTGTCCGGCAACGACTTCGACAACTACTTCCTGCTGCTCGTCGTGGCCGGCAACGAGACCACCCGCCACGCCATCTCACACTCGATGCTGGCCCTGCTGCGCCACCCCGACCAGCTCGCCCGGCTGCGCGACGACCCCAGCCTGATGCCGCTCGCGGTCGAGGAGTTCCTGCGCTGGGCCTCACCGGTCTACCACTTCCGCCGCACCGCGACCCGCGACGTCGAGCTCGGCGGCAAGCTCGTCCGGGAGGGCGACAAGGTCGTGTTGTGGTTCGCCTCCGGCAACCGCGACGAAGACGTCTTCGCCGACCCGTACCGCTTCGACGTCGCCCGCAGCCCCAACGACCACATCACCTTCGGCAAGGGCAGCCCGCACTTCTGCCTCGGCAACACCCTCGCCCGGCTGGAGATCCGCGTCATGTTCGAGGAGCTGCTCCCCCGCCTGGCCGACATCCGGCTGGTCGGCGACGTGCGCCGCGTCCGGTCCAACTTCGTCAACGGCATCAAGGAGCTCCCGGTGGAGGTCACGCTCGCATGAGTACTCCGCGGATGCTGCTGATCCTGAGCGAGAACTGGACGATGACCGGCGGCCGCGACCTGCCCCGGCTGGTGCGCTGGGCCCGCGAGGCCGAAGAGGCCGGGTTCGACGCCGTCATGCTCAGCGAGCACATCGTTCTCGGCCCCGACGCGGGCGCCGACGGCCTCATGCCGAACCCCCGCGAGTACGCCCTACCCGGCAACCAGGACCCGCGCACGCCGTGGCCCAGCTCCCTGCTGCTGCTGTCCGCGATCGCCGCCGCCACCGAGCGGATACGCCTGGTGGCCGGCGCGGTGCTCGCCCCGCTGCGCCACCCCCTGCACCTGGCCAAGGATCTGGCCACACTCGACCTGCTGGCACAGGGCCGCCTGGTGGTCTTGCCCAGCGTCAGCTGGAGCCGCGACGAGTACGCCGCGCTCGGCGTCCCCTTTGGACGGCGCGGCCAACTGCTGGACGAGCACCTGGAAATCTGGCAGCGGGCGTGGGCCGACTCCCCCGCGACCTACGACGGCGTCCACTACCGTTTCGCCGGCGCCTACTGCGAGCCAAAACCGTACCGGGCCGGCGGGCCGCCACTGTGGTTCGGCGGCGCCGCGATGCACGACAGGCTGCTGGCGCGGCTCGCACGCTACGGGCAGGGCTTCAACCCGCTCGGCCGGCCGAGCCCCGAAGACCTGCGCCGGCTCGCGAAGGGCATGGCCGAGGCCGGCCGCGACATCGCCGACCTGGAGCTGGTCGGCGGCACCCGCGCGATCTTCCCCGACGCCAGCTCCTGCGCCGACCTGGCCCAGGCCCTCGACACCATCCCGGCGCAGCAGGCGGAGGGCTTCACCACCTTCTGCATCAAGCCCTCGCAGTTCACCGACGACCCCGACGCGGTCGCTCCCTTCTGTCGCGACGTCATGCGCCGCGTCGCCCACCTCTGACCCACCCCCACCGTCCGCCCCTTTCTCGGTCCCGGACGGCCCGCCCCGCCCCGACGGCCCCGAGGCGGCGCCGCGCGCCGCTCCCGCGCGCCCCCGCCCCTCTCCCCGTCGATCAAGGGCAAACGCACGTGGTTCGATCGCTAAACCGCGTGCATTTGCCCTTGATCCATGGACTTTCCTTGATCGGCGCGGGCAGGGCCAGGGCGGCCGGGCCGCAGGGCCACGGCCGCAGGGCCACGGCCGCAGGGCCACGGCCGCAGGGCCACGGCCGCAGGGCCACGGCCGCAGGGCCACGGCCGCAGGGCCACGGCCGCAGGGCCACGGCCGCAGGGCCACGGCCGCCCTACGGCGGCCGGCGGCGCGGCGATGGCGACAGCGGTGTCTATGGCCTCAGCCTGGTCGAAGGCCGCGCTTCCCCCGGTGTTGCGGCGTCCCACGGCCGGCATCGCCCGCCGCCCGTGACAGCGCCCGACGGGGCCCGCGCGGGCCCCGTCGGCGCCCGGCGGGACGCCGATCAAGGGAGATCGCATCGATCAAGGGCGAACGCACGTGGTTTAGAGATCGAACCACGTGCGTTCGCCCTTGATCGGCGGGGAGGGGGGCGGGGCGCGGCGCGGGAGCGGCGCGCGGGAGCGGCGCGCGGGAGCGGCGCGCGGGAGCGGCGCGCGGGAGCGGCGCGCGGGAAGGGGTCAGGTGAGTTCGGCCGCCAGGTCGACCGCGGCGGTGGGGGTCAGGCGGGCGCGGATGGCGCTGTACGCGCCGAATCCCACCGCGAACGCCGCCGGTACCGTCAGCGCGAGTATCGCCGCCAGCCCGGCCGTACCACCGACGAGCGTGTCGAAGTTGGCCAGCACCAGTACCAGCGCGCCGGCCATCGCGACCGCCGACGCCAGTGGCGCGACGCGGGTGTGCCAGACTCGCCCATCCCGCTCGGGGTTGGCGCGGAAGTACCAGAATGCCGCCACCGAGCTGAGCCCGTACAGCGCGACGATGCCGACCACGGCGACGCCGGAGCCCCAGAAAAACAGGGTGGTCACCGGGTCGGCGCCGGCGAGCATGAACGGCGCCATGATGGCGAGGATGGACGCGGTCTGGGTCAGTGAGGCCACGTGCGGTGCGCGGGTGCGGTGGTGCACGGCGGAGAGCCGGTGCGGGAGCACGCCGTCGCGGCCCAGCGTGTACAGGTACCGGGACAGTCCATTGTGGAACGCGAGCGCCGCGGCGAACATCGACGTGATGACGAAGACGCTCATGGTGTGCGGGGCCCACGCGCCGAGGAAGGTGTCGCCGGCGCCGAAGACGTACGCGGCCGGATCGCCGGATTCGAGCGCCGCGCCCGCCGCGCCGACCGCGCCCGACGGGCCGTGGCCGACGACGAGCGTCCACGAGGTGAACAGGAAGAACGCGGTGATGAGTACGACCGACAGGTACGTGGCCCGCGCGACCGCCTTCTTGGGGCTGCGCGCCTCCTCACCGTAGATGGCGCTGGACTCGAAGCCGAACATCGACGCGAACGCGAAGACCAGTGCCACGCCGGGCGCGCCGCTCAGCAGCGAGTCGACGGAGAACACCTGCGAGACGCCGAGCCCTTCGCCGGCGCCGCCCTTGACGAGGATGACGAGGCCCAGCAGCAGCATGGTGCCCCACTCCAGGATCATCAGTACGGCGAGGAGGCGGGCGCCGAGTTCGATGTGCAGGTAGCCGAAGACCTGGACGAGCGCGACGAGACCGAGGGTCAGCAGCCACCAGGGCACGTGCACGCCGGTCCAGGATTCGAGCGTGGCGCTGCCGACGACGCCGAAGAAGCCGTACACCGCAGCCTGGATGGCGGTGTACGACCAGAGGGCGACGCCGGCGGCGCCGAGTCCGGTACGCAGGCCGAGGCCGCGGCCGACGTACGCGTACAGCGCCCCGGCGTTGGTGACCTGCCGGGACATGGCCACGTAGCCGACGCAGAACAGCAGCAGGACCAGGCCGACGACGACGTACGCCAGAGGTGCGCCCAGCCCGTTGCCGACGACCATGGCGCTGGGTACCGCTCCGGTGAGCCCGATCAGCGGGCTGGCGGCGGCGAGGACGAGGAAGACGATGCCGGCCGCGGATATCGCGTCGCGTTTGAGACCAGCGCCCGCGGGGGCGGCTTCATGACTGGCCATGACAATCCTTCGGGGGTGGAGTGCGACTCAGAACGTTTGCATCCGTACGACCTAGGTGTGGGCCAACGTAACGGCGGTCACATCGGCGCGTCAAGAGGCTGCTTGGCCATAGTCGTTTGGATCCGTACGATGCGTCAGCATGAGTCTCAGCGCCACGAGTCCCAGCCAGCGCCGCGCCGTGCGCACCGCCGTTCCCGGGCCGCGCTCAGCCGAGTTGCACGCCCGCCGGACCGGGGCGGTGGCCCAGGGCGTCGGCAGCGTCCTGCCCGCCTACGTCGAGGCCGCCGGCGGGGGCGTCGTCGTCGACGTCGACGGCAACCACCTGATCGACCTCGCGTCGGGTATCGCGGTCACGTCGGTCGGCAACGCCGCACCTCGCGTCGTCGAGGCCGTCCAACGACAGGCAGAACGCTTCACCCACACCTGCTTCATGGTCGCCCCATACGAGTCCTACATCGCCGTCTGCGAAACCCTCAACACCCTCACCCCAGGCGACAACGAAAAACGCTCCGCCCTATTCAACTCCGGCGCCGAAGCCGTCGAAAACGCCATCAAAATCGCCCGCCACGCCACCGGCCGACCCGCCATCATCACCTTCGACCACGCCTACCACGGCCGCACCAACCTCACGATGGCGCTCACCGCCAAGAACATGCCCTACAAGCACCGCTTCGGCCCGTTCGCTCCCGAGGTGTACCGCGTGCCGACCTCCTACCCCTACCGCGACGGCCTGTCCGGTGCCGAAGCCGCCGCGCGCGCCATCGACCTGATCGACAAGCAGGTCGGCGCCGACAACGTCGCCGCCGTCATCATCGAGCCCATCCAGGGCGAGGGCGGCTTCGTCGTACCCGCCGAGGGGTTTGTTCCGGCTCTGGCCGCGTGGGCACGCGGTTCGGGAGCCGTCCTCATCGCCGACGAGATCCAGACCGGCTTCTGCCGGACCGGCACCTGGTTCGCCAGCGAACACGAGGCACTCGTCCCCGACCTGATCACCACCGCCAAAGGCATCGCCGGTGGCCTACCACTCGCCGCCGTCACCGGACGCGCCGACCTCATGGACGCCGTCCACACCGGCGGCCTCGGCGGCACCTACGGCGGCAACCCCATCGCCTGCGCCGCCGCCCTCGCCACCATCCAGACCATGCACGAACTCGACCTGCGCGCCGCCGCCCGCCGCATCGAGTCCGTCATGAGACCGCGCCTCGCGGCGCTCGCCGCGAAGCACGGGGGCGAGGTCCGGGGACGCGGCGCCATGCTCGCCATCGAGATCGTCGTACCGGGAACGCGCACGCCGGACCCGGCCCGCACCGCCAGCATCGCCGCTGCCTGCCATCGGGCCGGTGTACTGGTGCTGACCGCCGGCACCTCCGGCAACGTCCTGCGGTTCCTGCCGCCCCTCGTCATCGGCGACGATCTGCTCCGCGAGGCCCTGGACGTACTGGAAGGAGCGTTCGCCGATGGGTGACACGTTCCCGGTCCTGAACCCATCCACCGGCGAGGTCATCACCGACGTACCGCGCGCCGGCCTCGCCGACCTGGACCGGGCGGTCGCGGCGGCGCAGGCGGCGCTGCCCGGGTGGGACGGCGCGGCGCCCCGCGAGCGGAGCGAGGTGCTGCGGCGTGCGTTCGAGCTGATGATCTCCCGCCGCGACGAGATCGCCCACCTGATCAGCCTTGAGATGGGCAAGGCGCTCGCGGACGCCCGCGCCGAGGTGACCTACGCGGCCGAGTTCTTCCGCTGGTTCGCAGAGGAAGCCGTGCGGGTCGACGGGCACCTGCGCACCGCGCCGTCCGGCGCCAACCGCATCCTCACGTTCCGCCGCCCGGTCGGCGTGGCCCTGCTGATCACTCCGTGGAACTTCCCCGCCGCGATGGCCACCCGCAAGATCGGACCGGCGCTGGCCGCGGGTTGCCCGGTCATCCTCAAGCCGGCTGAGGACACCCCGCTGACCGCACTGTTCCTCGCCGACCTGCTCGCCGAGGCCGGGGCGCCCGACGGCACCGTCGGCGTGCTGGCCACCGACCGGCCCGCCGAGCTGGTCGCCGCCGCGCTCGCCGACCGGCGGGTGCGCAAGCTGTCGTTCACCGGCTCCACCGGCGTCGGGCGGGACCTGCTGCGCCTGGCCGCCGACCGGGTCGTCAACGCCTCGATGGAGCTCGGCGGCAACGACCCCTTCATCGTCCTCGACGACGCCGACCTCGGCGCCGCTGTCGATGGCGCGATGCTGGCGAAGATGCGAAACGGCGGCCAGGCGTGCACGGCCGCCAACCGCTTCCTGGTACAGGATTCCGTGGCCGACGAGTTCGCCGCCCGGCTGGCGGCGGCGATGGCGGCGCTGCGGGTGGGGCCCGGCACCGACGAGCGCACCCAGCTCGGCCCGATGGTCAACGCCCGCGCCGCCGACCGTATAGCCTCCACAGTGGAGCGCACGGTCGCCGCCGGTGCGCGGACACTGACCGGCGGCACCCGGGCCGACGGCCCGGGCTTCTTCTACCCCGCCACGGTCCTGACCGACGTGCCGCGCGACGCACCCGCCGCGACGACCGAGATCTTCGGCCCGGTGGCGCCGATCATCCGGGTACGGGACGAGCGTGACGCCGTGGCGCTGGCCAACGACACCGAGCTGGGGCTGGCGGCGTACGTGTACTCGGGTGACCTGGCGCGCGGCCTGCGGGTGGCCGAGCGGCTGGAGTTCGGCATGGTCGGGCTCAACCGCGGCCTGGTCTCCGACCCGGCGGCGCCGTTCGGCGGTGTCAAGCAGGCCGGGCTCGGCCGGGAGGGTGGCTACGAGGGCATCGGCGAGTACCTGGAGACGACCTACGTAGCCACCACCTGGTAGGCCTACGAGCGGGTCTCCTCCGCGAGGCGGCAGCAGCATTTGCCCTCGCGCAGGCAGGCCAGGCCTCGCTCGTGGCCATGCGCGGCCGCAGACGCCGTGACGGTCGTGGCCGGCGTGCGCTCGTACACGACCCGGCCGCCCACGACCGTCGCGGTGACCGGCAGGTCGACCAGGTCGTGCGGGTCGACGCCGAGCACGTCGCCGCCGACCACGCAGACGTCGCCGACCATGCCCTGTGCGAGGGTGCCCTTCCAGCCGGCCGCGTGGTCCTGCCAGGCCGGCGTCCGGGTGTACGTTGCGAGGGCCTGCGGCAGCGTGATGCGCTCGGCCTCGCCGGCCACGCCGCCGAACATGCCCTCGCGCAGCACCGCCGCCATGACGCCCTGCAGCCAGTTCGGGAGCGTCACCGGCGCGTCGGAGGCACTGGTCACCCGCACGCCGAGGTCGAGTGCGCTGCGGTACGGCCACTGGTAATCGGTGCGGGCCGGCCCGAGCACCGGGTCGAGCGTGCGGCCCAGCAGGTACTTGATGGTGGCGTTCATGTTCGCGCCGATGTCGTGGCGGGCCATCGTGCGTAGCGTCGCGCGTGAGGCGAGGTCGGCGTGGATGACGTAGTGGCGCAGGTCCGCGCGGCGCCAGTCGCGCCCCATCGCCTTGAGGTAGCCGGCGACGACCGCGTCGATGGTCGCGTCGCCGGTGGCGTGCGTGCCGACCTGGAACCCGGCGCGCACCGCGATCCGGATCATCTCGTGCAGGTTGGCGACCTGCTCACCCACCGTGGCGCCGTCGATGACGAGGCTGCCGTTGGTGCCGTCCAGGTAGGGCTCGTGCAGCCACGCCGTCTTGGCCGCGGTCGGGATGCCGTCGGCGAACAGCTTCACACCGGCCACCCGCAGCACTTTCGGGTCGATCCCGTGCGGCGGGTGGTACCCGGCCAGGATCTCCCGCAGGTGCCGCGGCGCCGTGCCGCCGGACAGTAGCGCGTTGACCCGTACGCCCAGCGCGCCGGCGCGCGCCTTGTCGGCGTACAGGCCAAGGGTGGCGAGACCGATGCCGGGGTCGGTGACGCTGGTGACGCCCTGGGCGTGCAGCAGCGACACGCCCACGTCGATGCTGCGCGCCACTTCCGCCGGGGTGAACGCCGGCACCACCGCGCGCACCAGCCCTTGTGCTGTCTCGCGCAAGACACCGGTCGGCTCGCCGTCCGCGTCCTTCTCGATCACGCCGCCGGGCGGCGGGACGGTGTCGCGGGTGATGCCGGCCAGCCGCAGCGCCGCCGAGTTGACGGACATCGCGTGGAACGAGAAGTCGGTCAGCACGACCGGGTGGTCGCCGGAGACCGGGTCGAGGTCGGTGCGGCGCGGCGGGCGCGGCAGCCGGTTGTCGTTCCAGCCCTGGCCGCGGATCCAGCCGTCGGGCGTGCTCGCCGCCTCGACGGCCGACCGCACCACCGCCACCAGTTCGTCGATCGTCGCGGTGTCCACGTTGTACGAGAACGGCGGGAAGTTGAGGCCGAGCGCGTTGAGGTGTACGTGCGAGTCGTTGACGCCCGGCAGCACGGTGCCGCCGGCGGCGTCGAGCACCTGGGTGCGGCGGCCGATGAGGCGGCGCACATCCCTGGCCCGGCCGACGGCGAGCACTCGGCCGCCGCCGATGGCCACCGCCTCGGCTCTGCGGAACGCGTGATCCAGTACCAGAATCTGTCCATTGTGGATGACCAGGTCGGCGTCGCGGCCGTGCGCGGACGCCGCGGGCGGCAAGGCGCCGATGCCCGCCGTTCCGGCGGCGGCCACGGCCGCCGCGCGCAGCACCTGTCGGCGATCCCATTCCTTACCCATGTCGATACTCCCCTTTGTCCGTCGGAGGTTTCAGCAGTGCGCGCACATGTCGTCGGGCCCGCCGCCACTCCCGTGGCCGCCGCCACGCCCTGCAACAGTCGCCGCCGCCCGTAACCGTTCTGGGCCATCGCCACTCCTCGAGGACGCGATGCGGGAGCCGGCATCACCCGCTCGGGCCGACGCCGGCGTCGGTGACGGCAATACTGTTCGGGTCCAAACGAGATGTCAAGGGCAGGCGGCCCGGGCTACGCCATCGACGAGATCGGCAGCACTCCCCCTAAGGCGTCCTAGGATGATGGTTTCCCAGCCACGAACGCGCCGTGATCATGATGGGGTCCCGCACGGTAAATTCGGGTGGTGGAGAAGACACGGACGGCTCTGGTGGTGCGAGGCGGATGGGAGGGGCACCAGCCGGTCAGGGCCACCGAGCTGTTCATCCCCTTCCTCGAACGCAGTGGATACAGCGTGCGGGTCGAGGAGTCGACCGAGGTGTACGCCGACGCGGAGGCGCTCGCCGCGACCGACCTCGTCGTCCAGTGCGTCACGATGTCGCAGATCACCGGCGGCCAGCTGGCGGGCCTGCGCGCCGCGATCGAGGCCGGCACCGGGTTCACCGGCTGGCACGGCGGCATCTGCGACTCGTTTCGCGCGTCCTCGGATTACCTGCACCTGGTCGGCGGCCAGTTCGCGACCCACCCGGGCAAGGAGCCGTGCGAGCGCGAAGGCGGCGAACAGGACAACTTCCTGCCGTACACGGTCACCATCACCGACCTGGGCCGCACCCACCCGATCACCGCCGGCATCGACGACTTCGCGCTGCGCACCGAGCAGTACTGGGTGCTGCACGACGACCTCATCGACGTGCTCGCCACTACCACCCACCCGACCCAGCCGTGGCACCCGTGGCACCGGCCGGTCACCTCGCCGTTGATCTGGACCCGGCGGTGGGGCGCCGGGCGGATCGTCGTGACGACAGCCGGACACAGTCTCGACGTGCTGGAGAACCCCAACGTCCGCACCGTCATCGAAAGGGGCATTCTGTGGGCGACCCGCACGGCATCGGCATCGTAGGTCTCGGCTTCATCTCGCGGGCGTACCTCGACACGCTCGCCGGCCATCCCTCGGTGCGCGTCGCCGCGGTCGCCGACCTCGACTCCTCGCGCTCGGCGGCGGTCGCCGCCGAGCTGCCCGGTGCCGACGCGCTGAGCGTCGAGCGGCTGCTCGACAGCCCCGACGTCCAGACCGTGGTCAACCTGACGATCCCGGCCGCCCACGCCGCGATCGCGCACGCCGCGATCGAACACGGCAAGAACGTGTACGCCGAGAAGCCGCTCGCGGTCACCTTCCCGGACGCCCGCGCGGTCATCGACCGCGCGGCCACGGCCGGCGTCGTCATCGGTTGCGCTCCGGACACGGTCCTGGGCACGGGTACGCAGACGGCGCGCGCGGCGATCGACACCGGCCTGATCGGGCGGCCGCAGAGCGCGACTGCCGTCATGGTCACGCCGGGACACGAGCGCTGGCACCCCAACCCCGACTTCTACTACACCGCTGGCGGCGGCCCGCTGCTCGACATGGGCCCTTACTACGTCACCGCGCTCGTTCAGCTACTGGGCCCGGTCCGCGCGGTGACCGGCGCGTCCAGCCGGCTGCGCCGCGAGCGGGTCATCGGCTCGGGCCCGCGCGTCGGCGCCACCATTCCCGTCGAGGTCGACAGCCACGTGTCGGGCGTGCTCGAACACGTGAGCGGCGCCCTGTCGACCATCACGACCAGTTTCGACGGTGTCGCCACGACGGCGGCGCCGATCGAGGTGCACGGTGAGACCGGCACCCTCTCCGTGCCGGACCCGAACCAGTTCGACGGCGCGGTCCGGCTGTTCGCGCTAGGTGACACCGAGTGGCGCACTCTCCAGCCGTCCGCGGGCTACGCCGGCGGCGGCCGGGGGCTTGGCCTGCTCGACCAGGTCGCCGCCGATGGGCAGCGGGCGCCGCGCGCCAACGGCGAGGTGGCCCTGCACGTACTGGAGACGATGACCGCCCTCCTGCGCTCGGCGACGGAGGGCCGCCGCGTCGAGCTGACCACGACCGCGGAGCGCCCAGCGCCAGTGCCGCTGACCCCGGTCGAGCAATGGCACGGCGCGGCGCGGCTCGCATAGCGTACCGATTGACGGCATATACAGATCGCCGGTACGTTGACGCGGTGGCTGTACAGGAACCGACCTTCTTCATACTCACTGCGTTGGCCGAACGGCCGCTGCACGGATACGGCGTCATGCAGGCCGTGGGCGAGCTGTCCGCCGGGCGGCTGACGTTGCGCGCCGGCACGCTGTACGCGGCGCTCGACCGGCTCACCGACGACGGCCTGGTCGTCGTCGACCGGGAGGAGGCCGTCGACGGGCGGCTGCGCCGGTACTACCGGCTCACCGACCACGGCGCGGCGGAGCTGCACGCGGAGGTGGAGCGGTTGCGCGCCAACGCCAGCCTGGCCGCCGCCCGGCTGCGCAAGGCCGGCCGCTTGCGCCCGGCCGCCGGCGGTGTCGGGTGACCACGATGGACGGTCTACGCCGCTGGTACCGGTGGCTGCTGCTCGCCTACCCCCGCTGGTACCGGCGCGAGCGCGGCGCCGAGATGCTGACCACACTGCTCGACGCGGCCAGGCCGGGCCAGCGCCGGCCCGACCCGCGGGACGCGCTCGACCTGCTCCTTCGCGGCGGGCGCCGCCGGTTCGCGGTCCCGCGCGGCCCGGCGTACCCGGCCCACCTGGTGTACGCGGTCGCCGTGGCCGCCTTCGCCGGCCTCGCCGCGGCGGCCATCGCCGGCCAACTCGCCTGGCCGGTGGCGGCACCGGCACCCCAGCCTGTGGCGGCGCAGGCCGCCGCCGACACCGCGATGCCGCTGCCCGCGTCCGGCCCACCCGGCCGGTACGACGACCCGCTGGCACTGAACTACGGGGTGGAGACCGGGCCGCGGGCGCTGCGGCAGGGCTCGGCGCGGCTCGAGTACAACTACGTCGCCCCCGCCGACCGGCCCGTGACGGCCGTCGTCGAGCAGGCGCACGCCCGCATGGCGGCGGCCGGCTGGCAGGTCCGCACGCTGCAGCACGGCCACCACGTCGCCGAGTTCTGGGCCAGCGATGGCGGCCAGGTCGTCCACGTCCGCGGATACTTTGCACTCTCCACTGTGGATCCTGTCACCGTCTGGGTGTACAGCCAGGCGGACCGCTGGATGACGCCTCTGGTGGGCGGCGCGGGGTGCGCCGGACTCGCCGCCGGCTGGCTGCTGGCCGTGTGGACGCTGCGCCGGTTCTGGCTGCACGGCCTGCGCGGGCGCCTGGTCGCGGTGCTGTTCGCCGCGCCGGGCCTGCTCGGCGTCGGCGTCTCGCTCCTCGCCGGGGCCTACGAAGGCCTGGTGGTGGGCCTCGAGGACGGCTGGGCGCCCAACGACTCGCTGTTCGCCGCGGCGGCGTTCGCGGAGGCCGGGCCGCTGGCCGGGATCGCGGTCGCCGGCCTGGCGCTGGCCAGCGTGGTCCTCGCGCTGCCGGCGCGCTCCGGCCCGCCGTCACCGGGGACCCGCGAGCGCCTCTGGCGGTACGGGCTCTGGTCGCTGACCAGCGTCCACCTGGCGTTCGCTGCCGCCTGGGGCCTCGTCGTCGCGCTCTTCCTGGCGCACGGGCAGCGGCTGCTCGACGCCAACGGTCCCATGGACCTCATCCCGTTCGGATACCACCCGATGAACCCGTTCATGTGGCTGTACGCGACGCTCGCGCTGCTGTACCTGTTCGGGTTCCTGGCGAGCCCCGCTCTGCTGTCCGTGTCGGTGCCGCTGCTGGTCACCGGGCGCCGCGTGGCCCGCGCCGCCGGCCTGCGAACCGCGTGGCTGGCCCTGCTCGTGGCGGCGGTGAGCGCCGTGGCGTTGCCGATCGCGATGTCCACCCCGTTGGGGCACGACGCGATGACCTGGTGGCTCGACTGAGCGGCCCGATCAGGACGCGATGGCCTCGGCGCGCAGTGCGGCCATGAGCGCTCGGACCGCCGCGGATCAGTGACGGCGGACGCTTTTCATAACTCCTCTCCCGGGATCGCCAGGTACGCCGCGCGCAGATCCTGGACGATCTCCGCCTCTCCCAGGTAGGTGGTCTGGTCGATCTGGCCGACCGGCCGGACGCCGATCGCGGCGTTGGTCACGAACGCCGCCGGCATCGACGCCGCCGACGCGAGGTCGACCTCCCGCGTCGACTCGGCCCGACCGAGCGACCGCAGCAGCGCCATGGTCACCCCGGGCAGGTGCTGGGCCGCGGGCCACACCAGCCGTTCGCCGTCGAAGAAGCCGACGTTCCAGGTAGCGCCCTCGGAGACGTTGCCGTGCCGGTCGACGAACAGGACGTCGTCGAACCCGCTCCGCTGCGCGATCCGCCGCTGCCGGACGGCCGCGAACAGCCCGACGTGCTTCACCCCGGGCTCGTCCCGCTCGTGGCGCGCGGTCCGCAGCCGCAGCGGCGGCAGCTCGTGATCCTGTACCGGTCGGGTGGTGACGAGCAGGTGTGGCTCGGCGGGTCGCGCGGGACGAGCCAGATCCAGGTCCGGCGCGAAGACCGTCACCCGGACCATGGTGGAGCGTTCGCCGCAGGCGCGCCGGACCAGCCGGCGGACCGTGACCGGGTCGAGCTCGGCGTCGAAGACGGTGCGGCAGTCACTGACCAGCCGGCGCAGGTGCAGCGACAGGCCACGCACCCGCCCGCCGTCGACGCGCATCGTGGTGAAGTGGCCGTAGTTGTAGAGTGCCAGGGCGGCAAGCTCCTCCGCTGTCACGCTCCGGCCGTCGAGCTCCATGTGATCAATCCTGCCCGACGGCGGCGACCTGTTCGAAGCGGAACTCGCGGATGAAGCAGTCCCTCGGCTGGCCCACCGCGAACAGCACGCAGTCGACGACGGCCCGCGCGGTGAGTTCGCCGGACGACTCGCGAGGCCCGTCCTGCACGAAGTCCGGCGGAAACAGCGAGATCACCCGGATCCCCTCGGCACGCACCCGATGGGACAGGATCTCGGCGAACCCCGCCTGGGCGTGCTTGGCGGCGTAGAACGCTGGGTGCGCGCCGGAGCGGCGGTGACCCACCTCCCCGCAGCTGGAGATCAGGTTGACGATGTCGGGCCGCGCCGAGGCGCGCAGCAGCGGCAGCAGGTGCTTGGTCAGCAGCACCGTCCCGGTCGCGGCACCGGCGATCGCGTCGACGATGTCGTCGTCCCCGACGTCGCCGAGGTCCTCGCCGTGCAGGTACCTCGCACCGTTGTTGACCAGGACATCGAGGCGGTCCGTGCGCTCGGCGAGCGCCGCCGCGAACGCCCGCACCGAGTCGGGACTGGCCAGGTCGCAGTCGAACGCCTCTGCGCCGCCGTGCCCGCGCCGCCTGATCAGGTCCACCGTGCGTTCGGCCGCGGTGGCCTGGCGGGCGGCCACGAACACGTGCGCGCCGAGTTCGGCGAAGGCCGTCGCCAGTACGCGTCCCGTGTCGCGCCCCGCCCCGGTGACCACGACCCGCACCCCATCAAGACTCACCTGTAGATCACATCAGATACGGTTCGCTCCCTGGCCCTCGACCGCCTCTAACGCCGCCCGGCCGGGCCGTGAGCGGGGTCCGGTGCCGCCCGCGTAGCCGCCGTCCGGGGGCGGATGACGTAGCCGAACCCGGCGGCCGTGAAGAGCATGACGAGGCTGTAAACGGCCGCCGGCACGGCGATCTCCGTGCTGTCCAGCAGCGTCGTCGCGATGACGATGGCCAACGTTCCATTGTGGATGCCGACCTCCATGGCCGCCGACACCGACTCCGCGCGGCCGACCCTGGCCAGCCGTGGCGCGAGGTACCCGACCGCGAGGCTGATCAGGTTGAAGATCAGGACCGCCGCTCCCGCCGCCTTGAAGTACTCGCCGATGTTCTCCCTCTCGTTGGTGATCGCGCCCGCGATCACCAACACCAGCACCACGACGGACAGGATCCGCACCGGGCGGTGCATGCGCTCGGCGAACTCGCGCCAGCGATACCGGACCAGCATGCCCAAGGCGACCGGCACCAGCACGATCGCGAAGACCTGGAGCACCTTGTCGAACTGCAGGCCGATCTGGCCCGTTCCACCCAGGAAGTGTTCCAGGGAGAGGTTGACCACGATGGGCAGCGTGAAGACCGCGAGCACCGAGTTGACGGCGGTCAGGGAGACGTTGAGCGCCACATTGCCGCCGAAGAGGTGGCTGTAGACGTTGGCCATGGTGCCGCCGGGCGAGGCGGCCAGCAGCATCATGCCGACCGCGAGCGCGGGCGGCAGGTCCAAGGCCAGCACCAGGGCGAAGCACACCGCCGGGAGCAGCAGCACCTGGCAGGTCAGCGCGATCAGCACGGCCTTGGGAAACTGCACGACCCGCTTGAAGTCGGCCACGTCCAGGCCGAGCCCTAGCCCGAGCATGACGATCCCGAGGGCGACGGGCAGGAGCACCTGGGTCAAGACCGAATCCATAGCCGAGGATTCTTCACGTAGGCACCGAACGATGCCCATCGACCAAAGAGGTGGACCTAGAGGCGCACGGATCCGCGCAGGAGGGACGCGGTCTCGGGGTCCGCCCGGTAGAAGGACTCGAGCGGGTCGGCCAGGACCGGATCGGCGAAGGTCTCGAGTAAAGCCAGCGGGCGGACACGCTACGGTTTCGGTCATGCGCGACCTCGTATATCCGCCGGTCATCTCCTTCATGAAGGCGGCGTTCCGTGCGCTCGACCTTCGGATCACGTTGGAAGGTGGCGAGCACATCCCGTCGACCGGGGGTGCCGTGCTGGCGAGCAACCACGTCAGCTACCTGGACTTCATCTTCTGCGGGTTCGCCGCCCAGCCAGCGAAGCGGTTGGTCCGTTTCATGGCGAAGCAGGAGGTCTTCGCGAACAAGGTCGGCGGTCCGCTCATGCGTGGGATGCACCACATCCCGGTGGACCGGGACGCCGGCCTGGCGTCGTACAAGGCGGCCCTGGCCGCGCTCAAGGCCGGCGAGGTGGTCGGCGTGTTCCCGGAGGCGACGATCAGCACGTCGTTCGTGCCCAAGGAGTTCAAGAACGGGGCGGTCCGGATGGCGGCCGCGGCGGGCGTGCCGCTGGTGCCGATGGCGGTGTGGGGCACGCAGCGCCTGTGGACGAAGGGGCGCAAGCGCACGCTGACCAAGCGCCACGTGCCGGTGACGATCCTCGTGGGCGAGGCGTTGCGGCCGGGCCGCCGCGACGACCACGTGCAGATCAACGCCGAACTGCGAGCGCGGATCACCGAGCTGGTCGACCGGGCGCAGCGCGAGTACCCGGACAAGCCGGACGGCCCGGACGACAGCTGGTGGTTGCCTGCCCATCTGGGCGGTTCCGCGCCTGGTCCGACGCTCGCGGCTGGCGGTGACTAGCTACGGTAGCGTAACCTACGGAACCGTAGGTAGATGCACTTCCGGGAGGACCCGTGCCCACTGAGATCACCGATACGCACGCGCTGCTGCGGGAGCTCGAGCCCGTCGTCGAGGTCAACGTCAACCGCCACCTCGCCACGGCCAAGGAATGGTTCCCACACGAATACGTGCCGTGGAGCCAGGGCACCGACTTCGACGGCGTGCTCGGTGGCCAGGCGTGGGAGCCCGGTCAGTCCAAGCTGTCCGACGTGGCTCGCACGTCCCTGATCGTCAACCTGCTCACCGAGGACAACCTGCCCAGCTACCACCGCGAGATCGCCACCCTGTTCGGTCGCGACGGCGCGTGGGGCACGTGGGTGCACCGGTGGACCGCCGAGGAGGGCCGGCACGGCATCGCGATCCGCGACTATCTGCTGACCACTCGCGCGGTCGACCCGGTCGCCCTCGAACGGGCTCGCATGACGCACATGGCGCTCGGCTACGACAACGCCTACGAGGGCGTCATCGAGTCCATCGCGTACGTGTCGTTCCAGGAGCTGGCGACCCGCGTGGCGCACCGCAACACCGGCCGGATCAGCGGCGACCCGATCTGCGACCAGTTGCTGGCGAAGGTCGCCGCCGACGAGAACCTGCACATGCTGTTCTACCGCAACGTGTTGAACGCGGCGTTCGACCTGTCGCCCAACACGGCGATGCGCGCGGTGTGCGAGGTGGCGAAGACCTTCCAGATGCCCGGCCGCGGGATCGAGAACTTCGGGCGCAAGTCCGTGCAGATCGCGTTCGCCGGGATCTACGACCTGCGTATCCACCACGACGAGGTGATCATGCCGATCCTGCGTCAGGTGCGAGCATTGGAGCGGGACGAGTTCTCCGGCGACGGCGAGGCGGCCCGCGAGGAGCTCGCCGGATTCATGTCCGAGCTCGACCAGAACGCGTCGCGCTTCACCGCCCGCCGCGAGGCGGCCCAGGCCCGCGCCGCCAGCCGGGCCAGCGCGGTGGCGTAAGTCAGCAGGTGCCGGCGGCGACCGCCCAATCAGCTGACCTTGCCCGGCAGGGCGGCCGGCGGGAGCGGCTCCTCCCGCGCGTCGACGAACTCCTGCCCCCGCTTGGACGGTATCCGGTTCAGCAGTTCCTGGCCGCGGCGGTCGATCATGGCGGTCAGCGCGTGCTGAGCCACCCCGAGGATGACGGCGTAGGCGAGGATCTGGCCGGACGTGTCCAGGTCGGTGAGGCCGGGAACGAACTGGCCGTGAATGAGGATCAGCCCGACCAGCGCCGACAGCGCGCCGAACGGCAGCTTCAGCATCGCCAGGGCCAGCGGCACACCGTACGGCGTCGAGGTGCCCTGGATCCCGCGCACCGCGAGCACGGCTGCCATGGCACCGCCGGTGGCGCCGAGCACCGCGATGATCAACGCGTCGCGCCGGGTCGCCGTGGCGCCGGTCGGGCACACCTGCCCCTCGGCCCCCGCGAAGCACAGGGTCATCGACTCCGGCCAGCCGAACCCCATGCCCGCCAGCCCGACGACGATCACGAGCACCGCCGCCGAGACCGCTACCAGCGTGTTGCGGAAGCTGCGGAGCCGCGCGTACTGGGCGTCAGTGGCCGCGAAGCTCCACTCCATGGCCTTCTCGAGGATCCAGCGCCGCACCCGGCCCTGCTCCTGGGCCGCGTCCGCGTCCGCCGTCTTCGCCCGGCCGTACTGCTCCTCCAAGGCCTGCCGCCGCATCGCGGTCGGCGGCATTGTCGCGCGCAGCCGGGTCATCGCCGACAGCAGCCGCACATCGAGGACGTCGTCCCGCGCGTACCTGGCCAGCAGCACCTGACCCGCGTGCAGGTTGGTGAAGGCCCGGTTGACGGCGCTGCCGGTCAGCCACGACCGCAGCCGCCAGCCGTGCGGCGTCGCCGCGTCCTCGGCCGTGCGCAGCCGCTCCTCGATCCGTTCGGCGGCCTCCCCGTCGATCTGACCACACTCGCGAGCCGCATTCAGGTCGTCTCGGGCCAGAGCCGCCCGCGTAATGATCACATGCTGCCAGAACGCTCCGCGCGGTACGGGATAGGTGGTGGTCATGTCGTGCTCCTCGGGTGGTGTCTGGTGCCCTAAATGCGTTGAGCACTCCGCGACCGACCTTGATACATCCTTCGTCGGGACAGGCCATTTGACTTCGAGCGAACTCGAAGGTCTACCTTGCCGGACATGGCCGAATCACCCGTCACACTGATCACCGGCGGCTCCCGCGGCATCGGCGCCGCCGTCGCCCGCCAGCTACTGGACCGAGGCCACCGGGTGGCGGTGACCGGACGCGGCCGCGAGCACCTGAAGCGGCTGGCCGCCGACCTCGGCGCCCCGGACGGCCTGCTCACCCTCACCGGCCACGCCGCCGACTGGGACGCGGTGCGCGGGCATGTCGAGGCGACGGTCTCCCGGTTCGGACGTCTGGACACCGCGGTCGCGAACGCCGGCTTCGCCGTACACGACAGCCTCGCCGACGCGGACCCGGAGCGCCTCAAGGACATGGTCCTGACCAACGTCCTCGGCCCGGCACTGCTGATCAAGGCGGCACTGCCGGCGCTCACCGCCACCCGCGGCCGGATCGTGCTCGTCGGCAGCGTCGCCGGACACATCCACACCCCGGGCAACTTCTACGGCGCGACCAAATGGGCCCTCACCGGCCTCGCCGAGAACACCCGGCTCCAGGTCACCGGCGACGGCGTCGGCGTCACCCTCGTCAGCCCCGGCGCGACCGAGACCGGCTTTTTCGACGCCGCCGGCGGGCTCATGGAACGACCCGGCGGATACCTACCCGCCGATCAGGTCGCCGCGGCCATCGTCTGGGCCATCACCCAGCCGCCCGGCGTGGACGTAAACACCCTCACCATCCGCCCAGTCGGCTCACCCCGCTAAGCGGTGCACGGTCAGGTCCCGGCCTTGATCGGATAGCACGGCCGCGCAAGGTCACTGTGGGTAGGCGGGGGGTCAGGGCACCAGGCTGTTGAGGTACCGCTCGACGTTCGTGTAGCCGTCGGCACCGTAGTCGTCGCCGTCGGCGGCGCTCGCCGGGTTCAGCCCGTTGGCCCGCTCCCACGCGTCCGGCATGCCGTCACGGTCGCCGTCGGCTGGTGCCGCACCGCCCGCGAGCGCACCGAAGCCGCCCACGGCCGCCGGATCAGTGATGATCGCACCCGTCTGGCGGGTCAGGTCGGCGACGAGCCGGCGGTCGACTGAGTCGCGTCGCAGGGACGCCCCGGCCTTGTCGACCACCGCCTGGTGCGCGGCCGCCGCCGAGACGGCGGTGATCGCCGGGAACGGGAACGGCGCCGGCTCGACCACGACGTTGCCCAGGTCGGCCGTTGTCGTCGGCCGGCCGTCGAGCGTGCCGTCCTTGTCGGCGTCGTAGTAGTTGCCGGACGCGTAGATGTGGAAGTTGAGGTTGCCCCGCGTGAACGGGCCGGCGGTGCCGGTCGACGGGCCTTTGACGAAGTAGTTGCCGACGACGTTGGCGTCGCTGCGTCCGGCCGAGTCGCCCTCGATGTAGGCGTCGGAGCCCCAGTTGTAGACCACGTTGTTGACGAACTGGTTGCGCCCCTTGACCTTCGGGTTGCGGGTCTTGTTGTGCGCGTACAGGTTGCGGAACAGGGTCACGCCGTCGCTCTGGATCAGGCCGCCGCACGAGTGCGGGTCGAGACCCTCGGAGATGATCGAGTTCTGCACCGTGATGTTGGTGCTGCTGTTGATGGAGAAGTTCTCGTCTCGTCCCCAGGAGACGGAGACGTGGTCGAAGATCTGGTTGCTGCCCTGGTTGATGGTGATTCCGTCGCGGTTCTGGTTCGGCGTCAGCCCGTGCCGGAAGCGCATGTACCGGACGATCACGTTGTTCGCGTTCGAGAGCGAGACCTGGTATCCGCGGGTGGCGACGCCGTCGCCGGGGGCGGTCTGACCGGCGACCGTGATGTTGCTCTTGATGCTCAGCGGCGAGGCCAGGTTGATGTACCCGCCGACATCGAACACCACGATCCGTGGCCCTTGGCTGACCGCGTCGCGGAAAGAGCCCGGGCCCGAGTCGTTCAGGTTCGTCACGTGGTAGACGGCGCCACCCCGCCCTCCGGTCACGGCCGCGCCGAAGCCGACCGCGCCGGGGAAGGCGGGCGCCGCCGCGAGCGACGCCAATGACTGGGCGTTCACCGGCGGGGCCAGAAGCGTCGTCGCCGACGCGGCTAGCGTGACCAACGTCGCGCCGAGGGCGACCGGCATGAGGACACGGGACCGCTGCATGAATTGAAAGCTATCAATTCGATCAGCGTACGTCAATCTCGTGGACGCAGGGTGAACCCCGGGGTGGGTATGGCCGGACCGTTGTTGTCATCGTCGTCGTCGTCATCATCGTCGTTGCCGTCGCCACGACAGACGCTCTGCGGGAGCAGCTCGCACGGGTCGGTGGGCCGCTCCTGCGGCTTGACGCCGTTCGGGTACGGGCTGTTGGGGTCACCGATGTCCTTGCGCGCGGCGAACGACTCCCTGTCGTAGTTCAGGTCCTTGTGCACCTTCTCCATGAACAGTTCCCAGATGGCCGCAGGCGTGCCGCCACCGCCCATCGCGTTACCGTTCCTCTCCTCGATGGCCTTGCGGGCACCCTTGGTGCCGACCCAGACCGCGGCGGCCATCTGCTGGGTCGCGCCGACCATCCAGGCGTCACCGCTGTCGCCCTTGTTGCCGCTCGGGCCGAGCTCCCAGGTACCGGTCTTACCGATCGCCTCCCGGCCACCGACGAGCCCCTTGCCGATGTTGCCGGGGATCTGCTTCAGCACCGAGTTGATGTTATCGATCTGGGCCTCGTCGAACTTCCGCACCGACTTGACCTTCTCGCCGGTGCCCGGCACCCGGTCGAACTTGCCGGTCGCCGGGTTGCGCTGCTCGACCTTCGCGATGAAGTGCGCCTTGATGTAGAGGCCGCGGTTGGCAAGGGTCGCCACGCCGTTCGCGTGGTCGAGCACCGTCACCGGGTACTGGCCGAAGCCGACCTCGTTGTCGAAGTACTTCGGCGCGACGGACTTCGGGTCGGCCTTGGCGATGTCGTGCACCTCGCCGGTTTCGGTGTCCTTCATGGTCTGGATACCGGCGTCGCGGGCCGCCTGCACGACCTTGTCCGGGCCGAGTTCCTTGGAGATCCAGTAGAACGGCACGTTGTACGACTGGATCGTCGAATGCTCCAGCGTGCAGGACTTGCCGCAGGGGATGTTGGTACGACCCGCGTTGTTGATCTTACGGCCGCCGTCGTCGTCCTTGGTCAGGTCCCAGTACGACTCGATCTGGATCTCTGCTCGCATCGCCGCGGCCAGAGTGTAGATCTTGAAGGTCGAGCCGGGCGCGTGCGGCCCGGTGCCGTCACCGTTCATGCCGGCGAAGTCCGTGCCCGTGCCGTTGTCGCCGCCGTAGTAGGCCATCACGCGGCCGTTCTTCGGGTTGACCGCCACGAGCGCCGCCTGGTAGTGGGCGGGCAGCTTCGACATCGGCGAGGTCTTGCTCGCCCGGCGTGCCGCGGCCTCGGCCGCCTCCTGTGCCTTCTTGTTGATCGTCGTGGTGATCCGGTAGCCGCCCTTCTTCCACTCGGCGGCCGGGATCCCCATCTG
>NZ_JBAKHX010000066.1:0-45217 GCF_036906915.1 Micromonospora sp. CPCC 206061
ATACAGCACGGCGATGCCTATCAGCGGCAGCCCGACGGTGCGGGTGGTCGTCGCGGCCGCGAGCAGCAGGCCCGCCCCGCCACAGGCCACGACGCCGGGGCGCCGCGACCAGCACAACGCGAGCATCCCACCGACCAGCAGCGCGGTGAACAGCGCCTCGGCCAGCAGAAACTGCTCCAGCAACGCCGTGCGCGCGTCCAGTAGGAAGACCGCCACCGCCGCCGTGGCGATCCAGCGCCGCACACCGCGGCGCACCATGAAGGCGTACAACGTTGCCGCGACCGCCAGCCCGATCAGGTGCTGCACGACGACGACGAGCCGCACGGAGTGAAACGGCAGCAGGAGCCACAGAAACCAGGAGTACCCCATTGGCCGCGCCGCGTTGGGGACCAGCGTGTACGCCGCGCCCAGGTAGACACTCGAGTCGCCGGTGAACCACAGGCCGGGCGAGTACGCGAGCGTCGTCAGCAACCGCAGCAGCGGCCCCGGCCGCGAAAATCACCAGCACGGGCCAGTGCGCGGGCACCCAGTGGAGCCGTTTCGGTACCCAACGTTCTGCCCATGGTGTCATGCGTATCCCCCCGTGTCGGTCAGCTACCTGGAGACGCGACAAGGGGTGCTTCCGTTTCCAAAATCGCGTGTATTGGCCGTTCGGTCGGTCCGAATAGGCCAGACGTAGGGCGGGTCACCGAGATGACACAAACCAGTCGCGCGTGGTGATGGTGATTTCTATGCTTGGCGCGTTCGTTGACCTCGATGGAGGAGGCAGCCATGTACCACGACCACGACGCCGAGGCGTCCTTTTGAGCCGACCAGCAAGCGCCGCAGGGGTTCCCTCTAGCGAGACCCAGGTCAAGCGCGGCGACCGCGTCGTCGGCGTCGACACCGAGTTGGTCGAGAAGCTGGGCGGAAACGATCCCTGCCCGTGCGGCTCCGGGCGCCGGTTTCAGGCGCTGCTGCCGCGGTGGCGGCCGCTACGACGACATCAACGACCACTACTACGTCCGCGACTGACCCCGCAGGGCAGACGCTGAGGCACGTCGCGCCTTCCCGCCGATCAAGGGACTCTGCGTGGATCAAGGGCAAACGCACGCGGAAATGAGATCGAACCACGCGCGTTTGCCCTTGATCGGCGGGGAGAGCGCGCGCTGAGGTGCGGGCAGGGGTGGGGGTGGGCGGGGCGGGCTATGGGTGGGTGGCGGCGAGGGTTTCGTCGAGCCAGGCGAAGTACTCAGTTGGCGGCTGGGAGCCGATGAAGATCTCGCCATGTTCCTCGATGACGATCAGGCCGTGTCCGCGTCCGCGGAGCAGCCCGGCCATCTCGTGGCCCAGGGCGGGCTCACCGCAGGGCCGGCGGCCGAGGCGAAAGCCGCGCTCGAACTCCGGGTTACGGGTGATCTGCCGGCTGGCGTGAGTGTGGATGAACGCCCACATGTGCGGCAGCCGCTCGGTGAGGACGAACAGCTCGACCGAGTCGGCGGACGGCAGCGCGGGCCCGCGGAAGGTCAAGACGTTGGACGCTTCGTCGTAGCGCTCCACGAGCACGAGACGGCTCTCATCCAGCGGCGCCTTGCAGGTGCGGGTCGCCGTGACGACCAGGCCCTCGTCGGTGCGGACCGCGATGCAGCCGTCGCCGGGGCCGCGGTGCCACAACTGGCCGGCCTTGATCCGGTCGGAGGCGGCGCGAAAGAAGGGCAGGACGCGGTCGCGCAGGCCCGGTGGCAGCTCCGTTCCGGCCTGGTGCGGCTCGTACCGTACGCGGACCGACTCCGCGATCATCGCGTCGATGATTTTGAAGTTGGAGACGAGGAACGTCTCGCCGAGCGTCAGGTCGGGCCGGATGATATTCAGCCGGTCGTGGGTGGCGCGCTTGACGGCGTCGATCGCGGGGATGGCCTCGCGGGACGCTCGCGCGTCCGGATACGCGAAGGCGATGCTCGCCGTGTCGTACGCCTCGCCGAGCCGGCCCGATGTGGCGTCCAGCAACGCTTCGTCCAATGGCCCGTCCCACACCGTCATCAGATGGTGCAGGCCCCGCGCGAGCTCCCGCGAGGTGGGCGGCCTCGACAGGCGGGTGAGGCTGAAACCGTACCTGCGTGCGGCTTCGCCAGCGAGTTCCACGAGCCGGTCACGCACCCCGAGCCGGTCGTGGACGACCAGGTCGACAGCCGCCTCTTCCCGGGTGAGCTTGGTCGCGTAGTCATAACTATCGGCCATACGCGTCACGACACTCCGGTTGGCGACGAACCAAACACCCATCGTAACGGCGCCTGTCAATGTCGGCCTATGTCCGCAGGCCACGGTTCCGCGCCGGATAGGGTGATGCCGTGCGAGCCGCCGATCTTGCCGCGCCCTTCCCCACCGTGAGCCTGAGCGCGCCCCCGCTGGAGGCGACCCGCCTCGCGGAGCAGGACCCACCCGGCCTCATCGTGGTGGTGCTCGGCAGGTGACCGGCGCCGCGAGGGCCGCCACAGCGGTCTTCGTCGTCGTCGCAACGGCGCTGACGGTCGTCGTTGTCGGTCGCGGCGGCGGCGTGAGCGTGCTGCACGTCGTGCTCACCCCGGTCGTGGGCTGGTCGTTCGGCCTCGCCGGCCTGGTCGCGTGCCTGCGCCCGCGGTGGCGTCGTCTGGTGCGCCGCGCTGGTGGCGTGCGCGGCGCTGGTCGGCAATCTCGCCAGCGGCTGGCTGGCGCCCGACCTCGCGCTGGCGCTGTGGGTGGTGTTCTCGGCCGCGTTCGCGGCCGTGCCGTTCGGATTCCTGGCCAGTGACCAGCTGGAAGGCCTCACCGCGCGGCTCGGCGCCGCCGAGCGGCGGCGCATCGAGCGAAACCTGCACGACGGCGCGCAGCAGCGCCTGGTGTCGGTGGCGTTCGCGCTGGGCGTCGCACAGTCGCGGCTGTCCGGCGACCCGGCGGCGAGCGCCGCGCTGGCCGAGGCCCGGGCGGGCCTGGCCACGGCGGTGGACGAGCTGCGCCGCCTGAGCCAGGGCGTCCATCCCGGCGTCCTCGTCGAGCGCGGGCTCCGCGCGGGCGTCGCGGAGCTGGCGTGGGCTTCGCCGGTACCGGTAGAGGTCGAGTGGCACGCGCGCGACGGGCGGCTGCCGGAGGCCGTCGAACTGGCCGGGTACTACGTGGTCGCGGAGGCGCTCGCGAACGTGGCGAAACACGCACGGGCCACCGCCGTCCGCGTCCGGTTGGCGGAACGGCGCGGGCGGGTGAGGATCGAGATCGTGGACGACGGCGTCGGAGGCGCGGACAACGCCGGCGGCAGCGGGCTGCGGGGCCTCGCCGACCGGGTCGAGGCCGTGGGTGGCACACGTCGAGCTGCACCAACGCCTCGATGCCGGACACGTGCCCCAATGGTTCGACGAGGGCCTGGCGGTGCTGGTCGCAGGCGACGAGCGGTACCTGCTGCCGGACACCGGCGGGGACCGGTGCCGGGTCGCTTCGGGCTCCGCCGAGGCGTTGCCGGAGACGCTCGCGGAGTGGTTGCGCACCGCGAAGGCCGACGAGCAGGTGTACGCCAAGGCGGCGTGCCGGGTCAGCCGGTACGTGGACGCGGGTGGCGGCCCCCGGACGGTGCTCGCCCTGATCGACGCCCTCAACCGTGGCGAGCCCTTTCCCGCGCTCACCCCGTAGCGCTCCACCCGCCGATTCGTCCGCGCGGAACGCAACCTGCGCGACGACCGCCGCCGAGGCATCGAAGGGCGTTATCGTCGTTCCGTTAGGCCGGTCTGAAAAAATCTGAGGGAGGGGCCATGACGGAGCTTCAGCGGTACCTCGCCGAGGAGGTCGCGGAAGACCTCGCCGACGGGCTCATCACGCGACGGGAGGCGGTGCGGCGGCTGGGCCTGCTCGGCCTGAGCGGAGCGGCGGCTACGGGGCTCCTGGCCACGTTCGCCACCGCACCGGCGTCCGCGAGCCCGGAGACTCAGGGCAGCGGGCGCGGCGCGGCCGAGACCAGCTGGGCGCCCGTGCCCCGCGAGTCGATCACGTTCGCCGGCCCGCGCGGGCCGTTGCTGGCCGCCTGGGCGGCCGCCGCCAAGCCGCGCGGCGGCGTCCTGGTCATC
The DNA here is from genome assembly GCF_036906915.1 of Micromonospora sp. CPCC 206061. NCBI lineage: Bacteria > Bacillati > Actinomycetota > Actinomycetes > Micromonosporales > Micromonosporaceae > Micromonospora > Micromonospora sp. CPCC 206061. The sequence continues at coordinate 4,068 of NZ_JBAKHX010000066.1, forward strand.
CACGAGAACCGCGGACTGACCGAGCACATCCGCACGGTCGCCGGCCGGCTCGCCGCCAGCGGGTACTCGGCGCTGGCGCTCGACCTGCTCTCCGAGGAGGGCGGCACCGGGGCGTTCCCCGGCGAGGCCGAGGTCGCCGCCGCCCTGTCGGCCATCCCGCCGGAGCGCTTCGTCGCCGACATGAAGGCCAGCGTCACCGAGCTCAAGCGGCGCGTCCGCGGCAGGAAGCTGGCCGCGATCGGCTTCTGCTTCGGCGGTGCCATGGTGTGGCGCCTGCTCGCGTCCAACGAGCCGCGCCTGGCGGCGGCCGCGCCCTTCTACGGCCCGTTCCCGACCGACGGCGACCTTTCCGGGTCCCGCGCGGCGGTACTCGGCGTCTACGGCGGGCTCGACACGCGCGTCAACGCGACCCGGGCCGCGGCCAGGGCGGCGCTCGACGCGGCCCGGCTGAAGTACGAGCTGCTGACGTTAACCGAGGCCGACCACGCCTTCTTCAACGACACCGGTGCCCGCTTCAACCCCCACGCCGCCACAGAGGCCTGGCACCGCGTCCTGACCTGGTTCGACGCGGCCGACGGCCACCACTGACCCCCACCCCACACTGCTCGCGCGCCCCCTTGCCGTCGATCAAGGGCGAATGCACGTGGTTCGATCTCTTTTCCGCGTGCGTTTGCCCTTGATCGATGCGGATGCCCTTGATCGACGGCGGCCTGTAGCGGGCAGGTGTGGCGGGCCCGCGCCCGCGGTCGGTGGACCATCGCGTCGATGGGCGCTTTCTTGACGGCGGCGCCAGCGCCGCCGCTCGCGAGATCTTGCGAGTTAGGGCGAATAGCGCTCGGCAAGTTTCGCCACCGCCACCGCCACCGCCACCGCGGCCGCGGTGGCGCATGCCCGGCCACACCCCGCGAGATCCGCCGAAGCGCCAGCGCGGGCGAGTTCTGCGAGCAGATCTTGGCGGGCGGCGTCGCTATACGTGAAGATCTGTATGCCAGCGGCGTCCGTCGCGACCAGGGGCCTCTCCAGGGGCCAGTCACCGCCGGCGCGCCTTCGCCGCGGGGCCGGGGCGCTAAGGGGCGATCTGGTACACGTAGCGGCCGTCGGCGGAGACGACGGCTCGGACGGGGGTGCCTTCGGCGAGCCGGTCGTAGTCCGCCCTGCCGACCGTCCACGCGACGATCTCGTCGTGGGTGCCGTCGTCCACGGCCACGCTGTAGATCTCCTCGCCGTACTGGCGGCTGAGCCGGTCGATGACCACGCCCTCGACGGTGTGCCGGCCGGTTATGTTGCGGGCGCCCGCGTACACCGCCCGGACCGCCACGTACGCCGCCGCGACCGCGCCGATCGCCAGGCCGCACCCGAAGACCAGGGCGACCGGTTTCGGCACCGGGGTGCGCACGAAGCTGGACAGCAGCGGCGCGGCGAGGCACGTCAGCACGACCGCCATGGCGCCCGCCGCGACGCCGCTGGTGAGCACCGAACCGGGCCGTTCGGCGGTGTGCCAGGGGTGCGTGACGCGCACCCGGCGCTGCCGCCCGCCCACCCGGGAGATCACGGTGCGTACGACGTCGAGCTCAGACCCCACCGCTGCGGTTTACCGATCGAATCGACGGCTGTCAAGACGAGTGCTACATTGACAATGATCACTGTCTGAGCGAGGGAGTGGATCGTGCGTACACGTCTAGCCGTGGCTGGCTTCGCGGCCCTGGTGATCGGCGCGGGCGGGGCCGGCCTGGCCGCCGCCGCGACCGTCGAGGATCCCGGGCCGGTGGTGCCACTCGCCAACGGTAACTTCAACTGGTCGCAGCCGCAGACTGTGGCGTCCAACCTCCAGATACCGTGGGGCCTTGCGTTCCTGCCGGACGGCAGCGCGCTGGTCAGCGAGCGCAACACCGCCCGGGTGCTGCGCGTCCAGGTCGGGCAGGCGCCCCAGCAGGTCGCCACGATCAACGGCGTCTCCGCCACGGGGGAGGCGGGCCTGCTCGGGCTGGCTGTGTCGCCGACCTTCGCGCAGGACAACCTGGTCTACGCGTACTTCACGTCGAGCTCCGACAACCGGATCGTCCGGTTCCGGCTGGACACCCCACAGACCCAGACGCCCATCCTGACCGGGCTCGCCCGGGCCAGCATCCACGACGGTGGCCGGATCGCGTTCGGCCCCGACGGCATGCTGTACGCGGGCGTGGGCGACGCCGGCAACACCGCCAGCTCGCAGAATCCGCAGAGCCGCAACGGCAAGATCCTGAGGATGCGCCCCGACGGCAGCGTGCCGCCGGACAATCCGACCTCCGGCTCCCTGGTCTACAGCCTGGGCCACCGCAACGTGCAGGGCCTGTCCTGGGACTCGGCCGGCCGGCTGTACGCGAGCGAGTTCGGGCAGAACACCTGGGACGAGGTCAACCACATCGTTGCCGGGGGCAACTACGGCTGGCCCACCGTCGAGGGCCGGGCAGGTGACCCGCGCTTCCGTGACCCGATCGTGCAGTGGACCACCGCTGAGGCGTCCCCCAGCGGCGCGGCCGTGGACGGCAACACGCTGCTGGTCGCCGCGCTGCGCGGTACCCGGCTCTGGCTCGTGCCGTTGACCGGCAACGGCGGCGCCGGCACCCCGACCGCCCAGCTCCAGGGCCAGTTCGGCCGGCTGCGTACGGTGGCCGTGGCTCCCGACGGATACCTCTGGGTCGCCACCAGCAACCGCGACGGTCGCGGCACGCCCGCCGCCACCGACGACCGGATCTTGCGCTTCGCGCCGGTCGGCGGGCCGACGAGCCCTCCGCCGACCACGCCTCCGCCCACGACCCCTCCGCCCACCACACCGCCGCCCACCACGCCGACACCGACCACACCGCCGCCCGGCGCCGGGAACTGCGTGGTCGGGTACCAGGTCAACCAGTGGAGCAACGGCTTCACCGCGAACGTCACCGTCACCAACCGGGGCCCCACAACCAACGCGTGGACGCTGACGTGGAGCTTTGGCGGCAACCAGACGATCAGCAACGCGTGGAACTCCACGGTCACCCAGAGCGGCACCTCCGTGACCGCCCGAAACGTCTCCTGGAATGGCACCATCGCGACGAATGCCAGCGTGACGTTCGGCTTCCAGGCCAGCTACTCCGGCACCAACGCGAGGCCCACCGAGTTCCGCCTGAACAACGCCGTATGCACCGTGACCTAACGGCGCTCCGTCGATCAAGGGCAAACGCACGCGGTTGGATCTCTTTTCCGCGTGCGTTCGCCCTTGATCGATGGGGATCTCCATGATCGACGCCGTTGGGTTGAGCGAGCCCTTGACTCGATGGCGTTCGGCCCTTGATCGACGCTCACGCTGGGAGTTCGACGGCGCGGCGCTCGTGTGGCGATGCGCCGCCCGCTGCCAGCCGACCGTAACTGAGCGTTCCGCTGGGTTGTGGTTACTCTCCGCACTTGAGTGCGGTGGCCGCACCATTGCTCGGGCGCGGCCTTGCCCTGCTTCCCTCTAGGAAACCTTCCTCCACCTGCGACTACACGGTTGGGGAAGGCTGGCCGGCGGCCCTGAAGGTTGCGGTGTGTAACCGTTTCCTCCCGGGAAGCAGGGCGCAGCGGCGCGAGCGTTCGCGTGACCTGTGACGTGTCGTTGCACACAGTGATCGGGAGGGCGGCTCGCGCCCGGAGCGTGGAAGGGCCTCCGGTGCGATGATCGGGGCGTGACCACCACGCTTGCGATCGACTGCGGTGGGGGCGGTATCAAGGCATCCGTCCTGGATGAGGCCGGCACCATGCGGGCCCATCCGGTGCGGGTGCCCACGCCGTACCCGCTGCCGCCGGCACTCTTCGTGCAGACGCTCAAGGATCTCGGCGGCAAGCTACCCGCAGCCGACCGGGCCACCGTGGGCATGCCCGGGATGATCCGGCACGGCGTCGTGGTAGCCACCCCGCACTACGTGACCCGCAACGGCCCGCGTACCAAGGTCGACCCCGACCTGGTCGTCCAGTGGGAGGGATTCGACGCCCGCACCGCGCTCGCTGAGGCGTTCGGCGTGCCGACGCTCGTGCTCAACGACGCCGAGGTGCACGGCGCGGGCGTGGTCGCCGGCACCGGCCTGGAGCTGGTGCTGACGCTCGGCACCGGGCTCGGCTGCGCGCTCTTCGACGGCGGCGTGCTGGCCCCGCACCTTGAGCTGTCGCAGGCGCCGGTGCGCTGGGGGCTGAGCTACGACACGTACATCGGCGAGCACGAACGCCGCCGGCTGGGCGACGCGTTCTGGTCGCGGCGCATCCGGACCATCGTCGAGGGGTTGCGGCCGGTCTTCCTCTGGGACCGCCTGTACATCGGTGGCGGCAACTCCCGGCGCATCCGCCCTGAGCAGCTCGAACGTATGGGCGACGACGTGGTCATCGTGCCCAACACGGCCGGCATCATCGGCGGCGTACGAGCCTGGTCCCTGGCCCGCCCCTAGCGGTAGTGCCTGCGCCGCTGCTCGTCCAGGCGCGCGAGGTCCCATGTTGCCTCTAGGGCGGTGTAGCGGACGGCGGCCTCGTCCAACTGGCGTTCGGCCTGGAGCAGGTCACCAGTATCAGCGAACGCGGAGGCCGCCCCTTCGAATGCCTGGGCAGCGGGCAGCGGCCTGCCGCCATCCCGATGTCGGTGTGCGGCCTCGAGCAGGAGCTGTGGGTCGTTGCTGACAAGACCGCGGCAATGGAGCGCAACGGTTGACAGCCGGGGGAGTTTCGAACCGCGCGTCAAGGACTCCGCGCGGTCGGTGACCGCGCGCGCGACTTCACGATCTTCTACCCGCATGGCGAGTCGAGCGGCATCGACAAGTAGGTGCGTAACGACCTCGTTGTCCTCACTCGCTGACAGCGCGGCGAGAAGGACGTCCAAGGCTTCACCAAGCGCGGCAGCTTGTTCGCGCCACAGGCTCTTCGCGAGCACGTGCGTTGCCACAAGACGGCCGCCGAGACTGGCTCCAAACTCGGCGGCCTCAGCGAGGTAGCGGTCAGCCGCCGGGTCGCCGCGATGCATCGCCACACACGCCGCAACACTATGTCGGACACAACCCGCGAAAGGATCACCACGGGCGTGCGTAAGGCCACTTTCGGCTGTGACGTCTTCCCAGCGGCCGATGTCGAACTTCAGCTCTTGGAGAAGCGCTTCGGCCGGGATCAGTCGCGCCACGTTGCCTGCCGCGCGGGAAGCCTGTCTGGCGTCCTCGGCTATGGGGATGGCGAGGTCGTAGCGGTCGATGTTGCCGTACGTCACCGCTTGGTTGATCTTCAACATGAGGCGGAGGTCGGCCAGCGGCGGATCGTCGTCCGTCAGTGCGATCGCCTGATCGAACAATGGCAGCGCGGCTTCCGGGTCTCCCTGCATCCCGTACACGATCGTCTGGACAGCGAGTGCCCAGCTGGTGGCCCATCGATCGTTGACGGTGGTCGCGAGCGAAAGCGCCGCCTCTGCGAGCTCGGCGGCTTTGTCTACCCGGCCCCGGGAACAGTGTGTTCGGGCCATGAGCACCAACAGCCGAGCCCGATGCGTCGGATCCATCGGCTGCGTGCTCACCGTGGGCTCCAGAATCGCGATCACCTCATCCGGTCGCCCGGCTCGAGGCAGGCAATGTGCGAGTGTCCAGTGCAGCGCGACTAGCACATCCGCGTCTGCCACCCACGTCAACGCGCTACTGGCTACGCGGATCGCGCCCACGGCATCACCGACGCGGGATAGGGCATCGGCGAGTAGGGAGGTCAGGAAGGCACGTGGGGGGTCGACATTCGGCAAGCCCTCGATCGCCCAACCCAGCAGCCGGACTGCCGCCTGTGGTGCCCTATTTACCAGGTGTTGGCCGTTTTCGACCAACCAGGGTCTGATCCATTCTTCGACCGGAGCGACTTCGCCCCCGTCCAGTCCAGGGAACAACTGCCTCGCGACCCGCTCGGCTGGGACACCCGACTCAGCCAGAGCGTGTGCGGCCTGACGGTGTCGCGCGGCTCTGATGCCGGACGGGATCGCGTGGTAGAGCGCCTCGTGGATCATCGGATGCCCGAAGGCGAGTTCCTGACCGGCATCACGCAGGACACCGGTTGCGACTGCCTCCTCGATCAGAGGCAGGACCTCGATGGTGTTCAGCGCCGATACGGCTGCCAATTCAGGCGCCGAGAACCTGGCACCGAGCAGAGCCGCGGCCTGTAGGACATTTAGAAGCGGAGATGACAGGAAATCCAGGCGGTCCGCGATCGCTTCCCTGAGAGAGCCGACGATTGGCCCGCTGGCCGCATCGACCTGGCCGCCATCGCTGATGAGTGCGTCCGCTCGAATCAGCGCGTAGATCAACTCGGTGAGGTAGAGCGGGTTGCCGGCAGCCCCGCTGGCCAGATGCCGCAGCTGCGGCCCCGGCCGTCCGCCTGTCCGGCGAGCGAGGAACTCGTTCACCTCATCGTCCGAGAAGGGGCGTAGCCGCAGCCGCCCGGTGCGCTCGATCAAACGGCGCAGCGCAGTCACGTGATGGGGGCGGGGCACCGGTCGGATCGCGCAGGCGAGCAGCAACGGAATGCGCCGGGCGGCCCGAGCCAGCAGCCCCAGGGTCCGGACGGTTGCCGGGTCGGCCCACTGCAGGTCATCGACGACCAGCACGACGGGGGCGGCGGTCGTGAGGTCCTCAGTCAGGGTGACAAGTCGATGCATGGCGCTCGTGACGAGGTCGTCGTTCGTAAGCCCCTGCCAGGTTGCTGAGTCGATGGCCTCGATCAGCGGAAGGAGGGGGATGGGGTGGCTCAGCTCGTCGCAGGTTGCCCAGAACGCCTGGTACCCGCGTTTATCCGCCGCGGAGCTTGCGGCTCGGAGGAGGGTTGACTTGCCTATCCCCGGCTCACCCTCGATGAGCACGACGCCGCCGTGGCCAGCCGCGAGGCTGTCGACGTATGTGGTGAGGCGCCCCAACTCCTCTCGGCGCCCTACGACCGACATTCCCGCCGTGTGTACTGTGGCCGCTCCGACGTCGGCGTCCTCGGCGTCGCGGGCGGCTGTCCACAGGCGTCGGACCAGCTCGATGTCGCCGCCGAGAGCATTGGCGACCGGTTCCAGCGACTGCCATCTGGGAACGCGAGTGCCGCGGAGTATGGCGTTGATGGTGGTGTGACTCAGTACGCCGCGACCGAGGGCGCATGACAGATCTCGTGAGCTCGGCTCGCCCGCCTGACGGTGCAGGCGCCGAAGTTCACGAGAGAGCGCCTGGATGAGGTCCTCACTCAACGTATGACCTTGGTTCGAGCAGCGCGGGACAGCGTTGACTACAGCATGTGACCGTTGCCGTCATGCGCACTCGTTGTCCGTCGTGCTGGACACGATGTCACTCGGGGCGACCTGGGGGTTGATGCTGGCAAGCAGCACGAGCAGCATCTCGCGCGATCTCAGTCTGTGGTCTGGGTTGGAGGACCAGACGTAGGTGGTGACCAAGATCGCGATCAACAGCGTGATGACCAGCAGCACGGAGATGAGCAGTACGAGCATCTTCACCGGCGACCTTTCAGGGGAGGAAGGACCGCGGTTCAGAATGGTGGCTCCGCGTCCTCGGGCCTACCGGTTGATACAGGTCTTTACAGGAGCTGACAGCAGAGCGTTCGGTGGGCCGAGAAATGGCGGCGTGGTGGCCTGGTGATGGCCGCTACGTGAATGCTGCCGCCATGCGTACCCGGAGCTGGTTGGTGGTGGGCGCGGTCGTCGCGGCGTCCGCGGTGGTGGTGCCGGTGCGGGCGGGGGCCGCGCCGCCGAAGGCACCGCGCACGGTGGGGGAGGCGGCGGCGCGGGCCGCCGCGGTGGCGTCGGGCAAGCGCGTGGAGGCGACCGCGCTGCGCACCGAGCGCCAGCAGGTGTTCGCGAACCCCAACGGCAGCTTCACGCTGGAGCAGTCGGTCATCCCGGTGCGGGTGCGTCGCGGCGCCGATTGGGTATCGGTCGACACCACGCTGCGCAGGAATGCTGACGGGACCGTCGCGCCCGCGGCGACCACACTGGACATGGCGTTCTCGGGCGGCGGTGCCGGGCCGATGGTGCGGATGCGTCGCGACGGCACCGAGTTGGCGCTGAGCTGGCCGGGACGACTGCCTGAGCCGGTGCTCAGCGGCGACACGGCCACTTACCCCGAGGTGCTGCCCGGCGTCGACCTGACGGTACGGGCCAGTGTGGAGGGCTTCTCGCAGCTGCTGGTGGTGAAGTCGGCGACGGCGGCGAGGAACCCGGCGCTGTCGCGGGTGCGGCTGGGCACCGCCACGAAGGGCGTGACCGTACGGGCTGCCGATGGCGGCGCGCTCGCGGCGGTGGACGTGAAGGGTACGCCGGTGTTCGAGGCGCCTGCGCCGTACATGTGGGACTCGTCTGGGAGCGGCACCGCCGCGCGCAAGCCGGGCGGCACGGTCCGCGCGATGCGGGTGGGTCTCAGTGCCGGCGAGGTGGCGCTGGTGCCGGACCGGTCTCTGCTGGCCGGTGCCCGCACGAAGTACCCGGTCTACATCGACCCGTCGTGGTCGGGTTCGCGTACGGCGTGGACGCAGGTGTGGAGCAACCTGCCGACGACTTCGTTCTGGAACGGCGCGAACGACGCCGAGGACGAGGCCCGGGTCGGGTACGACGCCACCGACGGGAAGAAGACCCGGTCGTTCTTCCGCTTCGACACGACCGGTGTCAAGGGCAAGCACATCATCAAGGCCACACTCCAGACGTTCGAGGTGTGGTCGCGCTCGTGCACCGCGCGCGAGGTGCAGGTGTGGGCTGTCAACCCCATCTCGTCGGCCACCACGTGGAGCAAGCAGCCGAGCTGGGTCACCAAGCTGGCGGCGAAGAGCTTCGCCAAGGGGTTCTCGTCGAGCTGCCCCGCCGGCGGCGTGGAGTTCGACGTGACGGCGCAGATCAAGAACTCAGCGAAGAACGGGTGGAGCAACGTCACCCAGGGCCTGCGGGCGTCCGCCACGGCGGAGTCCAACAAGGACACGCTGTCGTGGAAGCGCTTCCGCAACAACCCGTCCGTCACGATCGTGTACAACACGGTGCCGGGCAAGCCGACCAACCTGACCACGGATGGCTCCTCGATCTGCACGACGGGTTCGGGCCGGCTGGCGATCGGCACGGCCACCCCGACGCTGCGGGCCTCGGTCAGCGACGCCGACAACGCGGTGATGGCCCACTTCCAGTGGTGGAAGGTCGACGGTACGGCGCCGGTGGGCGAGTGGACGTCGGCGTCGGTAGCGGGCAAGAAGCCGACGACGGTGGCGAAGGCGATTCCGTCCGGCGCGTTCGCCAACGGGGCGATCGCCAAGTGGCGGGTGCGCGCCGAGGACGGCACCGACAGCAGCGCGTGGAGCCCGTTCTGCGAGTTCCAGATCGACACCAGCCGTCCGCCGATCCCGACGCTCACCTCGACGGCGTTCCCGGACGGCGCCGAGGGTGACGCGGTGATGGGTCGGGCGTCCACAGTGGAAATCGGGTCGAACGGCGGTACCGACGTCACGTCGTACGAGTACGTGCTGAACGGCGACTCGACGGCGCTGACCAGGAAGGCGACACCGGCGGCGGCCGGCGGGCCGGCGAGCGTGGCGGTCACCCCGGACCGGTTCGTCAACTGGATACACGTGCGCGCCGTCGACACGGCGGGCAACAGGTCGGCGGTGGCTACCGTCGTGTTCTACGCGGACGTACCGTCGGGGCCGGCTGGTGACTGGACGCTGGACGAGACCGAAGACGGCCTGGTGGCCGAGGACAGCTCGCCGAACGCGCGGCACGCCGCGCTGGGAGGCGGCGCAACCTGGGTCGACGGTGTATCCGGCGGCGCGCTGCGCCTGGACGGCACCAGCGGATACGCGGCGACGCCCGGCCAGGTGCTCGACACCACCAAATCGTTTTCGGTGAGCGCGTGGATACGGCTGACCGACAAGGCCCGCAACGCGGTCGCGGTCACCCAGGTGGGCAGCCGGGCCAGCGTGTTCGCCCTCTACTACTCCAGCTCGTACAACAAGTGGATCTTCAACCGGACGGCGGTGGACGGCGACACCCAGACGTACACCCGAGCCCTGTCGACCACCGTGCCGGCGGCCAACACCTGGGTGCACCTGGCCGGGGTGTACGACGCCACCGCGCAGCAGATCAGGCTGTACGTCAACGGCGTGCTGGAGGGTACGGCGTCCTTCACGACGCCGTGGAGCGCCACCGGCGCCCTCCAGATCGGACGGTCGAAGGTCGCCGGCAACCTCGGCGAGTACTGGCCGGGCGAGATCGACGCGCTGCGGGTGTACGACCGGGTGCTGTTGCCCGGTGAGGTGCAGCAGGTGCCGAAGCTGACCAGCCACTGGAAGCTCGACGAGACCTCCGGCACCACGGCGGCGGACGCGGTCGGCGGGCGCACAGCCACCTGGTCGGCGAGCGGCGTGTCCCGGACCACCGGGGTCCGCGGCAACGCGGTCGCGGTCAACGGCAGCACCGGTGCCCTCGCCACGACGGCTCCGGCGCTGCGCACCGACGGCAGCTTCGCGATCAGCGCCTGGGTGCGGCCGGACGCGGTGAACAAGAACGGGATCGCGGTCAGCCAGCTCGGCTCGGCGGTGGGCGGCTTCAACCTCGGCTGGGCCTGGAACGCCGACTACGGCGCGTACCAGTGGTCGGTGCGCACATCCGCGACGGACGCTTCGGGTTCGGCGGTTCGGGAGGCGACCGACCTGTTCACCAGCCCGACCGTCGGCACGTGGACGCACCTGGCGGCGGTGTACGACGCCGCGGCACACAAGCTGCGGCTGTACGTGGACGGCCAGGCGGTGGACGAGACGTACCACGCCAGCGCGTGGAATGCGGGCGGCAGCGTGCTCATCGGCCGCGGCCAGGCGTCCAACGTGACGGTCTCGCAGTACCTGACCGGTGGGATCGACGATGTGCGCACCTACTCCGGTGTCCTCAGCGACCAGGAGATCTTCGAAATTCATGGCGCGATCGCCAACGGCGACTAGTCAAGTAAAGGGAGGCGAACACATGTACCTCAAGTGGACATCTGGGGCCACCGCCGCAGTCATGGCCGCCAGTTTGTTAGTCGCCTCTCCTGCCGCTGCCGCGCCCCAGAAGCCGTGGCGGCCGCCCGCGACGCAGGCGGAGAAGTCCGTGCCCGTGAAGCCGTTTACGCCGCGCCGCCAGCGCGTCGCCACGGTGCCCGAGAAGGGCCCGGCGGCGGTGAGCTGGCCGGCCGCGGGCGAGGCCACGGTGCCGCTGCGTGCGACCCGGGCGCGGGCCGGCACCTTGCCGGTGTGGGTGACCGGCGCGAGCGCCGGCACCGCCAAGGTGAAGGTGCTCGACCGGGGCGCCACCGACCGGGTCGGCGTACCGGGTCTGCTGTTCACCGTTACCCCCAGCACCGCGCGCTCCAGGATGACCGTCGAGGTGGACTACTCGGCCTTCCGGTACGCGTACGGCGGCGACTGGGCGTCCCGGCTGCGCCTGGTGGAGCTGCCGGCGTGCGTGCTGTCCACTCCGGAGCGCGCCGAGTGTCAAGCCAGCAAGCCGCTTCCGACCCGTAACGCGGTCAAGGACGGCAAGCTGACGGCGGAGGTGAGCAGCGCGGCCGTGCTCGCCGCCGCGGCCGCCCCGTCGGGCAGTTCCGGCGACTACAGCGCGACGCAGTTATCGCGCTCGTCCTCCTGGGAGGTGGGCGGCTCGGCTGGCGACTTTTCGTGGTCGTACGAGATGGACGCGCCACCGGCTTTCGGCGGTCCGGAACCGGACCTGGACCTGAAGTACAACTCTGGCGGCGTCGACGGCCGTACGGCGTCGACCAACAACCAGCCGTCGTGGGTGGGTGAGGGCTGGGGCCTGTCCGAGGGCTTCATCGAGCGGCGCTACAAGTCCTGTTCGGACGAGGTCACGACCACGCCGAAGCCGTACGACCTGTGTTGGGAGACCGACAACGCGTTCGTCAGCCTGGGCGACAAGACCGTCGAGTTGGTCAAGGACGCGACCACCGGTGTGTGGCGCCTGCGCAACGATGACGCGTCCAAGGTGGAGCGCCTGACCGGAGCGACGAACGGCGACAACGACGGCGAGCACTGGAAGCTCACCGACCGCGACGGCACCCAGTACTTCTTCGGGCTGAACCGGCTGCCGGGCTGGGCGAGCGGCAAGGAGGTCACGAACTCCACGTGGAGCGCGCCGGTGTTCGGCAACGACTCGGGGGAGCCGTGCCACGCCTCGACGTTCGCGTCGTCGTACTGCTCACAGGCGTGGCGGTGGAATCTCGACTACGTCGTCGACTCCAACGGCAACGCGATGTCGTACTTCTACACCCCTGTCACCAACTACTACGGCCGCAACCGCACCGCCTCGGCCGGCACCGCCTACCACCGCGACGGCTACCTGAGCCGGATCGACTACGGCCAGCGCTCGGACACGATGTACTCAGCGGCAGCCCCGATGCGGGTGTCGTTCGATGTCGAGGAGCGGTGCGCTGCCGGCGCTACCTGCGGCACCGGAGCCCTCACCAAGGACACGGCGAAGAACTGGCCGGACGTGCCGTACGACCAGCAGTGCAACTCGGGCGCGACGTGCACCGACCTGTTCGCGCCGACGTTCTGGACGCGCAAGCGGCTCGCGGCGATCACCACGAAGGTGCTGGTGTCCGGCACCACGTACAAGGACGTCGACTCGTGGGCGCTCCGGTACCAGTTCCGCGAGCCCGGCGACGGCACGTCGCGACTGCTGTGGCTGTCGTCGATCACCCGCACCGGCAAGGTCGGTGGGTCGGCGGCGCTGCCGGCGGTCACCTTCGAGGGCGTGCAACTGGAGAATCGGGTCGACGCCGAAGAAGGCATCCCGCCCATGTACAAGTGGCGGGTCAGCGACGTCTACGACGAGTTCGGTGGGCACGTGCGGGTGAACTACTCGGGCAAGGAGTGCACGCGTGCGAACCCGCCGACACCGGATTCCAACACGAAGCGGTGCTTCCCGCACTACTGGACGCCGGAGGGGGCGACCGCGCCCAAGCTCGACTGGTTCCACAAGTACGTGGCGGTGCAGGTACTGCAGGACGACCAGTCCGGTGTGGCCGGCCTCGAGCAGACCGACTACGAGTACCTGGGCGGGGGCGCCTGGCACTACGACGACAACGAGCTGACGCCGGCCAAGCACCGGACGTGGAGCGAGTGGCGCGGGTTCGCGCGGGTGAAGGTGACGCACGGCGCGTCGGGCGACGTGCGGTCGCAGAGCGAGACGCTGTACTACCGCGGCATGGACGGCGACAAGCTGTCCAGCGGCACCCGGAGCGCGACGGTGACCGACTCCGAGGGTGTGGCGGTCGCCGACCACGAGGCGCTGGCCGGAAACCCGCGCGAGACCATCACTTACAACGGGCCTGGCGGTGCGGTGCTGGACGGTGAGATCCGCGACTACTGGGTCTCGGCGGCCACCGCGACCCGCGGCACCAACAAGGCGTACCTCACCGGTGTCAGCAAGCAGCGCAACCGGCTCGCGCTCGCGGCCGGTGGCTGGCGACGCACCGAGGAGCAGACGTCGTACGACTCGTACGGCCTGCCGTATCAGGCCAACGATCTGGGTGACACGTCGAGGAGCGACGACGACGAGTGTGTACGCACCACGTACGCCCGGGACACGTCGAAGATGATGATCAACTTCAAGTCGCGCGAGGAGCGGGTCTCCGTGGCCTGCACCGCCACACCCTCCCGCCCGAACGACGTGCTCTCCGACGTACGTACCTTCTACGACGGTTCCACGACGTTCGGCACCGCGCCGACCAAGGGTGACGAGACGCTGACCCAGGAGCTGGCTTCGTACTCAGGCACCACGCCGGTGTACGTGCAGTCGACCAGGGCCACGTACGACATTTACGGCCGCACGCTGGACAGCTTCGATGCGCTGGACCGGAAGACCAGCACCCGGTTCACGCCAGCGACCGGCGCCCCGGCGACGAGCAGCGTGACGACCAACCCGCTCGGGCACGTGGTCACCACCACGTACGAGACCGCGTGGGGCGACGAGACCGCCCTCGTCGACGCGAACGGGCGGCGCACCGACCTGACGTACAACCCGCTCGGCCAGCTCGCCGCCGTCTGGCTGCCCGGCCAGTCGAAAGCGGACGGTGAAGCGGCCAGCCAGAAGTTCACCTACCTGATCCGGACCGACGCCCCGAGCGCGGTCACCAGCGAGGCGATCCGCGACGACGGCGGCTACACCGCCGAGTACGCCCTGTTCGACGGGCGGCTGCGGCAGCGCCAGACACAGCGGCCGGTGCCCGAGGGCGGCCGGGTCATCACCGACACATTCCACGATTCGCGCGGCCTCAAGTCCCGTGAGAACACCGCCTACTGGAACGACGGCGCGGCCGGCACCACGCTCGTGACGGTCGCCGACAACACGGTGCCGGCGCAGACCATCTACGTGTACGACGGCGACGAGCGGGAGACCACCGAGATCTTCCGGTCGTACGGCACCGAGAAGTGGCGCACCCTGACCACCTACGGCGGTGACCGAGTGGCGGTCACCCCACCGGCCGGCGGCACCGCCACCACCACGGTCATGGACGCCGCAGGCAACACGACCGAGCTGCGGCAACACACCGGGGCGACGCCGGCCAGCGGGTACGACGCGACGAAGTACACCTACACCCGCGGTGGCGACGTCGCCTCCGTCACCGACGCGGTCGGCAACGTCTGGCGGTACACGTACGACCTGCGCGGCCGGAAGACCAAGGACGAGGACCCCGACAAGGGCACCACGTCGTACACGTTCGACAACGGCGACCAACTGCTCACGGCGACCGACGCCCGGGGCAAGACACTGGCGTCCACCTACGACGCGCTGGGCCGCAAGACGGCACAGTACGAGGGGTCGACGTCGGGCACGAAGCTGGCCGAGTGGACGTGGGACACCCTTGCCAAGGGGCACGCGGCCTCGTCGACCCGATACGTCGACGGAAACGCTTACACCACCGCGGTCACCGGGTACGACCTGAGCTACCGGTCACTCGGCACCATTGTCACGATCCCGTCCGCCGAGGGCGCGCTCGCCGGTACCTTCCGGACCAACACCGGGTACACGGATACCGGTCTGCCGCTGCTGGTCACCTATCCCGCGGCAGGCGGCCTCGCGGCGGAGACGCTGCGGTACAGCTACGACGCCCATGGGCGCCTGGCCACCGGCCAGACCGGACTGTCCACACTGCTCACCGGCGCGACGTACACGCCGTACGGGGAGCCGGCGCAGTACACGCTGCAGGCGGTCACCGGTAGACAGATGGTGCAGACGTTCATGTACGACGACGCGACCCGGAAGCTGAGCAGGTCGATCGTCGACCGGAGCGTCTCGCCGATGCGGCTGGCGGACGTGAACTACACGTACGACGCGTCGGGCAACGTTACGAAGATCGCCGACGGCGCCGACGTGCAGTGCTTCACGTACGACTACCTGAAGCGTCTGAGCAGCGCGTGGACGGCCAACAACAGCTGCGCCACCGCTCCGAGCGCGTCCGTCCTGGGTGGACCGGCGCCGTACTGGCAAGCGTGGACATACGACAAGACCGGCAACCGGCTGACGGAAACGAACTACAACACGACCACCGGTGCTGGCACGACGAGCGGCTACACGTATCCGGCGGCGGGTGCGGCCCGCCCGCATGCGCTCACGAGCATGACCACGGGCGGCCAGACCACCAGCTACGGCTACGACGCCACCGGCAACACCACCACCCGGCCCGGCCAGACGCTGACGTGGGACGTCGAGGGTCACCTGGCGACCGTGACGGAGAACGGGAAGACGTCGGAGTTCCTGTACGACGCGGACGGCGACCGCCTGATGCGCAAGGACTCTGACACGGTCACCCTGTACCTGGGCGGCACCGAACTGGAGCTGACGAAGTCGACCAACGCGGTCGCGGCGACCCGCTTCTATCAGCTCGGCTCGGTCAACGCGGTGCGTTCGAGCGGCGGCGGCCTGTCGTTCGAGGCCAAAGACCGGCTGGGCACAGCCCAGATCTCGGTCGACGCCGATGACCTGGCCGTCGCGCAGCGGCGGTATCTGCCGTTCGGTGAGCAGCGTGGCGCGGTACCGGCGAGCTGGCCGACGGAGAAGGGCTACATCGGCGGCACGGTCGACGGCAGCGGCCTGACGCATCTCGGCGCGCGGGAGTACGACGCGGGCACCGGCCGGTTCCTCTCGGTCGACCCGGTCGTCGACCACGACGACCCGCAGCAGATGAACGCGTACGCCTACTCGAACAACACGCCGGTCACGATGCACGACCCGGACGGCCGGTGGGCGGTGCTGCCGGGTGGCCACTACTGCGATGGCTGCAGCGGTGACTACGTCCACAAGCCGTCGAAGTCGAAGGGCAAGAAGAAGAAAAAGAAGAGCAGCAGCAAGAAGACGACGTACTACTGCGACAGCTGTAACTACTACAAGTACCACCGGCCCGCCAAGAAGGTGTACCCGGGCGACCTGCGCCAGCACGACAACCGGATCGCGGCGGAGGCGCGGCGGCTGGCCCGGGAGTACGCCGCGAAGAAGGCCCGCGAGGAGGCGGCGAAGAAGGCCAGGCTGGCGGCGAAGAAGGCGGCACAGAAGAAGTGGAACGCCTGCGTGGAGCAGTACGGCGCGCAACGCTCGGCGAAGTGCGGCGCGAACCCCAGCGGCAAGAAGAGTGGTGGTGGCGGCGGCTGGAGCTGGAAGTTCCCGAGTCCCGTCAAAATCGGCAAGCACCTGTGGAAGCACGGGTTCGCGAGCTGGCAGGTGTGCAACACCTCGTCTCACATGTGCGGCAAGGTCAAGATCCAGAACGGTCGGGTCTCGGTTCTGACGTCGTACAACACGACGCCCGCCAAGCCAGGGCTGGGCTCGCTTTTCCCGACCATCGGCTACGCGCACAAGTCCAGTGGCCGGGAGAAAGCCAGCACCAGCTATGCCTTCGGCCGCTACGGAGTCGGCGTCGGGGTGCGGAAGGACGGCTCCCTCAACTGGTCGGACTGGGACTATTCGGTCGGGACCAACCCCGCGGGAGGCTGGCGCGGCAGCGAGAACAGCGGCATCTCGGCGATGGGTATGAGCTACAACCTCACCGTCGCGAGCTGGTGCTTGATCGGAAGCTGCAAATGATGGGCTGCGTTATCGTTTCGTGACCATCCGACTAATGATCGTTCACCCGCGGATCCCTACGGTGTGACCGGGGGCGTGTCAATCGCGAGGAACGGTCGGTTCATGGAGTTGACGCGCGACAGTGCGGTTGGTGGTAGGCGTCCGGTTTTTCGGGTGCTCGGTCCGTTGGAGGTGCGCGGGGCGTCGGGACCCGTCCCGCTGACCGGAGCGCGGCAGCGCGTCGTCCTAGCGGCTCTGTTGGTACGCGCCAACAGGGTGGTTCCGCTCGGAGA
Organism: Micromonospora sp. CPCC 206061; assembly: GCF_036906915.1. Lineage (NCBI taxonomy): Bacteria > Bacillati > Actinomycetota > Actinomycetes > Micromonosporales > Micromonosporaceae > Micromonospora > Micromonospora sp. CPCC 206061. The sequence continues at coordinate 21,438 of NZ_JBAKHX010000066.1, forward strand.
CCTCGTCGACGCGGTCTGGCCAGAGCGGCCTCCGGCGACCGCCCGCGACCAGGTGGTCAACGTGGTATCCGCGTTGCGCCGCCTGGTCGGCCGGGCGGTGGGCGCGGGATGGCTGGAGACCCAGCCGCCCGGATACGTCGTCCGGCTCGGCCCTGGCCAGCTCGACGTCGAAGACTTCGAGGAGCTGGTCCGCACCGCCGACGCCGCGGGCCTTGCGGGCCGGCCGGGAGACGCCGCACGGGCGCTGCGCGGCGCGCTTTCCCTGTGGCGCGGGCCGGCCCTCGCCGACGTGCCGGCCACGTTCGCGGCGACGGAGGCGCGCCGGCTCAGCGAGCTGCGGCTGGCGGCGGTCGAGAAGCTGATGGACGCGGAGTTCGCCGTGGGCCGGCATCGGGAGGTGGTACCCGAACTGACCCAGCTCGTCGCCGAGTACCCCTTGCGGGAGAGGCTGCGCGGCCAGCTCATGCTCGCCCTGCACGCGGCCGGCCGGACGGCGGACGCGCTGGCGGCGTACCGCAGTGGCCGCCGCCTGCTGGTCGACGAACTCGGCCTCGAGCCGGGTGCGGCGCTGCAGCGGATCGAGCGGGCGATCCTGACGGACACCGAGGTCGGCGAGCCCGCGACCGCCGGCCCGCCCGCGCAGCTCCCGCGCGACGTCGCCGACTTCACCGGGCGGCGCGCCGAGATCGCGGCGATCCGCGGACGGCTCGAAGCCCCACCGAGCACGGCGGTCCGCGTGGTCGCCGTCGTCGGCCCGCCCGGCGTCGGCAAGAGCACGCTGGTCAACCACGTCGCACACGGCCTGCGGGCGGACTTCCCGGGCGGCCAGCTCCACGCCAGCCTGCGCGGTGACCGCGACCCGTTCGAGGTGCTGGCTGAGATGCTGCGCGCGCTGGGTACGCCAGCCGGCGCGATCCCCGAGGACCTGCCCGAGCGGGTACGGCTGTACCGGTCCCTGACCGCCCAGCGGCGGCTGCTGATCGTGCTCGACGGCGTGGCCGGCGCGGCCCACGCCCGGCCGCTGCTGCCCGGCGACCCGGGCTGCGCGGTGCTGATGACCAGTCGCAGCGCCCTGACCGGCCTCGAAGGCGCGCACCGGATCACGCTGGGGGCCCTGCCCAGCGACGACGCGGTGGCGCTGCTGGGCGCGACAGCGGGACCGGGTCGGGTGACCGCCGAGCCGGCCGCCGCCCAGATGATCGCCGAACTCTGCGGCCGGTACCCGCTGGCCCTGCGGGTCGCGGGCGCCCGCGCCGCGGCCCGGCCGGAGCTGTCGCTGCGCCGGCTCGCCGAGCGACTGGCCGACCCTGAGCGGCGGCTCGACGAGCTGCGCGCCGGCGACCTCGACGTCCGGTCCAGCATGGCGGCCGGTATCGGCACCCTCCCTCCGGAGCTGGCACAGCCGGCGCGCCGGCTGGCGCTGCTGGGCGTCGGCAGCTTTCCACTCTGGACGGTCGTGGCGGTGCTCGGTGTCACCGCGGAAGCGGCCGAGGACCTCGTCGACCAGCTGGTGGACCGCCAGGTGGTCGAGTACGCAGGTGTCGACGACGCCGGACAGCACCGGTACCGGTTCCCGGAGCTGATACGGCTTTACTTGAGGTTTCCCAATCGCCACACGGCCGCGGACGCATGGTCCGGCGAAAGCGTGAGCGCGTAAAGGGGTGATGATCGATGCGCATACTGCTCGTTGAAGACGATCACCGCGTGAGCGCGGCGATGGTGGCGATGCTCCAACGCCGCGGGTACGAAGTGGAGCATGCCGCCACCGCGGCGGCTGCCCTCGCCGCGGCCCCCTGCGACCTGGTCCTGCTCGACCTCAACCTGCCCGACGGCGACGGTGTCGACGTGTGCCGCTCGCTGCGTTCGCGCAGCGAGCAGCTTGGCATCATCGCGGTGACCGCGCGCGGCGAGGAGCGCGACCGGGTGGTGGGCCTGCGCACCGGCGCGGACGACTACGTGGTGAAGCCGTTCTCCATGGCCGAGCTGCACGCGCGCATCGAGGCCCTGCTGCGCCGCACAGTCCGGCAGGCGCCGCGGTGCGAACTGATCGAGGTGGCGCCGATCAAGATCAACCTCGGTACCCGCGCGGTTGAGGTGAACGGGGCGTGCGTCACCCTGACCCGCAAGGAGTTCGACATCCTCGTCTCGCTGGCCCGGCAGCCCGGTTCGGCGGTCAGCTACGAGCGGATCCTGCTCGATGTCTGGCAGACGACGTGGTCGGGCCGGCACACTCTCGAGGTGCACATCGCGTCACTGCGCTCCAAGCTCGGCGTACCAAACCTGGTGCAGACGGTTCGGGGGGTGGGCTACAGGCTGCGAACGGGCTGATCGGAACGCTTTGGGTCACGGGGCGGGTTGGGGGACAACCCAAACCGGAATTCGGTCATTCGCCGTCGTTGGTCGCCACGGCTCCTAGCTGGATCCGAAGGCGACCGATACGGGTAGCGCTGGGGGACGGCGCGAGGCGGGAGGTACGGTGCGGCGACGGCTGGTGAGCACGTACGTGCTGTTGCTGTGCATGGTGTTGCTGGCGCTGGAGATCCCGCTGGCGATAGCGCTGACAAACCGCGAGACCCAACAGGTGGTCGCCGACCGGCTGGCCGACGCCACCCGGTTCGCTTCGCTGGCCGCGCCCGCGGTGCGCGACGGCGAACTGGACGCCCTCGGCAACGAGCTGCGCCCGTATCACGAGCTCTACGGCATCGCCACGCTCGTGGTCGACCAGAACCGCCAGGTGCTCAGCATCTTCGGCGCGCCCCGCCCGTACTGGGAGTCCACCGAACGGGCGATCCGCGGCGCGCTCGCCGGCCGGCAGGTGAGCCTGCCCGCCACCATCTGGCCGTGGCAGGAGCACGCGCTTGTCATCGCGGTGCCGGTCAGCGACGGCGGTGCGGTGCTGGGTGCCGTGGTCACGGTCTCGCCGACCGGTCACATCCGGCGCGCGGTCGTCGAGTCCTGGTTGGAGCTCGGGCTCGTCGGGCTGCTGGCGGTGGCCGCGTGTGTGATCACCGCGCTCCGGCTGGCGGGTTGGGTGCTGCGGCCGGTGACCCGGCTCGACGCGGCCACGCATGAGATCGCGGCCGGCGACAGCGGTGCCCGGGTACAGCCGAATCTCGGGCCGCCGGAGCTGCGGCGGCTCTCGGACAGCTTCAACGAGATGGCGGACGCGGTCGCCGAGGCGCTGGAGCGGCAGCGGTCGTTCGTGGCCCACGCCAGCCATCAGCTGCGCAACCCGTTGACCGTACTGCGGTTGCGGGTCGAGGAACTGGGCCTCGGCCTGGTCGACCCGCTGGCGAAGGCCGACCACGAGATCGCGCTCGCCGAGACGGACCGGCTGGCGGATGTGCTCGACGGACTGCTCGCCCTCGCCCGGGCGGAGCGCGGCCAGCACGGTGTGGAGGTGCTCGACACGGTGGCGGTGGCGCAGGAACGGGCGGTGGCCTGGCAGCCGCTCGCTGAGCGGCGCGGCATCGAGCTGGTCACCGAGGTGCCGGACGAGCCGGTGTGGGCGCGGCTGGTGTCGACCGGGCTGGACCAGTCGCTGGACGCGCTCGTCGACAACGCGCTCAAGTTCACGCCGGCCGGCGGGCAGGTCACCGTGATGGTCGAGCCGGCCGGCGGCGGTGTCGCGGTGTCGGTGCGAGACAGCGGGCCGGGCCTGACCGAAGAGCAGTGCCGGCTGGCGACCCACCGTTTCTGGCGTGCGCCGGATACCCAGAACGTCGACGGCGCCGGCCTCGGCCTGCCGATCGTGGCGGTGCTGGTCGAGGCGTCCGGCGGCCGGCTCTCGCTTTCTCCCGGAGAGCCGGCAGGACTGGTGGTACGGATGTGGTTTCCGGCGGCTGAACCGCCGCCGCTACGGCTTGACGGACTTGAAATAGCGGGCGGCACCCGGGTGGAGTGACAGCGGCGCGGTGGCGATCGCCGACCGGAAGTCCAGTGGCTCGGCCGCCGGGTGTGCGGCGGCGAGCTCGTCGCGCCGCTCCAGCAACAGCCTGGCCAGATCGTAGGCCAGGTCGTCGGGCATCGCGCCCGACACCACCAGCAGGTTGGGCACCGCTACGGTGCTGACCGCCCCGAGCCCGTAGGTCGACGTGGGCACGTCGCGTACCACGTAGGCGTCGCTGTACGCGTCGCGCAGCGGCTCCGCCCACTCGCTGAGGTCGACGAGGCGGGGTGCGACCTGGGCGCGCAGGTCGGCGATGCGACCCACGGGCAGGCCGCCAGAGAAGAAGAACGCGTCGATCCGGCCGTCGGTGAGTGCCGCTGACGACTCGTCGATGCCCATCCGTTCCTGCTGGATGGCGCCGGAACCGGCGAGGCCGCCGACGGTCAGCAGCCGGTTGACGGTCACCTCGGTGCCCGATCCTGGTGCGCCCACCGACACCCGCCGGCCACGCAGGTCGGCGAGTGTCCGGATTGGACTGTCGGCCCGCACGATCAGGTGCAGCAGATCGTCGTACACCCTGGCGAGCGCCGTGAGGTTGGCGCTGTTGCCGTCGTCGAGGATGTCGGCCTGCGTGAAGCCGACCTCGGCCTCGCCCCTGCTTACCCGGGCCACGTTTTCCGCGGACGCGGCGGTCACCTGCACGCTGGCGTCGACCTCGGGCAGGTCGCGCTCGATGATGCGGGCGAGGGCGGATCCCACCGCGTGGTAGACGGCCGTCGTGCTGCCGGTGGCGATGCGGATCTGTCGTTGTTCGGGGACGCCGCCGTCGCATCCGGTTGCGGCGAGTAACACGACAATCGCCGTCATGGTCGATCGAATCCGGCGCACTCGCAAGTTTCCCTCAAGTCCTTGGCGACGGTGTACCGGCCGAACGGCGGATCAGCCACGGTGTGTGTGGGACCGGGAGAGGAGACACGGATGATCCGGGAACAGCTCGGTTTCGAGGCGATGAGTCTCGTGCAGTGCACTGACCTTACGCGGGCGGCCGGCCGGCGTCGCCCCGCCTGGGCGCACGCGGAGGGGTACCGGCCGAATCTGCCCGCGGTGCTGGCGGAGTTCAACCGCGAGGACGCCGCGCACCGGCTCGCGCTACTGCTGTCCGACCTGGGCGTCGCGGCCTCGCACGACGTGCGCGTCGGTGGTGGACGCAGGCGGTTCCGGCTGCACCGGGTCGTGGTGCCGGCCGACCGCGACGGCGTGATCCGTGCGCTCGCCGGATACTGGCGGCAGGGGCGCGCGACGTTGCTGAGCACGGAACCGGTCGGGGCATCGTCGCCGCGCAACGCGCAGCGCGCGACGCTGGCGCGCGCCGCTTGGCGGGCGGCGCTGCTCGCCGGCGGCCGGCGGCTTCGTGCGGATTCCTTGGGGGTACGCCTCGGCGATCAGGAGATGGCGGCGGTTCTCGTGCGGGCCGGGCGCCTGCTGGGTGTGACGCCCGCTGTGCTGTCTCGCCCGGGCTGCCTGCTCGTCACCGTCTCCGAGCCGGAGGAGCGCACCCGCATCCTCAACACGTTGAGCACCACGGTGGCGCTCACCGCCCGCAGGGTCGCCTGATTGGGGCGCTGGTCGCTCAGGGCGTGTCGCCCTGCTCCGCGAGGAATCGCTCCAGCTCGGCGCCCAACTCCTCGGCGGTCGGCAGCGGTCCGGTATCGGCTAGCAGGTTGCGCCCCGTCTGCCGCCCCCGGGTGAACGCGTCGTACTGCTCCTCGAGCGCCCGCACCAGCTGGGTGGCCTCTTCGGACTGTGCCACCTGGTGGTCGATGTCGGCGCGCACCAACCCGGCGTTTTCGCGCAGCCCGTCGGTAGGCAGCAGCAGCCCCGTCGCCTTGGACAGTGAGGAGAGGAGCTGGTCGGCGGCCGCCGGGAACTCGGCCTGCGACAGGTAGTGCGGCACGTGTACGGCGAAGCCCAGCGCGTCATGACCGCGCTGCCCCAACCGGTACTCGATGAGGTTGCCGGCGCTGCCCGGCACCTGCACGCGCTGCAGCCATGGCTCGTAGCCGGCTATCAGGTCGCGCCGGGTGGCGTGTGCGGTGACCCCCGTGGGCCGGGTGTGCGGCACGGCCATCGGGATCGAGCTGAGCCCCACGGTCAGCCGCACGCCGAGCCGATCGACCATACCGATCACCGCCGCGACGAACCGTTCCCACTGCAGGTCAGGCTCGGGCCCGGTCAGGAGCAGGAACGGCGTGCCCGCGTCGTCCTGTAGCAGGTGCAGTTCGAGCCGCGGGTCCTCGTACTCCGACCAGTGGTCCTCGACGAAGATCATCGGGGGGCGGCGGGACCGGTAGTCCAGGAGCTGGTCGACGTCGAACGTCGCGACCGTGCGGTGCTCCAGCGTCTGGGTGAGGTGCTCGCGAGCGAGCCTGGTGCCGCTGCCCGCGTCGACGAAGCCGCTCAGGGCCTGTACGAGCACCGGCCGGCCCAGCTCGGGCAGATCCCCGGTGAGGTCGTACAGGGCATGCGGATCGAGCACGGGGGTCCTCCTCGTTGGCAATCACCTTCGGTAATTAAACCTCCGTGACCCAGGCGTCGATTCCCGCCAGCAGCGCGGCGCGTACGTCCGGTGGGGCGGCGGACGAGGTCACGGAGTGCCGCGCGAGCGCTGCCAGCTCGGCATCTGTGCAGGTCAGGTCGTGTCGCGCGATCTCGTACTGCCGGATTAAGCCGGCAGCGAACAGCAGCGGGTCATCGGAGCCCAGCGCCACCGGCACACCGGCCGCGAGCAGGGCGCGGACGGGCACCCCAGCCAGGTCGGCGGCGACCCCGAGCGGCGGGTATGACGTGGGGCACACCTCAAGGGCCACGCGCCGCTCCGCGAGCAGGTCGAGGGTCGCCGGGTCGGCCAGGGCGGTGAGCCCGTGCCCGATCCGGCTGGCGCCGAGCACCGTCACGCAGTCGCGTACATGCCAGGAGGGCTCGTAGAAGCCCGCGTGCGGTGCGGCGAGCAACCCCGCCTCGGCGGCGATCCGGCAGGCGGGCGCGAAGTCGGCGACGCGCCCCAGCCGCTCGTCGTTTGAGATACCGAAGCCGACCACTCCAGCGCCGGCGTAGCGGGCCGCGAGGCGGGCGACCTCGACGGCGTCGCCGGGGGAGCGCGCCCAGCTCGCCGCGAGCACCACGCCGGCCGGCTTGCCCCGGGCGCCGGCGAGCACGGCTTCCACCACCTGCTCCGGGCCGCCGAGGCGTGCGGCGTACGAGGTGGGGTCGACCTGGAGCTCGACCCAGCCCGCGCCGTCCGCCGCGTCGTCCGCGGCCGCTTCGGCCACCACGCGTGCGATGTCCTCCGCGGTACGCAGTGCGGCGCGCGCCGTGTCGTAGCGGGTCTGGAAGGCGGCCCAGCCGTGCACGCGGGTGAGGTCGAGCGGCGCCGGCAGCGGCAGCCCGTACCGGTCGGCCAGCTCCACCAGCGTGGCCGGGCGCATGGCGCCGGTGAGGTGGAGATGGAGGTTCGCTTTGGGGAGCCGCCGGAGGTCGCGCACCCGGTCGACCCTAACCCCTTCGGCCGAACGGCTGAGTCTACGGAGAGTAGCGGATCTTTCTACACGTAGTGTCCCAATCGGACAGACGAGGACATGTCTGTTTTGCGAGGTTCAAGCCGCGTGGCGTCACCCCGTCACGCGCCGCGTAGAAAACCAAACCCCAAAGTGATCAGCGTCATATGATCACCGTGTGTAATCACGGTGTGCGCCTGCCTAGCCTCGCTGGATGCACGACGACGACAAGAAATCCCAACAGTTCGCCGCGGCATCCCCCTTCCGCCGTTTGGCGGATGTCGTATCCGACCTATCGAAGAAGAGTCGGCACCGCGCCGACCGAGTCCGTCCTTTCATCCTCGCCTACATCAACGCTCCGTCATGGGCCCGGGTCACCGTGGCCGCCAGCATGGTGGCCGCACTCGGGGTCGCGGCACTCACCGAGACCCGCGACGGGACCACCGAAGCGGCCTCACCGGTCGCCGGAAACAAGGCCGCGGTCGAGCGGTCGATTACGGACCGTGCGCAGCAAGCGGATGCCGCGTCGCGTTCTCAGCGAACCGCGGCGACCCCGCCTGCCCCCGCGGCCCCGGCTGCCCCGGCCGCTCCGGCACCGGCGGCGAAGGCGGCACCCGCGCCGGCTCCGAAGGAACCCACCCAGGTCGGGCCGGTGGCCGGCCTGTCCCAGGTGCAGATGAACAACGCGCACGCCATCGTCAAGGCGGGCCTGAAGCGCGGCATACCCCAGCGGGGCCTCGTCATCGCCGTGGCGACGGCCATGCAGGAGAGCACCCTGCTCAACCGGGCCAGCGAGGTGCTGCCCGAGTCCAAGCGGTACTCGCACCAGGGCACCGGTTCGGACCACGACTCGGTGGGCCTGTTCCAGCAGCGTCCCAGCAGCGGCTGGGGTCCGGTCGCCAAGCTGATGCAGCCGGACTACGCCGCCGGCAAGTTCTACGCGGGCCTGGTCCAGGTCCCCGGCTGGAACAAGATGCCGCTGACCCTCGCCGCGCAGGCGGTGCAGGTGTCCGCGTACCCGTACGCCTACGCCAAGCACGAGCAGCGGGCAGCCGCGATCGTTAACGCGTTGCTCAAGGCCGGCGTCACCGGGAAGTAGCCCGCTCCGGGCACTATGGAGGCAGGCAACCCTTGACCTCTGCCCCCGGAGGCCCTACGTGACCGACCCCACGCCACCCGTCGAAGAAGCCACCCCGGACGCCACCGCCGAACTGCCGGCGGGGCTCTGGGACCGGATGCGCAGCGACCCCCAGTACGCGCCCGAACACCTGGCGCTGGAGGCGGTGCGCCGCCTGGGCCCGCAAGCGCGGGCCTGGGCCGACCGGGCCCGCGCCGAACGCCCCGGCGTCGACGCGGACGCGCTCGCCCAGCAAGCGATCCGGAAGTTCGTCAAGCTGGCCCGGCTGTCCGGTGCCGTGTCCGGTGCCGCGGGGCTGCCCGGCGCGGTGGTCGACGTGGGCGTGCTGGCGTGGACGCAGGCCCGGATGGTCCTGCACGTCGCGGCGGCGTACGGCGTCGACCCGACACACAACGACCGCGCGATCGACCTCCTGGTGCTCCAGAAGGTGCACAAGGCCGCGCAGACCGCGCGACTGGCGCTCGGCGTCGCCGCCGGGCGCGAGCGGGCCGGGGCGCTGTTCGGGCGTGCCGCCATGCCGCTCGCCCGCACCGTGGCCAGCCTCGGCGTCAAGCTGGCCCAGATGGCCGGCGTACGCGCCGCCAAGCGACTGTTCGCCAAGCTCATCCCGGGCGCCGGCATCATTCTTGGCACCTGGGCCAACTCCTCGGCCACCACCGACCTGGCCCGCCGCGCCCAGGCCATGTACCGCCCCCGCCCAGCGATCCCCGCCCAACGCACCGCCTAACGGCACGGCGCTATCGGAAGGCGCGACCGAACGTCACCTCGGCCAGCTTGTGCTGCCCCTCCGTGTCGGGGTGGAAGTAGTCGAGTCGGTTCAGCATGTCGAGGGTGAAGCGCACCTTGTGCACGGCGCCGCCGTCGTACACGCACCGCTTCCCGTACGCCTTGCACGCCGCGGCCAGCTGGCTGTTGTACGCGTCGACCCGCTTCCCGACCGCGGCCCGGCGGTCAGCGTCGGCCTTCGCGGTCGAGGTGGGGTTGGCCAGCAGCGCCGGGCAGATCCCGTTGCTCCAGGCCTTGATCGCGCGTTCGTCCCCATGGCCGATCTCCCACAGCCGGTTGAGATCCGGCACGCTCACCACCAGCACGCGGGCCTTCGGCAGGCCCTTCTTGAGCACGGCGAGCGCCTCGTCGACGCTCGACCGGAACGACTCCACCGGCGTCATGTCGCCGACCCTGGTGCGGCAGGCGTCGTTGGCGCCGATCAGCACCGTCACGTACTCCACTTTGGACTGGACGGCCTGCCTGGCCTGCGCGGTGAGGCCGGACGCCCGCGCGCCCGGCACCGAGTAGTTGTAGCCCCGGCCGTCGATGGCGGGGTTGTCGTCCTTGATCCGGCGGTAGTGGCTGTCGACCCGGGCGCTCTCGCCAGTCGACCACGAGTTGCGGTGGCACTTGACGAGGGCGAGGCAGGTGCCGAAGCCCGACGTCACCGAGTCGCCCAGCGCGGCCATCGACGACGGGAGATCACCGCGGGGCGTCGACCCCGCCGATGGCTCCGGGTCCGCGGAGGCAGTGCCCTCCTTGCACGCGAGCCCCACGAGCGCCGCCACTACGAGTAATGCTGTAGTCCACCGTCCGTGCACACGGACACTGTACGGGGAGGGTGTTAATTCTTTAAGACCGACGGGTAGTCAGTACCCATGAAGCCGCAGCGACGCGGCGCGCGCGGGACGGTCGGGCACCCGTACAGCACGCTCAACCTGCGTCTGGTCCTCGCGCTCTTCGGGCTGGTCTCATGCGGCGTGCTGGCCGTGCTCACCGCGCGGGCCGACCTGCCCGTCGCGGCCGGCGTGCTGGCCGTGCTGGCCCTGGTCGGGCTCGTCGACATGGTGGTAGTCATGAAGCGCCGGGCCGCCCGGCGCCGCACCGAACCGCCCGGCACACACCACTCACTCTTCGAGTGAAGGAGCCAGCCGTGCCGATCGCCACCGTCAATCCTGCCACCGCGCAGGTACTCAAGACATTCGATCCCATGCCGGAAGACCGGATCGACTCCACGCTCGATCGTGCGGTGAGCGGATTCGACAAGGTCCGGCACCTGTCCTTCAAGGAGCGCGGCGAGTGGATGCGCGCCCTCGCCGACCTGCTCGACGACGAGCGCGACGACATCGCCACGCTGATGACCACCGAGATGGGCAAGACGCTGGCCGCCGCCAAGGCGGAGGTCACGAAGTGCGCGTACGCGTGCCGCTTCTACGCCGGGCGCGCCGCCGGGTTCCTCGCCGACGAGCCGGCCGACCCCGCAGCGGTCGGCGCCCACCTGGCGTACGCCCATTACCAGCCGCTCGGCCCGGTGCTCGCGATCATGCCGTGGAACTTCCCGCTGTGGCAGGTCATGCGCTTCGCCGCGCCGGCGCTGATGGCCGGCAACGTCGGGCTGCTCAAGCACGCGTCCAACGTTCCGCAGACCGCGCTGCGCCTCGAAGACCTGTTCAAGCGGGCGGGCTTCCCGGAGGGAGCGTTCCAGACCCTGCTCATCGGCTCGGACGCCGTCGAGCGCGTGCTCACCGACGACCGGGTACGGGCGGCCACGCTCACCGGCAGCGAGGCCGCCGGCCGTTCGGTCGCCGAAATCGCCGGCCGCGTCATCAAGAAGACCGTCCTGGAACTGGGCGGCAGCGACCCGTTCGTCGTCATGCCCTCGGCGGACCTCGCGCGGGCAGCGGAGGTCGCCGCGACGTCCCGCTGCCTCAACAACGGTCAGTCGTGCATCTCGGCCAAGCGGTTCATCGTGCACGCCGACGTGTACGACGCGTTCGCCGAGGCGTTCGTCGGGCGGATGTCCGCGATGACGCTCGGCGACCCCTTGGCGGCTGACACCGACGTAGGCCCGCTCGCGACCGAGCAGGGCCGCACCGACGTCGAGGAGCAGGTGGCGGACGCGGTGGGCAACGGCGCCCGGGTACTGTGCGGCGGCGAGCGCCCCGACCAGCCCGGCTGGTGGTACCCGGCGACCGTCGTCGCCGGCATCACACCGCGGATGCGGATGTGGTCCGAGGAGGTCTTCGGCCCGGTCGCCGGGCTCTACCAGGTCGGCTCGTACGACGAGGCGGTCGCGGTGGCCAACGGCACGTCGTTCGGGCTCGGCGCCAACGCGTGGACGGCCGACCCGGGCGAGCAGGAGCGGTTCGTGGCCGACCTGGAGTCCGGCCAGGTGTTCCTCAACGGCATGACCACGTCGTACCCGGAGCTGCCGTTCGGCGGCGTGAAGAACTCCGGGTACGGGCGGGAACTGTCCGCACACGGCATCCGTGAGTTCTGTAACCTCAAGACCGTCTGGGTCGCCTGAACACATAAGCTCCACCGCATGGACGGGCTGGTTGACGTCGTCGTACTGGTCGCGGTGGCGGTGCTGGGGGTGGCACTCGCCCGACGCCTCGGCATGCTCGCGCCCATCCTGCTCGTACTGGGCGGCCTGGCGCTGTCGTTCGTGCCCGGGTTCCCCGAGGTGCACCTCGAACCCGAGATGGTGCTCGTCGGCATCCTCCCGCCACTGCTCTACGTCGCCGCAATCGAGACATCAGTGCCGGCGTTCCGCTTCAACCTGCGCCCGATCCTGCTGCTCGCCATCGGTCTGGTGATCTTCACGGCGCTGGTCGTCGGCGTGGCGCTGCACCTGATGCTGCCCGAGGTGCCGCTGGCCCTGTGCGTGGCGCTCGGCGCGGTGCTGGCACCACCCGACGCGGTCGCCGCCACCGCCATCGCCCGCCGGATCGGGCTGCCCCGGCGGCTGGTCACGATCCTCGAAGGCGAGAGCCTGATCAACGACGCCACCGCGCTGGTACTGCTGCGGGTGTCGATAGGCGCGGCCACCGGTACCGCCGTGGGACTCCTGGACATCGGCCGCGACATCGTCATCGCGGCCGGCGGCGGCGTCGCGATCGGCGCCGTCGGCGCGGTGATCATCGGCTTCCTGCACAAGAAGATCACCGACCCGTTGCTCGACACCGCGCTGTCGCTGCTCACCCCGTTTCTCATCGTGCTCGTCGCCGAGGCCATCCACTCGTCCGGCGTCGTGGCCGTGGTGGTCGCCGGCCTGTACCTCGGGCACCGCATGCCCACCCTCATGTCCGCCGCCTCCCGCCTCCAGAGCGACGGGTTCTGGCAGATGACCCGCTTTCTGCTGGAGGGCCTGGTGTTCCTGCTGGTCGGCCTCCAGCTCCGCGACATCGTCCGCGAGCTCGAAACCCCGTGGGGCGAGGTCGCGTGGATCACCGCGGCCGTCATCGGCGTGCTGATCGTGACCCGGTTCCTGTGGGTCTTCCCCTCCACCTATCTGTCGCGGCTCATCCCGAGGATCCGTCGCCGCGACCCCTTCCCGCCGGCCAGCCACCCAGTCGTGGTCGGCTGGGCCGGTATGCGCGGGGTGGTGACGCTCGCCGCGGCGCTCGCCCTGCCACCCACCAGCGAAGTGGAGTACCCGCGCGACCTGTTCATCTGGCTGGCGTTCGCCGTGATCGTGGTGACCTTGGTGCTCCAAGGCGCCACCCTGCCGGCCGTGGCGCGCCGGCTCCATCTGCCACAGGACGAGCGCACCCAGGACGCCCTCGCCGAGGCGGCCGTGCAGAACGCCGCCAGCAAGGCCGCCCGCGACCGCCTCGACGCGATCGCCGACGGCGTACCCGAGCGGGTCCTCCACAAGCTGCGCGATCTCGGCGAGCACCGTGTCAACAAGGCGTGGGAGCGCCTCGGCGGCGAGGGCGAGACCCCGTCACGGGTGTACGGTCGACTGCGCCGCGAGATGATCGACGCCGAGCGGGGCGTGTTCCGCGCGGCACGGGACGAAGGCCGCATCCCCGAAGAGGTACTCCGCCGGGCCCAGCGCGACCTCGATCTGGAGGAGTCCATGCTGCACCGCACCGTGGAGGAGTAAGCATGACCTGTACGCACCTGGCTTCGGCTAATGCGGCTTCGCCGCAGAGCACCGACGGCTGCCAGGACTGCCTCGCCGACGGGTTTACCGACTGGGTGCACCTGCGGCTGTGCCTGGCCTGCGGTCGGGTCAGCTGCTGCGACTCGTCGCCCCGCAAGCACGCCACCGCACACTGGCACGCGACCGAGCACCCCGTGGTCCAGTCGTTCCAGCCCGGCGAGAGGTGGCGTTGGTGCTATGTCGACGAGGCGGTTGGCTGACATTCAACGAGGGTAGAAGCGTGGCATGACGGTGTACGGCATCCACGCGTCCCACGAGCAGGTCCACCCCCGCGCTCTGCTAGACGCGGTGGTCGGCGCCGAGCGGGCCGGGTTCGGCGCGGCAATGTCCTCCGACCACTTCTCGCCCTGGAGCGCCCGGCAGGGCCAGTCCGGGTACGCGTGGTCGTGGCTCGGCGCCGCGCTGGCCTCCACCGACCTGCCATTCGGCGTGGTGACCGCACCCGGCCAGCGGTACCATCCCGCGATCACCGCCCAGGCCATCGCCACCCTCGGCGCGATGTTCCCCGGCCGCTTCTGGGCCGCCCTCGGCACCGGCGAAGCCAGCAACGAGCACATCACCGGCGGCGGCTGGCCACGCAAGGAACTGCGCGCCGCCCGCCTGCGTGAGTGCGTCGACGTGATCCGCGCGCTGCTGGCCGGCGAGGAGGTCAGCCACGACGGCCTGGTCACCGTCGACCGCGCCCGCCTCTGGACCCGCCCCGAGGAGCCGCCGCCGCTGGTCGGTGCCGCGGTCAGCGTCGAGACCGCCCTCTGGTGCGCCACCTGGGCAGACGGCCTGATCACCGTCAATGCTCCTGAAGATCACCTGCGCCGCATGATCGACGCGTACCGGACGGCCGGCGGTCGTGGCCGGCTGTGCCTCCAGGCCCACCTGAGCTGGGCCCCGGACGCCGACGAGGCGGCGCGGATCGCGCACGAACAGTGGCGCAGCAACGTGTTCGCCCCGCCGGTGTGCTGGGACCTGGAGCTGACCGACCACTTCGACGAGGCCTCCCGCTTCGTGACCCGCGAGCAGGTGGCAGAGGTCGTCAACATCTCCGCGGACCTGTCCCAACACGCCGACTGGCTCCGCTCGTACGCCGACCTGGGCTTCGACGAGATCTACATCCACCAGGTAGCCCAAGACCAACGCCCCTTCCTAGAGGCAGCGGCCGACAAACTCCTCCCCCTCCTCTAACCCCGCCCACCCGCCCACCCGCGCCACCGGTCGCGCCGCGCGGGGCGCTTCGCGCGCCCGGCGCCGGGCGCTCCGCGCCCCTCTTCCCGCCGATCAAGGGCAAACGCACGTGCTTCGATCTCTTTTCCACGTGCATTCGCCCTTGATCGATGGAGATGCCCTTGATCGGCGGCGCGTTAGGCGCAGGTGCGCGGCGTCCGGTTGCGCGCCGCGCCTGAGCCACGAACCGGCGGCGCGGTCGATCGGCGGGGAGGAAGGGAGCGCGGCTACAGGCGGGCAATCATCAAGGCGGAGATCAATAGGGCCAGCCAGTGCAAGGCTTGGTCGGCTACGTACATGCCGGAGACCGGCGTGGTTTGCTCGGCGAAGGCGGGGGAGCGGGTCAGGCGCAGGATCTGGCGCACCGGGTAGCGCAGGTCGAGGACCGCGTGCGTCACCAGGCTGAACGCGAACCCCGCCGCCACGCCCGTCGGCGACAGCGACAGGTCCAATGTGTACGCCGTGACGGCGAGCACGCCGAAGACGGTCAGGTGGTATCCGGTGAGGTGCCCGGCGAGCGCCTTCGCCCCGGTCCAGCCGCCCGTCGACTTGTTCACTGCCTGCCTGTCGGTCTGCGCGACGTGATCGCCGACCTGGTGGCCGATCAGCATCGCGAGCAGCGCCACCAGAAATGTCGTCTGCAGATCCACCTGCTCGCCGGTCATCTAGGCATACTGCGTGAAGACTCAGGTTCATTTCTGCGTGCTAGCTGACACTTTGCGGGAATGTGTCGGACGTCGCCTGGGTATTGACGATCCATGACGCAGACCGCCGCTGATCGATTTCCGACGCGCCATCTACCGGGCGTGACGGTACGCGAACTGCCGGACCTGCCGTCCTCTCCCTGGCGGATCATCGGACCTGGAGTGGTCGCGGCCGGCGTGGGACTCGCCTCCGGCGAGTTCATCCTGTTTCCGTACATCGCGTCGCAGGTGGGGCTGGTCTTCCTGTGGGCGGCGGCGATCGGCATCATCACGCAGTACTTCATCAACATGGAGATCGAGCGGTACACGCTGGCGACGGGTGAGACCGCGCTGACCGGGTTCTCCCGGTTCTGGCGGCACTGGGGCCTGGTCTTCGCGATCATGGTGTACTTCGCGAACCTGTGGCCCGGGTGGGCATCGAGCTCCGCCACCATGCTCACGTACATCTTCGGCGGCGAACCGAAGTTCATCGCGGTGGTCCTGCTGCTGCTGATCGGAACGACGCTCACCTTGGCGCCGGTGATCTACAGCGCGCTGGAGCGGGTCGAGTTCGTCAAGGTCGGCCTGGTGGTGCTCTTCATCGTGGTGGCGGTGGTGTTCGCGATCTCGGCAGACGCGTGGCGGGAACTGCCCACCACCGTGACCTCGCCGGACTTCCCGACCGAGCTTGGGTTCGCGCTCATGCTCTCCGCGCTGGTGTTCGCGGGCGCGGGCGGCGGCCAGAACCTCTGCCAGAGCAACTGGATCCGCGACAAGCGGTACGGGATGGGCGCCTATGTGCCGCGGCTGGTGAGCCCGGTGACGGGGCACGAGGAGGCGGCGCCGGACAGGGCCGGGTACGTCTTCGAGCCGACCCCCGACAACATGGCGCGGTGGCGGCGCTGGTGGAAGGTCGCCAACCAGGAGCAGCTCGCCACGTTCGTACTGATCTCGTTCGTGACGATCGTGCTGATGTCGATGCTCGCCTACTCAACCGTGTACGGCGTGCCCGGGCTCGCCAACAGCGTCGCGTTCCTGGAGGTCGAGGGGGAGCGGCTCAAAGAGCTCGTCGGGCCGTGGTTCGGTGTGCTCTTCTGGCTGATCGGCGCGGTCTCGCTGTTCGCCGCCGCGATGGGCATCGTCGACTACACCAGCCGGCTGGCCGCCGACGTGTTGAAGACCTCGTATCTGCGGCGCTTTTCCGAAAGCCGGATCTATTTCGCGCTGGTGTGGGGCCTGGTGGTGCTGGGCTGCGCGATCCTGCTGGCCGGTTTCGATCAGCCGCTGCCGCTGCTGGTCATCTCGGCTTGCGTGGGCGGCCTGATGATGTTCATGTACTCGATCCTGCTGCTCGTGCTGAACCGGCGGGTGCTGCCCGACGAGATAAGGCCGCGGGCGTACCGGGTGGCCGCGCTCGCCTGGGCGGTGGCACTCTTCGGCGTCTTCTCCGCGCTCACGGTCTGGCAGCAGGGCGACCGCCTGCTCGAATGGTTGAGGTGAAAGAGCGCCGGGCCACCGGCCCAGCACCCTTTCAGGAATTGAATACCGTCAGGGGAGCTCGTCCGGACGGGGCTTACGAACCACCTCGCGATAGCGGGGGTGACTCGCGCCGTACAGCGCGAAGTTGAGCCGCGCCTCGTTCAGGCTGAGATCGCCATTTGGGCCGCCGACCGCCACGAAGGCGCTCGGATCGGCCTGCCCCGGGTCGGTCCAGAAACAGACCGGGCACGTTATGCACCCTGTCCGGTATCCACAACAGGGACACCGGTTAATCACTGACGCCTGACCACCCACCACGCGCCATAGCTTTTCACGACAACAGGCAGTGAGGTAACCCGGGTGCGGCACCTTTGTGGACGGTCTTCGAGTCGCCGAACAGGCGAGTCGATCACCATTGGGGGGCCGCCAGCGCAAACACGGATTTTCGGTACTTCTCGGTCGTTGGGGTGATCTACTAGAGACATGCCTGCCCCTACCCTGGCAGGCTGCCTGCCATGACCCTCAAGCTCCGCTACGCGGCGGTGAGTGACACCGGCCTGGTTCGCAGTGCGAATCAGGACTCGGTACACGCCGGGCCGCGCCTGCTCGCCGTGGCAGACGGCATGGGTGGGATGGCCGCCGGAGACCTCGCCAGCCGCATCGTCATCGATGTGATCGCCGGGCTGGACACCGAGATAGCCGACGACGGGCTCATAGCCGCGTTGCGGGACGCGCTCGACGAGGCCAACAGCCGCATCCGGGCCGCGGTCGCCGAAGACCCGAACCGCGAGGGCATGGGCACGACCCTGACGGTGGTGCTCTTCACCGGCAGCGCCCTGGTACTGGGACACGTCGGCGACTCCCGGGCGTACCTGCTGCGCGATGGGGAACTGCGGCAGATGACCCGTGACGACACTTTCGTCCAGATGCTCGTCGACGAGGGCGTGATCACGCGTGAGGAGGCCGGGAGCCACCCCCGCCGGGCGGTGGTCACCCAGGCGATCCAGGGCGGCGAGGCGACCCCGTCGTTCACGTACATGCGGCCGGTCGCCGGCGACCGGTGGGTGCTCTGCAGCGATGGTCTGTCCAATGTGGTCTCGGACGAGACGATCGCGGAGACGCTCGGGGCCTACACCGAGCCGCGGGACTGCGCCCAGCGCCTGGTCGATCTCGCGCTACGGGCCGGCGCCCCCGACAACGTAACCGTGATCATCGCGGACGTGACCGACGGCGCCTGAGCCAGGTCAACGACACGGGCGCCCAACTGCGGTAGGTTACTCCGGTCGTGCGGGGGTGCTCGAGTCTGCCAGGGGAGGGGTGGGCTGACACGTCTCTATGCCCGTGTCACGGTGACGCTGATAGCCGTCGCCGTGATAGTTGGCGTCAACAGCAGTGGTTGGCTGCCGGCGCGCGCGGTGGCTGTGCTCGACAATGGAGCTCAACTGGCGGCGGCGCTGGCCGCCGTCGCGACCTGCGCCTGGACCACCCGCAGGCTGACCGGCGCGGAGCGCTCGTGGCGCCGCCTCATGGCCCTGGGCATGGCCGGCTGGGCGCTCGGGCAGCTCATCTGGAGCTGGTACCAGATCTTCAGCACCGAGCACCTCCCGTCACCGTCGCTGGCTGACTTCGGGTACCTCTCGCTGCCGGTCTTCGCGCTGCTGGCGCTGCTGTCGATCGCGGCGTCGGTGCCGCGCCCGGCCGCGGCCTCGCCGCAGTCGCGGCACCGCGACCGCGCGGTGCTGGTGCTCGACGGCCTGATCGTGGTGGCGTCGCTGCTGGTGCTGAGCTGGGCGACGGTGCTCGGCGCGGTCGTGGAGGCGGGGGCGGAGACCCGCGAGGCCTTCGCGGTCGCGATCGCCCACCCGATCACCGACCTGGTGCTGACCGCCATCGTGGTGCTGATGTTCTCGACCCGGCCGGTGCCGCGGGCATACCGCCCGCAGCTCTCGCTGCTGGGCCTCGGCCTGGTCGCGCTGTCGCTGTCCGACTGCGTCTACGCGTACCTGGTGGCGACCGGCGCCGAATCGATGTCGCCGCTGGCCAACACCGGTTTCATCGCCGGACCCGCGTTGATCGCGCTGGCGGGTTCGGCCACCGTCGACCGGCAGCCGCCCGAGCCGGTGCCCGCGCCGCGTCGCCGGGCGGACTGGCTGCACCTGCTCGTGCCATACGTGCCCGTGATCGCCACCGGGCTGCTCGTCGTGGTCCGCGCCCTCAGCGGCCACAGACTGTCCAACGTGGAGATCTACGTCGGGTGGCTGGGCCTCGGCCTGGTGGTCGCCCGGCAGATGGTGACGCTGGTGGAGAACACCGCGCTGCTCGCCCGGGTCTCCGAGGGCCAGCAGCGCCTGGCCTACCAGGCGTTCCATGATCCGCTCACCGGCCTCGCCAACCGGGCACTCTTCCGGGAACGCCTCCAGCACGCCGTCGACCGGCATCGGCTGCACGGGCAGCCCGTCGCGCTGCTCTTCGTCGACCTCGACGACTTCAAGCTGGTCAACGACGGCCTGGGGCACGCGGCCGGCGACCGCCTCTTGCGCGCCGTCGGCGACCGGCTTCAAGGTTGTGTACGCCGGGACGACGCGGTCGCGCGCCTTGGCGGCGACGAGTTCGCGATCCTGCTCGACGGTGACCCGACGGTGCCGGAGCGGGTCGGTGAGCGGATCATCGCCGCGTTGAGCGAGCCGTTCACCGTCGACGCGCACACCGTGCGGGTAAGCGCCAGCGTCGGTGTTGTCGTGCCGGACGCCGACGAGATGCTCACGCCAGACTCCCTGCTGCGCCGCGCCGACGCCGCCATGTACGCGGGCAAGCGTCGCGGCAAGGGCCTGCTTGTGCGGTACGAGGCCGGGGTCAGCGACGGCAGCGGCGACCCGCACCTGCCCGACCTGCTGGCGACGGCGTTGACCGGTGACCCGGCGTCGGCCGGGTTCGAGGTGCACTACCAGCCGATCGTGCGGTTCGAAGACGCGGCGACGGTAGCCGTGGAGGCGCTGGCCCGGTGGTCCCACCCGGTCGCCGGTGCGGTCGACCCGGACGTGTTCGTCAAGGTGGCCGAGCGTGCCGGGCTGGTCGCCAACCTCGACGACTTCGTGCTCGACCGGGCGTGCGGCGACGCGGCGGCGCTCGCCGAGACGTACGGGCAGGCCATCGACGTACACGTGAACGTGTCCGCGGGCCGGTTGGGGCGGCCGGAGCTAGAGGCGGCGCTCGACCGGGCCCTGGCCAGGCACGGGCTGCGGCCCGGCCGTCTCGTCCTGGAGATCACCGAGACCAGCCGGATCGTCGACCTGACCGGCGCCGCGGCCGCCGCGCGCCGCATCCGGGCCCGAGGCGTACGGGTGGCGCTGGACGACTTCGGATCGGGCTTCAACGCGCTCGCCCAGCTGCACGCGTTGCCGGTCGACGTGGTGAAACTCGACGCGGCGCTCACCGACATCGAGACCGAGCCGGAGCGTGCCGAGGCGCTCTGCCGGTCGGTGCTGGCGATCTGCGCCGAGTTGCAGGTGGCGGTCGTCGCCGAGGGCGTCGAGACGGTGTCGCGGGCGGGTGCCCTGGCCCGGCTGGGATGCCGCCTAGGCCAGGGCTACCTGTACGGCCCGCCACGCCCGATCCAGGGGCTTACCGCCTCGGTGGGATGAAGCCGAAGATCGTCGCGGTCGAGCCAGAGCCCGCCTTGTGGATGGGACCGCCCGCGAGCACCCAGGCACCGGTCGCCGGCAGCGCGGCCAGGTTCGCGAGGTTTTCCAGACTGATCCGGTGCTCCTGGTACAGCGCGACCGACACCGCGAAGTCGGTGTCGACGCCCCGGTCAGGGCTGAACGTGTCGGTGCCGAGCGCGCCCCGGGTCGCCAGCCGGCCGGTGTCGATCAGCCACTGTGCCGCCTCGATGGTGAACCCCGGCTGGTGGATCACGCCCTCGTCATCGAGGTTCGGATACGCGGGCGTGCCCCACTTGTCCTCCCACCCGGTCCACAGGACCACCGCCGCCCCGGACGGGATGCGCCCATGCCGGCGCTCGAACCGCCGCAGGTCGTCGACCGTCACCCCGTAGTCCGGGTCGGTGGCCGCCTTGCGGCGCACGTCGACCTTGACCGCCGGCAGGAACAGGTCATTGGGGTCCAGATCGTCGGCCAGCAACCCGCCCTCCTGGAAGTGACCGGGCGCCCCCCAATGCGTGCCGGTGTGCTCGCCCTCCTCGACGTACTGCATGTAGAACCCGTCCTGCGGGATCGTCGCCATCACCGTCAGCCGGAACTCCGGATCACCCGGGAAGACGCTGGTCGTCGCGGGATCGTTGACGTGCGAAAGGTTCACGAGTTGGAGCGCGCTCAGATCCACCCTGCCGGCTTTGTTTGCTTGCGCAGGCGCCGCGCCGACCATTGTGCCCAGTACACCGGCGGCCGCCGTGGTCACCATCTGTCGTCGTCTCATGTGGCCAAACTATGCCCGACGTCCACTGCGGACACTCGGCCGATCAGCGGGTGCTGGCCGGCCGCCGCATCCAGTTCCTGCGGCACCCGCACCATCAGTACCACCAGCAGGGCGACCGCGACACCGGCCGCCACCAGCTTGCGGTGGCGGCGATGCTCGTACGCGTGCCACCACGCCACCGCGGCCTCGGCCAGCGGGCGAGCCTCGGGCCGGCGGGTCGTGCCGACCTGCGACGCCAGCCGCAGCGCGACGCTCGACCACGGCGGCGGTATGCGGTACGGGGCCGGCACAGCGTTGCCCGGCCCCACCTGCACCTCCACCTCGACCGGCCCCAACTCGGCGGGCTGCCAGCGCTCGGAGCGGCGGGCGAACGCACGGGCGAGGTACAGGTCGGCGGCGCGCGTCTCGCCCAGCCAAACCCGCAGCAGCTCCAGCCAGCGCCAGCGTCCCGCCACATCGGCCAGCACGTCGGGGTAGAGCAGGTCGGCGTCGCGCTCGTCGCCGACCACGCGCGCGGACTCGCGGCGCAGCGCGTCGAGGTGCCGTTCGACGAACGCCACGTATTCCGGCGGAGGCTCCGTCCCCATGCGGGGCATGGCCCTATTTTCCCTTGCGGGCATACAATTTGGCATGCTTGCGGGTGGGCTGTTGCGCCTGACCTGCGCGGTGCTCCTATCGGGGGAGATCGCCGCGACGGCCAACTGCGGCGGCATCAGGGTCGATCCGCCGGTGCGGCCACCCGTCACGTCGGCGGCCGAGCCAGCTCGTCCACCCGACCCGGCGGCCCGCTGCTTCGGCCCCAGCGCCGTCAACGTGCCGATGACCACCGCCGACGGGGTGGGGCTGGCAGGGGTGCGGCTCGGCTCCGGCCCGCGCGGGCTGCTGCTCATCCACCAGGAAGACGGCGACATGTGCCAGTGGCACCGGCACGCTCACCGGTGGGTCGAGCTCGGCTACCACGTGCTGGTTTTCGACCTGCGATGCTTCGGGTTCAGCGAGTGTGGCGCCGTCGACGACTACGTCGCCGACACCACGGTCGCGGTGGCGGCGCTGCGGGCGGCGGGCGCCACCGAGGTGGTCGTCGTCGGTGCCGGCATCGGCGCGGGAGTCGCCCTGGTCGCGGGCGCCCACCTCGGCGAGCAGGTGAGCGGGGTGGTGGCGCTGTCCGTGCCGAGCCTCACCGAGCCCGCCGCGCCGGCGGGGCGTGATCCGCGTACGCCGCTGGCGGCGCGCACGACATTCCGGGTGCCGCTGCTGCTCGTGTACACCGAGCGTGACCGCAACGCGATGTCGGCCCGGTCGGCGACCCGGTTCGTCAACGAGGCGCCCAGCCCGGACAAGCGGCTGGCGGTGTTCAGCGGCACCACACACGGCCTTAACATGCTGCACACCGGTGGGGAGATTCCGGTACTGGTCGAGGGCTTCCTGCGGGAGCACACAGCGTGAGCGGCTCCCAGGCCCGCTTGCTGGCCACCTCGACACCCAGCGTGGCGAAGTAGGGGTCGGCGTCCAACAGCCTGTCCAACGCATCTTCGTCCGGCACGTCAAAAACGAGCACCGCGCCCGATCCGTCGGCCAGCGGCCCGGCCATCCGCACCGCGCCCGCGTGATGCAGTTCCGCCAGGCGCTCCCGGTGCGCGGGACGGGCGGCAAGCCGCTCCGGGGCGTCCGAAAACCTCAGTTCCACGATCCACATGCCGGCACCGTACGGGCGAGGGCGGGAGGGGCGCTGTATCACTGGATACATGACCTCACTGGCGACGATCCCGGCGTTCGCGGCGCTCGACGCCCGCACGCTCGTCGCGCTCGAGCGCGAAAGCAGCCCCATCCGGTACGCGGCCGGCGCGGTGATCCGCCCAGCGGCTGGCCCGGCCGGGCCGGTCATCCTGCTGCTGCGCGGCACGATCGTCACCGCGTACCCGGCCGCGTCGGGCGGGCAGTTCTGGGCCGGGCGCTGGGACGGCCCGTCGATCGTCGACAAGCCGGCCGTGCTCGGCGGGCCTGCGCTGTCCGGCGCGTTGCTGGCGACAACCGCGGTGACCGGCCGCGCGCTGCCTACCGTGCCCTTCCTGCGCCTGCTCGACGACGAGCCGCGCGTGCGCCGGCACGTGCTCGGGAAGCTGGCGGCTGACGCTTTGGCACTACAGCAGCGCATGGCCGACGCGGTCACGCTGCCCGCGGTGGCGCGGGTGGCGCGGTCGCTGCTCGCCGAGGGAGCCTGGCGCGGCTCCCAGGAGGACCTGGGCCGCGCGTTGGGTCTGAGCCGAGTCACGGTCAACCGAGCCCTGGCCCGCTTGGCAGCCGAGTCAGCCATCCGCCTAACCCCAGGCGGCGTCGACGTAACCAACCAAGCCCGCCTATCGACATTCACAACCTGACCCCGCCCTGCCCGCCCTGCCCGCCCCGCCCGCGCCGCCCGCCCTGCCCGCCCCGCCCGCGCCGCCCG
>NZ_JBAKHX010000067.1:0-44552 GCF_036906915.1 Micromonospora sp. CPCC 206061
GATCAAGGGCAAACGCACGTGGTTTGATCTCTTTTCCGCGTGCATTCGCCCTTGATCGATGCGGATTTCCTTGATCGCCGCGCCAGCCGTCGGCAGGCCCGGCGGTCAGCGCGGCATGGCGGCGCTGCGGGCTCTGGCGAGCCTCGGCTAGTCGTGCGGCGTGGCGGCGCTGCGGCTCTCGGGTCCTCTGGCTGGCCGTGCGGCGTGGCGGCTCGCGGCGGCGAAGGGCTGCGGGCCGGTCAGAGGACGAGCACGGCGTCGCCATGCCAGCCTGCGCCCGCACGGCGCAGGACCACCGTCACGAGGTCGCCGGCCGGCGCCACCGTCGCCGGTGGCGACGCGACGCCGAACACGAACTGCGTCGCAAGGTCCGTCGACCCGTGCCGGATCTCCATGTGTACGTGGGCAGGCGGCGAGTTCGCCTCCGGGTACTGAGCCGGCCTGATCGTCTCCAGCCGGAACCGTCCGTTGTGGTCAGTGCGCACCGTGCCCTCGTAGTAGCAGCACCTCTCCGAGTCCGCCGGACCGTAGCGCCCCTGCGCGTCGGTGTGCCAGATCCGCAGTTCCGCACCCGTGGCCGGTCGACACTCCCGATCCAGGATGACCGTCTCGATCACGAGCGGATCGCCGCCCGGCGAGGCCGGCAACCCGTTGGTAGGGCCAGGCCGCACCACCGCGTCAGCGCTGCCGGCCGCCGGTCGCGCGCACCCGGCGGCCGTGGCACTGGCCGGCGCCCTGGTGCCCGGCGGGGGCGTAGCGCCATCCGGCGCCGAACCACCGTCACACCCGGCCGCGGCTGCAACGAGCACGGCCACCATCCACCGCGCCTTCACACAAACCATAGAGCCCCGATCCCAGCCCGCGGTTCCCGCGCCCGCCCGCCTGCCGCCCGCCGCCGCGCGATCCATTGCCGCGCCGCGCGCGGCGCTCCCGCGCCTGTGCGGCTCCCGTCGATCAAGGGCAAACGCACGTGGTTCGATCTCTTTTCCACGTGCATTCGCCCTTGGTCGACGCAGATCTCCTTGATCGACGAGCAGGCCAGGCGGGCCGTGCGCGCCCGGGCGGGGTCGCAGGCCGCGGTGTGCGGGGTGGGCGTGGCCGGCGGGGTTGGCGTGGCCGGCGGGGGTGGCGTGGCCGGCGGGGCCGGCGTGGCGTGGGACGGCCGTGGCGCGCGGGACGGCGTGGCGCGCGGGACGGCGTGGCTTGCGGGACGGCGTGGCTTGCGGGACGGGTTGGGTGGGGCCTCAGGGGGTGCGGGCGGTCAGGACCAGGAGGAGTTCGAAGCGGGTCGCGGGGTCGTCCAGGTCGTCGCCCAGTAGGTCGCGTAGGCGGCCGAGGCGGTAGCTAACCGTCTGGGGATGTACGAACAGCTCGGCCGAGACCGCCGCCCGCGAGCCCCAATGTCGCAGCCAGCTGTGCAGAGTGGCCAGTAGGTTTTCCCGCTGGGTCGGGCGTAGCCCGGCCAGCGGCGCCAGCCGGCGGGCGGCGAGCACTGCCAGGGCGCCGGGTTCGCCGCGCAGCGCCAGCGTCGCGAGGTGGTGGTCGACGAAGACCGGGCCGTGGCTGGTTCCGACGAGTTCGGCGGTCAGTTCGGCGAGCCGCACCGCTTCCGGCACCTGTGGCCAGCCGAGGGCGGGGCCGACGACGGATTCATTGGGAACGGAGGTGGGCGGAGCCCGTAGGAGGAGTACAGCGTCGTGGCCGCGTTCGGTGACGACGCCGTCGGCGCCGTACCGGAAGCGGGCGTCGCGCGCCTGGTCCAGCGGCAGCAGCACGGGCACGACCGTGTCGAGGTCGGGCCAGCCGACGGCGGACGCGGCGGCCAGCGCCACGTTCGGGGCGGTGCCGCCGCGTAGCAGGAGTTCGGCGAGGCGGCGCCGGCGGCGGTCGCCTTCGCCGGCCTGTTCGCGCACCTGGAGCGCGAAGCCGTCGGTGCTCGCGGCGGCCAGCTCGTCGACGTACGCGCTGATCGCGTCGGACAGGTCGATGAGCTCGTCGGTGCCGACTGGGCGGGTGCGGGCGAGCGCGTCGCAGGCCATGCGCAGCAGCAGGCGAGAGGCCGTCCGGAGCGCCGCGAGCAGCGCTTCCGGGCCGCGGTCCTCGCGGGCCTCGGCGGCGCCCAGGCTGACGAAGACGTCGCGAAAGCGGGGCGGCAGCGCGGGCTCGGCGGTGCCGACGAGGTCGAGGAAGCGCTCGATCGCGACGCGTACGGCGGTGTGAACGTCGCGCTCGAACTTGGCGTCCTGGATCGTCGCGAACGCGGGCGTGGTATCGGTGATGGCGCTGGCGACGGCCTGCACGGTCGCCGGCAGGTGGGGGCGCATCGCCGGCGAGAGGTCGGCGGGTAGCCGCTGCCATGGGGTCACCGGCCAATGTTGTCACGCCGTGATAAGAAACCGGTCGAATCTCGCTGTCCGGGAGACGGTGATTCATCCGGCCGCCCCGGAGACCATGGAAAACGTGGAGCACCGGACCTCTCGCCAGCACGTCGTCGACATGTGCCGCACGATGCTCGAACGCGGCTACCTCAAAGCGACCGAGGGCAATGTCTCGGTCCGCATTCCCGGCCGCGAGCTGTACGCCGTGACGCCGAGCAACTACGGGTACGAGCGGATGCGCGCCGAAGACGTCTGCATCGTCGACTTCGACGGCAAGCACGTGCCCGACGGATCAGGTGTCGAGCTCAAACCGTCGATCGAGTGCGGGATGCACGCCAACATCTACCGCGAGCGGCCCGACGTCAACGCCATCGTGCACACCCACCAGCCGTACGCGTCGGCGCTGGCCTTCCTGCGCAAGGAGATCCCCGCGCTGACCGACGAGCAGGTGCGCTTCCTCGGCAAGAAGGTCGCGATCATCGACTACGCGCCGTCGGGCACCGGGTTCCTGGCGAAGAACGTGCAGAAAAAGGTCGCCGGGGGCGACAACGCGTTCATCATCGCCAACCACGGCGTCGTCGCGGTCGGCACCGACCCGGAGCGCGCCGTCTTCAACATGGCGCTGCTGGAGAAGGTCTCGATCGCGTACCTGCTGGCGCTCACGACCGAGACCGGCAAGGTGTACACGATCCCGGCGGCGATCCGCGAGATCGCCTTCGGCAAGCTGCGCAAGGACGAGAAGCGGATCGCGGAGCAGATCACCAAGGCGGTGCCGCCGATCCGGGTACCCGTCGACGAGGAACTTCCCAGCGCGGACGAGGTGAAAGAAGCACCGCGAGCCGAGACGGGCTACGCGATCAGCGAGTACCTCGACGTAGACGACACCATGCGGCGGCTCAAGGCGCTGGTCGACCAGCCCACGCGCGGGCTGCGGCACGACGCGCTGCTCGACGTGCTGAACTACTTCGAGACCAAGTGCCGCGGCAGCAAGGAGATCACCGACCGGGCCAAGAAGCGCATCCCCGGCGGTGTCCAGCACAACCTGGCCTTCAACTACCCGTTCCCGCTGGCGGTCGACCGGGCCGAGGGCGCCTACCTGACCGACCGCGACGGCAACACGTACATCGACTTCCTTCAGGCCGGCGGGCCGACGATCCTGGGCAGCAACTACGCGCCGGTCAACGAGCAGGTCGCGGCGGTGATCCGCGAGTCCGGGCCGGTGACGGGGCTGTTCCACGAGTACGAGCTGAAGCTCGCCGAGATCATCAACCAGTACATGCCGCACATCGAGATGTACCGGTCGCTCGGCTCCGGTACCGAAGCGGTGATGGCGGCGGTCCGGGCCGCACGGGCCGTCACGGGCCGCAAGATGGTCATCAAGGTCGGCGGCGCCTACCACGGCTGGTCCGACACGATGGTGTACGGCCTGCGCGTGCCCGGTAGTTTCCGGATGAACGCGAAGGGCATTCCGTTCGGCGTGACCGCCCGCACCCGGGAGGCGTTCCCGCACAGCATCGGTGAGCTGAGGCGCAAGCTCATCGAGAACCGCGTGCGGGGCGGCACGGCGGCCGTGATCGTCGAGCCGCTCGGGCCCGAGTCGGGCACCCGGCCGGTGCCGAAGGACTACAACGAGAAGGTCCGTAAGCTGTGCGACGAGTTCGGTGCGCTGCTGGTCTTCGACGAGGTGGTCACCGGGTTCCGCGTCGGTCTCGGCGGAGCGGCCGGCTACTTCGGCGTGACCCCTGATCTGACGGTCTTCGGCAAGGCGGTGTCCGGCGGGTACCCGATGGCCGGCGGCGTCGGAGGCCGCGCCGACGTGATGAGCGTGTTCGGCTCGGGCCTCGACGGCAAGAGCGGCGCGCACATCCAGGTCGGCGGCACCCTGTCGGCCAACCCGCTGTCGTGCGCGGCCGGCTACTTCGCGATCCAGGAGATGGCTCGCACGAACGCCCCGGTCATCGCGGGCCGGGCCGGCGACCGCCTCACCCGGGGGTTGCAGCGCCTGATCGACAAGTACGGTCTGCCGTACGTCGCCTACAACCAGGGGTCCATCGTCCACCTGGAGTGCAGTGGCGTCATGCTGATGGACATGCGCAGCCCGATCAAGCTGCTTAAGGAGAACAAGGGGCGCAAGCGGCTGATGGAGCAGATGGGCGCGGCCTACGCGGCCCACGGCATCATCACGCTGGCCGGCTCCCGGCTGTACACGTCGATGGCCGACACCGACGAGGTGATCGACGCGGCGCTGGAGCGGTTCGACCAGGTGTTCGCGCAGGTGGAAGGGGTCTGATTGGTAGGGGTCGCGCCGCAGGTCCTCGCGATCGACCTCGGCACCTCGGGCATGAAGGCCGCGCTGGTCGCGGCCGACGGCACCGTGACCGGCTGGGCCGAGCGGCCGGTGCCGCTGCACGTGCTGCCGGGCGGCGGCGCGGAGCAGGATCCGGTCGCCTGGTGGAACGCGCTCGGTGAGGTCGCCGCCGAACTCGGGCGCGCTCACCCGGAGCACATGCAGGCGGTCACCGCCGTGTGCTCGTCCACGCAGGGCGAGGGCACGATCGCCGTCGACGCCGCCGGCGAGCCGCTGACGCGCTGCATCACGTGGCTCGACATGCGCGGTGCTCCGCACCTGCGCAAGCAGTTCGGTGGCCGTCCGTCGGTCGGAGGGCTGTCGGCGCGCAGGGTCGCGCGCTGGCTGCGGCTCACCGGTGGCGTGCCATCGTCCACGGGCAAGGACCCCGCCGCGCACATGCTGCTCGTCCGCGACGACATGCCTCACGTGTACGCCCAGACGGCGGCGTTCCTCAACGTGCTCGACTGGATCAATCTGAAGCTGACCGGCCGCGTGGTCGCGACCGTCGACTCGATCCTGACCTCCTGGGTCACCGACAACCGGCGGCCCACGAACATCCGGTACTCGCCGGCCCTGGTCGCCGACTGCGGCATCGACCGCGACAAGCTGCCGCCGATCGTCGCGTGCACCGAGGTGATCGGCACGCTGTCGCGGAGCGCCTCGGAGCACCTGGGGCTGCCCGAGTCGGTGCGGGTGGTGGCCGGTGCGATCGACAACACCGCCGCCGCGATCGGCGCGGGCACCACCGGCGACAACGAGCCGCACCTGTACCTCGGCACCTCCTCGTGGATCGCCGCGCACGTGCCCCGCAAGAAGACCGACGTCGTCGCCCAGATCGCCTCGGTGCCCTGCGCGATCCCCGACCGGTACCTGATGACCGCCCTCCAGGCGACCGCCGGCGCCAACCTGACCTGGCTGCGCGACAAGGTCGTCGAGTTGGACGACCCGCTGCTGGGCGCCGGGCACGTCAGCCGCGACGAGGGGTCGATCTTCGACGCGTTCGACAAGATCCTGCCGACGGTGCCGCCGGGCGCCAACGGCGTGCTCTACACGCCCTGGCTGTACGGCGAGCGCGCCCCCGTCGACGACCCGAACCTGCGTGCCGGCTTCTTCAACATCTCCCTCGACACCAGCCGCTCCGACCTGCTGCGCGCGGTGTTCGAGGGGGTCGCGCTCAACACGCGCTGGCTCACGCGGGCGGTCGACCGGTTTCTCGGCGCGCCGGTCACGTCGATGGTCATCACCGGCGGCGGCGCGCGGTCGGACTCGTGGTGCCAGATCTTCGCCGACGTGCTGGGCATCGAGATCCGCCGCGACGCCCAGCCGGTAGCGGTCAACGCGCGCGGCGCGGGCTGGATCGGTGCGGTGGGCACGGGGATGCTGTCGTTCGACGACATCCGCGGGCTGATGCGCGACGACCAGGTCTTCCAGCCGTCGTCCGAGGCGCGGGCCGTGTACGACGGCGCGTTCGACGTGTATCAAAGCCTGCACAAGCGGCTGGCCCCGATCTACAAGCGACTCAATCGCTGACCGAGGAACTGCGCAGGTAGGTCAGCACCGCCAGCACGCGGCGGTTGGAGTCGTCGGTGGGCGGCAGGCTCAGCTTGGCCAGGATGTTGCCGACGTGCTTGCCGACGGCCGCTTCGGAGACCACGAGGAGGCGGGCGATGGCCGCGTTGGAGTGGCCCTCGGCGACCAGCCCGAGCACCTCGCGCTCCCGTGTGGACAGTTGAGCGATCGGGTCGCTGCGGCGGCGCAGGAGCTGCCGCACCACCTCCGGGTCGACGACCGTACCCCCACCGACCACCTGCCGGAGCGCGGCCACGAACTCCTCGACGTCGACCACCCTGTCCTTGAGCAGGTAGCCCACCCTCCGCCCGTCGCCCGAGTCGAGCAGGGCGGTGGCGTACCCCTGCTGCACGTACTGGCTCAGCGCCACCACCGCCAGCCGGGGGTGTGCCCGGCGCAGGTCGACGGCGGCGCGCAGCCCTTCGTCGCTGAAGCCGGGCGGCATCCTGATGTCGGTGACCACCAGGTCGGGGGAGTGCGCGGTGACGGCCTCACGCAGCGCGTCCGCGTCGCCGACCGCCGCCACCACCTCGAACCCGAACCGTCCCATCAGGCCGGCGAGCCCTTCGCGCAGCAGCACGCCGTCCTCGGCGAGGACTACCCGGACCGGTTGCTGTTCTGCCTGCACGGAATCTCCACGCGGATGAGGGTCGGCCCGCCGGCCGGACTGGTCAGGTACATGCGTCCGTCCACGACGGACACGCGGTCGGCCAGGCCGGTCAGCCCGGTGCCGCGCCCCGGGTCGGCGCCGCCGCGGCCGTTGTCGCGGATCTCGACGGCCAGGACGTGCCCGTCGAGCGTCGCGGTGACGCTCGCGGACGTGGCTCCGCTGTGCTTGGACACGTTGGCGAGTGCCTCGGCGGCCACGAAATAGGCGGCGGTTTCGATCGGCGCGGGCGGCCGCCGGGACAGTTCGGTGTGGACGGTCACCGGGATCGCCGACTGGTCGGCCAGTTCACGTAGCGCGGCGGGCAGCCCAGAGTCGGTGAGCGCCTGCGGGTGGATGCCGCGGATCAGCTCGCGCAGCTCGGCCATCAGCTGCTTGGCCTGGTCGTGCGCGCCGGCGACGGCCTGGGCGGCGGGCGAGTCGGGTGGCAGGTCGAGGCGGGCCAGCCCGAGCTGGAGGGTCAGGCCGACCAGCCGCTGCTGGGCGCCGTCGTGCAGGTCGCGTTCGATCCGCCGGCGCTCGGCCTCGAACGCGTCGACGAGCCGGGCCCGCGACCGGGACACCTCGACGAGCTCGGCGTGCAGCCGCTCTCCCGCACCGGCTGACAGCAGCGCCCGCGCCACCGCCGCGTGGGCGCCCGCGAGCAGCGCCAGCAGGTACGGCAGCGCTGGCAGCAGCGCCGCACCGGCGAGCGCGTACGGCACCGCCTCACCGACGGTGCCGACCTGGCCGAGGCCGAGCGCGATCGGACCGTCCTTCGAGACGAGGAAGGGGCTGGCGAGGCAGGCGCCGACCAGCACCACCAGGACCAGGGTGACGGCGTACCCGAGCGGTATCACAGTGGACAGCAGCGCCGCGTAGCCCAGCTCGCGCCAGGTGGCAGCCTCGGCGTACCGGGTGCGCAGCCACGCGCCGTGCCTCGGCCGCCGGTGTGCGGACGCGACCGGCCGGGTGTCCACCAGGCGTAGCCGCCACCGCTCGACCGCGCCGAGCGGCAGCGCCACCAGCGGGCCGAGGGCCGCGAGCAGCACCGCTCCGGCCACCAGCAGGAGCGCCAGCCCGGCGAGCGACGGGTCGTCCCACGCCGTGACCCGCCGCAGCAGGACGAGCCAGGGCAGGGCGAGCAGCGCCAGCGCCGGCCCGGCGGCCAGCATCAGCGGCGGGGTCGTCAGCAGGTACACCAGGGACCGCCACGGCCACCCGGAGGCCAGGAACCGCCGCCGGGCGACCGCCTCGATCGCGGTCCGCGGCGTCGGTACGGGCACCCGACCACGCTAGCCCGCGCTCCCTGCCCGGCGCGGTATGCCTAGCCCTACCTCTGGTTGGGCGTCTGGGCGTAGTGCTCCGGACCGGTGCTGGGTGGTGTGCTGAGGCATCCCTTAAAGACCGGCAGGAGCCCTTACATGCGTTTTGTTTCGTTAGTGGCAATCGCGGCGGTTATGGCCGCCGCCGGCTGCACCGATGTGCGGGCGGTCAACGAGACCCGCGAGGACCGGCGCGATTTCACATTTACCGGTGACCGGCTCGTCATCGACAGCGCCGGCACCGACCTGCGCCTGGTGGCCGCCACGAGCAAGACCGGCACGAGCAAGACCGGCACGAGCAAGACCGGCACGAGCACGGCCGGCACGGGCAGGGCGGTCGAGGTGGAGCGGTCGCTGACCGGCAAGGCCACCGCCGGCGACAACGCGTCCTGGTCCATGGACGGCGCGACGCTGCGGCTGAGCGTCACCTGCAGCGGCTTCGTGCCCGACTGCGGCGGCCGGCACATCGTGCACGTGCCGACCGGGGTCGCGGTCACGGTGACAAGCGACTCCCCGGTACGCGCCGTCGGGCTCGGCGGCGCCCTCACCGCGACGGTGACGGACGCGTGGCTGCGGGTCGAGGATCCGTCGGGCGCGCTGCGGCTCACCGCCCAGCTCAATGTGGACGTCACAGGGGCGCGCTCCACCGACGTCGCCGCCACCTCCAGCGAGCGGAACGTCACCCTCGCCTTCGCCGGCGCTCCCACCCGCGTCCAGGCTCGCGCCAGCGGCAATGTCGAGGTCGCCCTACCCGGTGGGCCCGAGACGTACCGCGTCACCGCCGCACCCGGGCGGCCTGCCCTGCGCAGCGACCCGGCCAGCCAGCGCACCGTCACCGCCGCCGCGGGCGAGGGGCACACGGCCCAGGTACGGAAGGTGTCCTGATGTTCGAGCTGATCGACGTCACCAAGGTCTACAAGGGACAGAAGCGGGCCGTAGACGGGCTGAGCCTGCGGCTCGGCACCGGGGTGGTGGGACTGCTCGGCCCCAACGGCGCGGGCAAGTCGTCACTGATGCGGATCGCGGCCACGGTCACCCGGCCCACGAGCGGGCGGGTGCTCTTCGACGGCACCGACGTCGTCGCGAAGCCGGACGTGCTGCGCCGGCAGCTCGGATACCTGCCGCAGGACTTCGGCGTGTACCCGAACCTGACCGCGCGCGAGTTCCTGTCGTACCTGGCCGCCGTCAAGGGCCTGTCTGCGCGGTCGGCACGCGCCCGCGTCGACGAGCTGCTGGCGCTGGTCAACCTGACCGAGGCTGCCAAGCGCCCGCTGGGCGGGTACTCCGGCGGGATGCTGCGCCGGGTCGGCATCGCGCAGACGCTGCTCGCCGACCCGCGGGTGCTCATCGTCGACGAGCCCACCGCCGGGCTGGACCCGCAGGAACGGGTGCGGTTCCGCAACCTGCTCAGCGAGCTGGCCGCCGACCGGCTGGTGCTGCTGTCGACGCACATCGTGTCGGACGTCGAGTCGGTGGCCAGCGACATCGCGATCGTCGCCAACGGCCGGCTGCTGCGCCGCGGCACCCCGGAGCAGTTGCTGCGCGGCGTGGACGGGCACGTGTGGGAGACCGTGGTCGGGCCGGACGCGATCGCGACCACGCAGAGCCGGTACCTCGTCAGCAGGATGGTCCACACCCCGCGGGGGGTACGCGTGCGGCTGCTCTCGCCGGCGGCACCGGGACCGGACGCGACGCGCGTTACCCCGGATCTTGAGGATGCGTACCTCGCGGCGGTCGGCGCAACAGCGGAGGTCGGGCGATGACGCCGCGCCTGCTGAGCGCGCTCGCTGTCGCGGACTTTCGCGAGCGGGTACGCCGTCCGGCGTACGCGGTGGTGCTGCTGGCGGCCGTCGGACTGGGGTACCTGGCCGCACCCGCCACGAACGCACATTGGACGATCGTCAATACCGGGGCCTACCGGGGCACCTACGACAGCGCGTACATCGGCACCGTGACCGCGCTCGCCGGTGCGCTGTGGCTGTCGGCCGGCGGCTTCTACGTGGTACGCACGGCGATCGCCCGCGACGAGCGCAGCGGCGTCGGGCAGCTGCTCGCCGCCACGCCGCTGCGGACCTCGGGTTACCTCGTCGGCAAGTACCTCAGCAACCTGCTGGTGCTGGGGTCGATGGCCGCCGTACTCGCCGGCACCGCGGTGGTGATGCAGCTGGCGCGCGGCGAGTCCAGGGCGATCGACCCGGTCGCGCTGCTGCTGCCGTTCGCGGTGTTCACGCTGCCGGTGCTGGCGCTCACCGCGGCCGCCGCGGTGCTGTTCGAGACGATCCCCGTGCTGCGTACCGGGTTCGGCAACGTGGTCTGGTTCTTCGTCTCGCTGGCCACGATGATCGCCGGACAGTCGGCGGGCGCCCCGCTGGGCGGCCTGGGCGTGCACGTGTTCGCCAAGTCCATGAGGGACGATCTGGCCGCGCACGGCATCACGGTCACCGAGATCTCGCTGGGCCTGATGTACCTCGACGTTCCGCCCCGTGCGATCGAGTGGTCGGGCGTCGACCTCGCCGCCGGCTTCGTGGGGGAGCGCCTGCTCGTCCTGCTCGTGGCGACCGTGGCCGCGGCGGTGCCGGCGATCTGGTTCGGCCGCTTCGACCCAGCGCGCGCGGGTGTTTCCGTGAGGGAAGCAGAGCGAAGCACGCCGGCGGCCATCGCTGCGGCGGTGCCGCCCATGGCGTACCCGAGGCTCCAAACCGCCCCGCGACGTGGCGCCGCCTTCGCGCGCCTGCTGGCCGGTGAGCTGCGGATTCTCACCCAAGGGGTCTCCTGGTGGTGGTGGCTCGGCGCCGCTGCGCTCGTCGTAGCCGGCGCGGCCGCGCCCGCCCGCGCGGCGGGCCCGCTGCTGATCGCGGCCTGGGTCTGGCCGGTCTTGATCTGGTCCCGGCTGGGCGCGCAGGCCCGCGAGCACGGCGTCGAGGCGCTGCTCGACGCCTGCTCCTCGCCCCTGCGACGCACGCTCGCGCAGTGGCTGGCCGGCGTCGTGCTCACCGCGCTGGTCGGGGCCGGCCCGGGGCTGCGGATGGCGCTGGACGGCGACCTTCCGGGCTGGCTGGCCGGCGTGGCCTTCATCCCCGCGCTCGCGCTGGCCCTGGGCGTACTGAGCCGCACCCACCGGCTGTTCCAGGCGCTCTACCCGCCGCTCTGGTACGCCGTCGTCAACGACATCGCCGGTCTCGACTTCATGGGCGCCCTGGCCGGCGGCCCGTCACCGGCGCTCGTCGCCACCGCTGCGATGCTCCTGCTGGCGACGGCCCTGACGACCGTGGCGCTGCGCCGATTCTCCGTCTAGTTCGCGCTGATCGCCCACCAGTTGCGGGCGGGCAGCCGCACCCACCGGTCGGGCTCGGTGAACGGGCGGGCGTCGGCGGGGCGCACGTTCGCGTAGGCGCAGCAGTACTCGATGGCGTGGTTGCGGTACAGGAAGGTGCGCAGGACCTCGGCGGCGGGTGCGTCGGCCGCGCACCATCCGCCGCCCGGATGCAGGTCCGACCCGGTGATGACGCCGTCGTGGACCGACTCGCCCTGGTTGCCGCTCTTGGGGTTGGCGTACATCCCGTAGCAGACGGTGCCGGCCGACAGCAGCAGCGCGACGAGCGGCATCGACGCGCCGTACGCCCATGGCTGACTGACGACACAGCCACCGGGCACGTCGGTGACGCCGAGTATGAGGATAGAGTCGTCGTCGTCCATGCGATCCCACATGTCTTCGACGTCCACCTCGCCCTCGACGGCCGTGGCGTCCAAGCGCCGCACCGCCTCGGCGGAGTCGATGCCCATCACGCAGCACAGGCTCATGCCGTCACCGTCGATCTCGGCGAGCGCGTCGACGAGGCGGCGCGCCTCCGCGGCGGCGGCGACCTCCTCCGAGGTGAGCGTCGCGCCGGTGTCGAACAGGTCCGGCGTCGCCCCGGCCAGGCTCAGCCGCGCCGGTGACCAGCCGGCCATCATCGGCCGGTTTGGGTCCGCGCCAGCGGCCACCAGCACGCGGGCATTTTCCGGCTTGTCCTCGTTGACCGCGACCCACAGCGCGGTGCGCCCGTCGTCGATGGCGTCGACGTCGTCGACGAGGCGGGCCAGCTCCGCCACCACCTCGGCCGAGCCCCACTGGGCGGCCTGGTGCAGCGGTCGGCCCCGCCCGCGTACCAGAGTGTTCGGGTCGGCACCGGCGGCGAGCCGGGCCCGGACCTCGCCGAGATCCGACCAGGAGCGCCAGCCCATCCGCGACCAGTCGACGTCGGTCATCCGTGCCTCCCCGTGCCTTGGACCCATGCCGCCGGACCGCACCAGGGTAGGAGAGCCGACAGACGGGCGCATGCCGGGCACGCGAAGCGGTACGTTCAGGGCGAAGCGGCGGGGGTGCGGATGAGCGCGGACGGCGACCTTGAGCACAGACGGTCTTGAGCGCGGCCGGTCGGCCTTCGACCGGCGCGCGTGGACGGACGCGTACGCCCACCTGTCAGCGGCGGCCGTCGATCCCCCGGATCTCGAACGGCTGGCGATCGCCGGCTACCTCTGCGGGCAGGACGAGGGGAGCGACGACGCCTGGTTGCGCGCCCACCAGCAGTGGCTGCGAGCAGGTGACGCGCGAAGCGCCGCCAGGTGCGCGTTCTGGCTGGCGTTCGGGCTCATGCTGCGCGCCGAAGACGCCCGGGCCAGCGGCTGGCTGGCCCGCACCCGGCGCATCCTCGACGAGTGCGGCGCCGACTGCGTCGAGCGCGGCTACCTGCTGGTGACGGACGCGCTCGCCGTGCTCGACAGCGACCCGATGGCGGCGTACACGGCATTCAGCGGCGCGGGCCGCTTCGGCGACCGCTTCGACGAGCCCGACCTGCGCGCGCTCGGCCGGCTCGGCTGCGGCGAGGCGCTGGTGCGCGCCGGGAAGATCACCGACGGCGTCGCGCTGCTCGACGAGGCGATGGTCGCGGTCACCGCCGGCGAGGTCTCGCCGCGGGTGGCGGGCATCGTGTACTGCGCGGTGCTCCTGGAGTGCCAGAACGCGTTCGACCTGCGCCGAGCCCGCCAATGGACAGCCGCCCTCACCCACTGGTGCGACACCCAGCCGGACCTGGTCCCGTACCGCGGCCAGTGCCTCGTCCACCGGGCGGAGCTGATGCAGATCCACGGCGACTGGCCCGACGCCATCGACGAGGCGCGGCTGGCGTGCGAGCGGCTAGCGGACCGGCCGGCCGCCGCCACCGCCCACTATCGGGTGGCCGAGCTGCACCGGGTGCGCGGCGAGTTCGCGGCCGCCGAGGAGGCGTACCGGGAGGCAAGCCGGCGCGGCTACCGCGCGCAGCCCGGGTTCGCGCTGCTGCGGCTGGCGCAGGGGCAGGTCCACGCCGCGGCCGCCGCGATGCGCACGGCGGTCGGCGAGACCCGCGACCGGGTCGGCCGCTCGCACCTGCTCAGCGCGCACGTCGAGATCATGATCGCGGCCGGCGACGTGGCCGAGGCCCGCGCGGCGGCGGACGAACTGGCAGACATCGCGGGCGACGCCCGTACCGCGTACGCGCAGGCCCTGTCGACGAGGGCGACCGGCGCGGTGCAGCTCGCCGAGGGTGACGCCCGCTCCGCCGTGACCACGCTGCGGGCGGCCTGGACGAGCTGGCACGAGCTCGACGCGCCGTACGAGGCCGCGCGCACCCGGGTGCTCATCGGGCTGGCCTGCCAGGCGCTCGGCGACCGCGACGGCGCGGCCCTCGAACTGGACGCGGCGGGCTGGGCGTTCCAGCAGCTCGGCGCGGTGCCCGACGCGCGGGCGCTGGCCGCCGGAGGCCGTCCCGGCGCGGGGCGGCTGACGGCCCGCGAGGTCGAGGTGCTGCGGCTGGTCGCCGCCGGCAAGACGAACAGGGCGATCGCGGCCGAGCTGTTCCTGAGCGAGAAGACGGTCCACCGCCACATCAGCAACATCTTCACCAAGCTCGCGGTGACGTCGCGGTCGGCGGCGACGGCGTACGCGTACGAGCACGACCTGGTCTGAACGTGGGTATTTCTTCCGACGCGGGGCCGCCCGCGGCGGCCATAGCGTCAGATCATGACTGACAACGGATACGACGTGATCGTGGTCGGCGCCCGGTGCGCCGGCTCACCCACCGCGATGCTGCTGGCCCGCAAGGGGTACCGGGTGCTGGTCGTCGACAAGGCGACGTTCCCCAGCGACACCGTCTCGACCCACATGATCCACCCGCCAGGCATCGCCGCGCTGCGCCGCTGGGGCGTACTCGACGCCATGCTCGCCACCGGGGTACCGCCCGTGGACACGTACGCGTTCGACTTCGGTCCGTTCACGCTCTCCGGGGCACCCGGCACCGACGAGACGCCGCACGCGTACGCCCCGCGCCGCACCCAGATCGACAAGGTGCTCGTTGACGCGGCGGCGCGGGCGGGAGCCGAGATGCGCGAAGGGTTCACGGTCGACGAGATCCTTGTCGAGGACGGCCGGGTGACCGGCGTACGCGGCCACGGCAGGGGCGGGCATCCGGTCACCGAGCGCGCCCGCGTCGTCGTCGGTGCGGACGGCTTCCGGTCGCTGGTCGCCGAGGCGGTCGGCGCCGAGCGGTACCACGAGAAGCCGAAGCTCCTATGTGGCTACTACACGTACTGGAGCGGCCTGCCGATGAACGGACGCTTCGAGACGTACGTCCGTCCCGGGCGGGGCATCGCCGCCTGGCCCACCAACGACGGGGTGACGCTTGTGGTGACCGGCTGGCCGTACGCGGAGTTCGAGGCCAACAAGTCCGATGTGGAGGGCAACTACCTGAAGGCGATCGCGATGGCGCCGCAGCTCGTCGAACGCGTCGACGCGGCCACCCGCGAGGAGCGCTTCGCCGGCATGGCGGTGCCGAACTTCTTCCGCAAGCCGTACGGGCCGGGGTGGGCGCTGGTCGGAGACGCCGGCTACAACAAGGACTTCATCACCGCGATGGGCATGCAGGACGCGTTCCGCGACGCGGAGCTGTGCGCTGTCGCACTCGACGAGTCGCTGTCCGGCGCCCGGCCGTACGAGGAGGCGATGGCCGAGTACCAGGCGACCCGCGACGAGGGCTCGCTGCCGATGTACGAGTTCACCGCCGAACTGGCCACGCTGGAGCCGCCGCCACCGGACCTGGTCGCGTTGCTGACCGCTATCAACGGCAACCAGGCGGCGATGGACGAGTTCGCCCGTCTCAACGCGGGCGTCGTGTCGCCGGCCGACTTCTTCGCACCCGCGCACATCGGTGAGCTGGTCGGCGGTTAGCCGTCCACCCGCTTGGCGTAGATGTCGCCGGACCGGCCGGTCTCGCGTACCCCTTCGAGGAATGTGACCAGTTCGGCCGCGTCGAGCCACCGGTCGCTGGCGAGGCGCATCGTCTCGACGGGGGAGTAGTTGTACCGGTACCGGCCGAGCTTCTCCACCAGGTCGAGGCAGGCCAGCATCGCGTCGTGCGCGGACGGCAGGTACTCGAACGACAGACCGCGCACCGGCGTGGTGAGCCCGGCCAGCACGTCGGCCTCGAACCCCTCCACGTCGATCTTGACGAACGCCGGGGTGCCGTGGGTGGCGATCAGCTCCTCCAGGGTCGCCACCTGTACCTCGATCGAGCGGTCCCACCGCACCTTGGCGAAGCTCTCGTCGCGCGACACCGAGTCGATCCAGTCCTGCGACATGGACGACACGGTGGGCGCCGCGCTCGAGATGGCCAGCCGCACGGTGCCCGACTTGGCGCCAGCGGCGCCGGCCACGATCGTGACGTCGCGGGCACGCCCGAAGAAGAGCCGCAGCACCCGCAGGCAGTCCGGCTGCGGCTCGACGGCGACGACGTGTACCCCCAGGTGCCGCCACGCGCGGACCCGGCTGCCGACGTGTGCGCCGATGTCGAAGCCGATGTCGCCAGGCCCCAGAAACTGCCGGTACAGGCGGCGCATGCGCCGCTGCCGCCCCGGGATGCCGTGGTAGATGGCGAGTGAGCGGGCGATACCCCAAGCGCGGCCGAGCATGCCCTGACCGTACAGCGCTCTTGTCGGGTGGCGCACCTGATCCGCCGCCACCGAGCCACCAACCCCGACCCGTCCTAGCCTGAGTAGAGGTCATCACTACTCCCTGAGGTTGTGTACCGTCGCGGGCATCCATAGACGATCATGGGGAGGAATCGGGATGTCCAAGGGGATCAGCAGGCGCGCCGCGATCGGCGTGACCGCGGCGGCGGCCGCAACGGTCGCGGGCGCGACAGGCGGGGCCGCACCTGCCAGCGCCCGTCCGGGCGTACCTGCCCGCGGGCCGCAGAGGATCGTCGACACGTACGAGGCTCAGAAGACCAGAGCCGGCGGCATCTGGCACTCGCACATCGCGGCGGTCGACGCGGCTGGTGCGCTGAAGCCGGTCGTGGCGGACGACGACAACTTCGTCATCCACGGATACAGCGTGCAGAAGCTCTTCGTGGCCACGGCGGTACTGGACAAAGTGGACCGTGGCGAGCTGAGCCTCGGCCAGAAACTCGACCTGCCCGCCAGCATCATCCTGGGCGGCAGCGGCATCTACCACCTGCACGGC
This sequence comes from Micromonospora sp. CPCC 206061, assembly GCF_036906915.1. Classification (NCBI taxonomy): domain Bacteria; kingdom Bacillati; phylum Actinomycetota; class Actinomycetes; order Micromonosporales; family Micromonosporaceae; genus Micromonospora; species Micromonospora sp. CPCC 206061. The sequence continues at coordinate 16,805 of NZ_JBAKHX010000067.1, forward strand.
GTGTGGGGCGACGACATCACGATCGCCAACTTCCTCACCGCGATGCTCGTGATGTCCGACAACACGGCGGTGCGCATGTGCGGCCGCGTCGTGCCGGCCCTGGAACTCAACGAGATCCTGGCCGCGAAGGGCTTCACCCACACGCGCGTCGAGCCGGTGGCCAACCCCAACCGGTTCTTCCTTGGCGTCACCACCCCCAGGGAGACCCACGACCTGCTGTGGCGGCTGGCCAACAAGACGCTGCTGTCCCCGGCGTCGTGCGACTTCATGCTGCGGGTCACCCGCTGGGTCAACGGCTATCACGACGGCGTCCGGCGCAACATGTCGTCGAACGAGCGCAGCCGGGTCGCCACCAAGTACGGCGCCGAAACCGACGACCTCGGGGGCGCGCGCCACGAGGCCGGCGTCATGTTCGGCACCGACGGCGCACCGGTGCTGACGTACGCGCTGTTCGCCGAGGGACTGTCCGATACAGGCAACTTCGGCGCCACGCACCCAGCGGTGGAGGCACACGCGAAGCTCGGCCGCGTCATGTTCGACACGATCGGCGAGACCACCAACCCGCTGGCTCGCGCCCGCCAGACCATCAAGCCGTACCGCCCGGGCGCGGCACAGTCTATTACCTAGAGCTGTCGGTCGGGAAACGCTGCTGTCACAGATGGAAGCGATCGAGCCCCTGCGGCCGTAGCGGCGCGCCCCGCGCTGGCACACGGGACTGTCCAGCGCGCCGCGACGGGATCATCCGCCCGGAGTGGGAGGGCGCGAGGCTGCGGCGGCCTCGTCGTAGAGGAATGGCAGGCAGCAGTACCGGCGGCCCTGGGTCACCGGGGTCACCTCGTGCTGGAGCGAGCACGAAAACACGATCGCCCCGCCAGCCGCCACGTCGTACAGCCGCCGGCTGAACTCTGGAAACCGCAGCCGCCCGCCCTCGTACTCGCCGGTGTTGAGGTTGATGCTCACCGCGAACCGCCGGTGCGCGGTCGCGGGCGTGGTGTTGTCGCGGTGCGCGCGGAAGAAGCCGCCGTCGTCGGCGTCGTAGCAGGCGAGCAGGTACCGCTCGATGCGTGTCGCCTCGAACTGGAACGCCTTGCGGATTTCGGGTACGAGCCGGCGGGTGATCCGGTCGCGGAGCTCGGCGCGCATGGCCTCGTCGGTGATGAGCACGTCGCGGCGGCGCTTGTATCCGGGGTCGTCGACGAGCACGGTGCGGCCGTCGGGCAGCGCGCGCATCACGCCGGTGTGCTGCCCGCCGGTGCGCGCGTGGTGGAGGACCAACTCGTGGCGGAAGGCCGGTTCGAGCAGGTCGGGCACGATGAGCACGGGTGCATCGATGCTGGCGTCGTCGAGCGAGGGCAGGCCCTCCAGCAGGTCCACAAGCGACTGTGATGTCGGCTCGGGTGGCAGCCGGTGCAGCACGCGCAGGTTGGGCGACAGCACGTACGTCGCGGGTCCCCCGTACGCCTGACTGATCGCACCGTCAGGGTCGCAGACGCGTCGCATGGTGGCGGGCCCGGTGAGCTGGCGCGAGTCGGGCAGGACGGTCACGAACGTGACCCGCCGGTCGTCGAGCAGTTCCGCCGCGACCGGGGCGGAAGTTGGGCCGGGCAGGCACAGCACGACATACCGCCCGGCGACCGAGTCGAGCCGGAACGGTGAACCGTCTGGTTCCGCCGCCACGAACAGCGGCGCCGGATCCCCTCGTTGCGGAGCCGTGGTTACAGCCGATCGTCGTCGGGCGCGGCGGTTCCGCCCGGCGGTACCAGGATGTCGTTTCCGTCGCCGCCGGCGACGACGACCGTGGGAGACGGCGACGGCGTGAGCACGTCACCGATCTCCGGCGCTACCGCGACCGCGCCGGCCACCAGCGGCAGCACGGCAATCCACTCCTTACCCATACCCCACGGTAGCGAGCAGAGCTTTCACGGATCTTTCAGGATTGTGTAAGCAAGATTCACTAGGCTGTATCCGTTACCGCACCATCATCCTGGGGAGGATCATCATGCGACGCACCACCAAGTGGCTGGCCACCGTCACCGCCGCGATGGCGCTGGGCAGCGGCGCCGCCGCACCGGCGAGCGCGCAGACCAGCGCCTGCACGCTCACCATGGGCAACGTCGGCTACAGCGCCAACATGCTCTACGTGTCGGGTTGGCTGAGCGGCGGCTGCAAGGGCCAGGTGGCGATCGACCTGCAGCGCTCGACGACCGCTGACGGGCCGTGGACCACGATCGACAGCGGCATCACGTACCCCCTCGGCCCGGACGCCGAGGGCGGCACCGCATGGTTCGACAACCTCGACGGCTGCGGCGGGTTCTTCTACTACCGCGGCGTCGGCACCTACGGCAACCTCACCGAGGTGTCGCCGCGGCCGCAGCACCCCTGCTGACAGCCGCCAGCCGGAAGAGCAGCGTGCTGGCGCCGATCACCACCGGCGCCAGCACGAAGCCGGCCGCCGCGCCCGGTACCCGATCCAGAATCGCGCCGTCGAGCGCCGCGCCGAGCGCCGCGCCGGCGGTGAACGCGGTCGCCACCCACGCGAACGCCTCCGCCGCCGTCCCGGATGGCGCGATCCCGTCCACCATCACGAACGTCGCGGTCAGCAGCGGCGGCAGCGCCAGCCCACTGACCGCCGCGAGCACCAGCATGACCGGCGGCGCCGGTGCCAGCCCCAGAGGCGCGTAGCCGGCGGCGAGCGCCGCGGCGGCCCACGGCAGGTGGCGTTCGGGCAGCTTGAGGCGGGTGTTGAGCAGGCCGCCGACCAGCGCGCCCGTGGCCTGCGCGGCCAGCAGCCAGCCGGCCCACGAGCGGGCGCCGGCCACCTCCGCGTACCGCGTCACCGCCACCGGCAGCGCGCCCACACCCGCACCGACCAGCACCACCGCGACGAGCAGCACACGCAGCCGGGCCGCGCGCAGCGCGCCGGCCCAGTGCCGATCGGCCGCCGCGCCGCGCCATCGGCGCACGGCGGGCGTCGTGACAAACCAGATGGTACCGATCAATTGCAGCACCGCGGTCGCGTACAACCCAGCGCTGGGGCCACCCGCGCCGATCGCTGCGATCGAGACGAGCGGCCCGGCGATGAAAATGAGCTCCTGGACGGCGATGTCCAGCGAGTACGCCGTGTGGACCCGCTCTTCCGGCAGCAGGCCGCGCCACAGTACCCGCAGGCCGGACTCGAACGGCGGCGCGCCCGCCCCCGCGAGCAGCGCCGCCACCACGGCGGCGCCCAGCGGCGGCTGACCCGCCGCCAGCACGAGAAACGCGGCCGTCGAGACCGTCACGGCGCTGGCCATCACCGGTGGCTGGCGCCACCGGTCGGCGATCCGCGCCAACATCGGCCCGCCGATGGCCAGCCCAATCGTGTACGCGGCGACAAGCAGCCCCGCGATCCCGATGGACCAGCGTTCCCGGGCGAAAACCAACAGCGCGACCGGCGACGACGCGAGCGGGATACGACCGACGGTACTGGCGGCGAGCACCCGGGCGACCTGGGCAGTGCGCAGGACGGCGAGCACGCCGGTGGATGGGCGTTGCACGGCAAAGCTCCCGATGGAGTCGGAGGGAACGGACCAGTCGGCAGTGCGAAACCGGTCAGGGAGCGAAGTCGCCGCGCTCGTGGTCGTTGCCGTACAGCGGCAGGTCAGGCGTGATCCACTGGCGGTAGGCGCTGCGGCAGATCACGGCGTTTACCGTACCGCCCCGGCCGCGACAGCGGCGTGCCTGGTGTCGAGCGTGCCTGGTGTCGAGCGTGCCTGGTGTCGAGCGTGCCTGGTGTCGAGCGTGCGCAGATGGACGTCTGGCCGAGCGCGGCAGCGGCTCATTCATCGTCACGGGCGGGATGCCGGAGTACGTGTCGGTGTCGCTTGGCGGCGACGGGGAGCGCGGGGCATCGGTCCAATCATGTCCGTCGGTGGTAGAGGTTGCGCCGGGGCCTGCGCGAGCTGTCCACATAGTACGGTGGGATGAACTCGGGTCTGCCGTCTGCGCCAAGGCGGACTTCCCATTCGCGACGGTGGATGAGCCGGTGGTGGTAGCCGCATAGCAGGACGCCGTTGTGTAGGGCGGTTGCTCCGCCGGCGGTCCAGGCGGTGATGTGGTGTGCGTCGCACCAGCGTGGTGGCCGGTCGCAGCCGGGGAACGCGCACCCGCCGTCTCTTGCCACGAGTGCCCGTCGTAGTGGTCCGGTGAACAGTCGTCGGGACTGTCCGACGTCCAGGATTTGTCCGTCTCCGCCGAGGACTAGGGGGATGATGTGGGCGTCGCAGGCCAGCCTGCGTACCTGCTGGGCGCTCAGCCGTTCGCCGGTGTCGAGTTGGCCGAGGCCGAGTTGGTGGCGGAGCATGTCGTAGGGGACGGTGACCACGATCTGCGGCCGGTCCCCACCATTGGCCGGTAGTTGTTCGGTGCGCAGCGCCAGCCGGCACACCTCCACCAGGGCGTCCGCCCGCCGTTGGGTGGCGGTCCGCTCGTCCGGTTTACACAACGGGTCCAAGGCGGCGTTGACGACGGCGGCGGCTTCGGCGTCCAACCAGCCGGTGACCCGGTAGCGGCCGTCGCCGTTGTTGGTCAGGGTGAATCCCCGCACCCGCTGGGCGCGTTTCTCATCTCGCTCGGCGGCCAGCCGGTCGGTGTCTTCGGCCACTTCTGGGGCGACGTGGGCCAGGATCCGGGCGGCGATCTTTTTGAGGATGACCGGTTCCCAGTCGGCGTGCTGTACCAGCAGCGTCTTCTCGGCCAGGTCGATCACATCCGCCGACACCTCCCCGGCCAAATCTTGGATGGTTTGGGCGACGATCTGCGCCTGCTCGACGTTGATCGCCGCGGTCGACAGTGCCGCGTCCAGCACCGGGCGCTGATCCAGCACACGGGCCAACTCCACCATCCGGCGTGCGGTATGGATGCTCACATGCAAGCGCCCGCGGAGCCAGACGGCGGTGCTGCTGGCCTCTTGCGCGATGGGCAGGTTCCGGCCGTCGATCTCCCGGACCAGATGCAGCTGGACCGCGGCGAGCATCTGCTGCGCGTCATGCACCGCCCGCAACGCGTCGACGAGGTCGGTGTCGGGCAGCGACCACATCGGGCTGTCGGCGCATTGGCCGGCGGCATCGGTGAGCTGCTGCAACGTTTCCCGCACGCACTAATTCTCGTACGTTCGTGCGATGATCGTTGCCCTCCCGACCGCCACGCCCGCCACGACACGCCGACACCACAAAAATGGTTCCCGTGTGGGTTGTCGGGCGGCGGCGGTCTTGAGGTTGCCGTGGCCGGGCTGCGACCCGCTGTGGGGGGCGGGGGTAGACCGGGTGGGTGGGTGCCGCGCTTACGCGGGGTTGTTGGCGCTGGGCGGGCGTTGTGCCCACGCGGTCCCGGCGGTGAGTGGGGCGCGGTGCCCGTGCGGTCCTCGGCGGTGAGTTGGGCGCGGTATCGGCACGGTTGTTGCCGGCGGCCAGCGGCGCCGCGTTTCGCGCGCTGTCGGGCGTGGACGGCGCCGCGCTCGCGCGAGCTGCAGCGGTGTGCGGGCGCTGCGTTTAGCGCGGTTGTCGGCGGTGTGCGGAGGCTGCGTTTGGCGCGGTTGTTGGCGGTGTGCGGGCGGTGTGCTGGCGTGGTCTGGTTGGCCGTGGTTCCGGCGCGAAAGCCCGTCGTCGATCACGGGAGTTTGCATGGATCAAGGGCGAATGCACGTGGTTTTGAGATCGAACCACGTGCGTTTGCCCTTGATCGGCGGGGATCGGCGGGGGGAGGCGGGGGGGAGGCGGGGGGAGGCGGGGTGGTGTCAGGTGCTGGCGAGGTCCGGTCTCATTGCGAAGGAGCGTGCGGGGAAGGGGGTTAGCATGCGGGTTGTGACGCGGTATCTCGTAGTGCCGGGGCGGGGAGTGTCGTTCGCGGACCACTGGACGCGGCAGTGGGTGGAGAACTATCCGAACTACCAGTGGGCGCCGGAGCCGCCCGGCCCGCCGTACATCGCGGATGAGCGGGTGGCCGCGCTCGACGCGGCGGTGAGCGCCAGCGACGAGTCCGCCGTCCTGATCGCGCACAGTGCAGGCTGCCTGACGGTCGCATTGTGGGCCGCCCGGCACGCCGGACCGGTCCGGGCGGCGCTTCTCGTGACCCCGCCGTATATCGATCCTAAGTGGACACCGCAGCCGGACGACGACGTGTTCATCGGCGAGGTGCCGCGCCAGCCCTTGCCGTTCCGGTCGGTCGTCGTCGCCAGCCGCACTGACCCGTTCAGCTCAATGGTCCAGTTCGAAGGCTACGCGCGCGACTGGGGTGCCGAGCTGTACGACGCGGGCGACGTCGGGCACCTGGACTCGAAGACCGGCTTCGGCCCATGGTCCGAGGGGGAGCGGCTGGTCGCCACCCTGTAGGCGAGAGGGGTCTAGGGCATGATCCCCGCAAACATCCGGCGACACGCCCTAGAGCAGGGACAGGCGGTCGGGGTCGGAGAGGATGTTCAGCTCCAGTACCCGGCCGTCGGCCACCGTGAACGCGGCCACCGCCACCACTCGCCCGTCCGACAGGGCGACTGCCCCCACGGCCCCGTTGACGAGGGTGGGACGCGTGAGCTCGGCGATCCGCGCGAACACGATCGCGCCCTGCGCGACCGCCTGCGGGCCGCGCACCAGGGTGCTCGGGCGCAGGGTGCCGCCGTCGGAGCGGACGACGACGTCGGGGTGCAGCAGGTCGACGAGGGCGGCGAGGTCGCCGCCGCGGGCCGCCGCGAGGAACGCCTCGACGACGGCGCGCTGTCGAGCCTGGTCGGGTTCGGGTGTCGGGGTGGCGCCGCGGACCCGGCGGCGGGCGCGGCTGGCGAGTTGCCGGGTGGTGGTCGGCGTGCGGTCGAGGATCGGGCCGATCTCGTCGAACGGCATCGCGAACAGGTCGTGCAGCACGAACGCGAGCCGCTCGGCCGGTGTCAGCGTCTCCAGGACCACGAGCATCGCGACGCTGACCGAGTCGGCCAGTACGGCCTCGTGTTCGGGGTCGCCGCCGTCGATTTCGCTGACGATCGGGTCGGGTACGCGGGTGTCGAGGGGCTGTTCGTCGCGGTGCCGGCGGTCGCGCAGCAGGTTCAGGCAGATGCGGCTCACGACAGTGGTCAGCCAGCCGCCGAGGTTCGTCACTTGCGTGCTGTCGGAGCGGCTGAGCCGCAGCCAGGCCTCCTGTACCGCGTCGTCGGCCTCGGCCAGTGAGCCCAGCAGCCGGTACGCGACCGCGCGTAAGTGGCTCCGGTGTTCCTCGAACCGTAGCGCCAGGTCATCCGTATGGTCCATCGGTAAGGAGGCCTCCGCTCCGGACGTGACACGCAGATCGAACCATGAAAACAAGAAAACGAATCTTTCTCTTACTGACGCATTACGGCTAGTATCTGCCGCATGGCGGAGGATCTGCGGGTAGGCGGCTGGGTATCGCTGACCAGTGTGGACGATCTGCCGGACGACTACGTCTACTGGCTGGATCGCGGCCTGACAGTGCCGGTGTCGCCGGGACGGGAGACGTCATTGGCCCCGGCCACGAGCACGCTGATACTTCGGCGCGACTTCTCGGGCGGCTCGGTCCCCGACGCGGTGCGGGTGCGGCAGCATCGCGCGTACGCGGTACCGGTGAAAGCCATCACGATCGCGGCTGCCGTGCTCGCCGTCCCGGCTGTCCTCTATGGTTCGTCCACATCAGACGACGAGTTCGCGCTGCCCGAGCGGCCGCCGTTCGTGGCTTCCACGGGGGCGCCGAGCCAGCCGGAGCCAGCGGAAGAACCCGCGGTGTCCAACCCGGAGGGTCGGGCCCAGGCGCAGCAGGTGGCGCTCCCGCCGCGGGCGGTCGATCCGACCCGCGATCCGGTCGCACGGCCGGTCGTCCCGCCGTCGACCACGCCGCCCATACGGCCACCGGCCGGACCGGAGCCGCAGCCCGTGCGGGTGGTCCGCGAGGCCGAGGCGAGCGGCAACGTCCGGCACGGCTCGGTCGGCACGCGAGCGCTCGGCGCGGCGTCCAGCGGCGCCGTCGTCGGCTGGATCGGCAACGGGCGGCGCAACACGCTGGAGTTCACCGGCATCACCGTCCCCAGCGCGGGGACATACCAGGTGACCGTCCACTATGTCACTGCCGAGTGGCGCCGCGCCGGCGTCGTCGTCAACGGCCGCGACGTGCTGCTCGTCGACTTCACGTCCACCGGCGGCTGGGAGAACGTCGGCCAGGTCACCATCCCGGTAAAGCTCGCGGCCGGCACCAACACGCTGGAGTTCGGCAATCCCCACTACTGGGCCCCTGACCTCGACCGCCTGGTGATATCCCGCTAGAAACACACCCCCTGCCGTCGTCCGGCAACGTCACGCAGACGCCCCGGATCGTGCTGTCCGCCGACCCACCTCGCGCCGAGTCGGCGGAGCACTTCGCGGTGTTGCGCCGGGTCGTCCGGGCCGAGCACCGCGCAGTCATCCTCATCAGCCACCGGCTCGCCGAGATAACAGCCGCCACCGACCGAGTCACCGCGCTGCGCGGCGGCCGGGTCGTCCACACCGGACAGGCGGCGCGGGACCGCGCCGCCCGAACTGGCGCGGTGGATGGTGGGCCGCGAGGCCGCGCTCACCACCGAGGCCGCGCCTACCTGCTCGCGCTGCTCGCGATGCTGTCGTTTAGCACCAGCTCGCGTGCCCCGCGAGCCCTCAGAACGGGCTGAGGGAGCCCAGGCGGCGCGAGAGTTCGCCGGCGGTCTCGACGAGTGACTTCGCCATCGTCGAGTCCACATCGGGCGGCACGCTCACCGCCGTGCCCACGATGGCCATGGCCGCGATGATCGTCGCACCCTCGAAGACCGGTGCCGCGATGGTACGGACCCCGCTCGGCGCGAGGGAGTCCACCGCCACGCCCCGCTCGCGGATAGCGGCCAGCTCGCCGGCCAGCTCGGGCGACTGGTGCAGCAGCTTCGGCAGGCCGGGCACCTGGTCGGGCGGGAGGAACGCGCAGAACACCCGGCCCTGCGCCGAGCCGGTCACCTCCAGGCGGGCGCCGGCGCGCACGCTGATCCGCACGGAGTGGTCGGTGTTGTCGGCCGACCGCACGACCGTCGGCGCCTCGCCGTCCCACACGCTCAGCACCACGGTCTCGTCGACCTGCTTGACGAGCTTCTCCAGGTGCGGCTCGGCCACGGTCACGATCGGCAGCCCGGCGCGCGCCGACGCGGCGAGGGTGAGCACCTGCGGCCCGAGGGAGTACAGCGCAGTCTGCTCGTCGTAGCGGAGCAGGTTCGCGGCGCGCAGCGCCTTCGTGTAGCGGTGCGCGGTCGCCTTGCTCGCGCCGAGCCGGATGGTGATCTCTTTGAGGCTCAGGTACGGCTGGCTGACCGTGAACGCGCACAGGATGAGGGCCGCCCGCTGCACCGTCTGGATCGTCGGTGCGGCGTCCCCCTCGGTCGTCATCGGCGCATTATGACATGGGATTTCGCTATATGGGACGCGTTCAGCACCACGGCCCACCCGCCTGTCGTACAGTGCCGGCATGGCGCGTGTGTGGCGGCGGTGGGCGTGGATCGCCGTACTGGTGATCGGCCTGGCCCTGTATCTTCTCGTGCTCCGCACGATGGTCGAGACCAAGAACCCCAACTTCGTCCCGGCGACGATCCTGCTCGGCGCGGCCGTCGTGCCGGCGACGTTCCTGACGTTCGTGCAGGGCCGGTCCGGGCGGTGGCAGGTGCCGGCGGTGGTGCTCGCGGCGGCGGCGTTCCTCGGCGGCGTGCTCGGCGTGGTCGTGGCCGGGCAGCTGGAGTACGACGCGTTGCGCGACCTGGGCGGCCTGCCGATGGTGTTCGTGGCGATCATCGAGGAGAGCGCCAAGCTGATCGTCCCGGCGATCATCCTCGCGCTGCTGTGGCGGCGCCGCCGCGACCCCAGCGACGGGCTCGTGATCGGTGTCGCGAGCGGCATGGGGTTCGCGGCGCTGGAGACGATGGGGTACGCGTTCACCGCGCTGCTCGCCTCGAACGGCAGCATCGGCGCCGTGGAGGAGACGCTCTTCGTCCGCGGGCTGCTCGCGCCCGCCGGGCACACCGCGTGGACCGGCCTGACCTGCGGCGCGCTGTTCGCGCTCGCGGCGCACCCCACGGGCAAGCGGGTGCTGATCTTCGTGGGTACGTTCGCCGGGGCCGTCGCGCTGCACGCGCTGTGGGACAGCCTGGGGTCCGTGATCGCGTACGTCGTGCTGGGCGTGGTGAGCATCGGCTGGCTGTTGCTGGAGATGCGCCGCTACCGCACCCTCTCCGCGCACCAGGGCGCCGTTCCCCGGCCCGCCTGACGTAGCGGGGCGCCGTCCCACGGTGGCGGCGCCCCGCAAACACCTACGACGGGAAGTGCTGAGCCCGCCAGGCGGCCAGCTCACTGCGTGCCGCCGCCAGCTGTGCCGCTGTCACGGTGCCGCCCGCGGCGTTGACCACCAGCGCCACGTGCACACCGCTGCCGGCGTCGACAAGCAGCCGCCTGGCGGTCGCCGACCCCTCCTCCAGCGCCGTCGACACCGCGCCGCTGGCGGGTACACCGAAGACCGCGCCGACGTCGCTGACGACCGCGGTGCTGCCCGGCGCGAACGAGCCCGGCAGGTGCAGTTCGGTGGTGCCGGTGGTGCCCCGCCAGACCAGCACGCCGTACTGCCGGCCGCTGGCGAGGGCCCGGACGGTCGGCAGGCTCGCCGGTACCGTCAGCCAGGCCTGCTGCGTGCCCGCGCCGGCGTACCCGGAGCGCGCCAGGTCCTCGTACGCGAACGCGAGCGTCGTGCCGGAGACCGCGCTGGGGTAGAGCCGGTCGAGTACCCGCCGGTCGAGGCGCGGCACCACGGCGCCGGACGAGTTGACGGCGACCACCGAGTGGTCCTCGTCGTTCCAGCCATCACCGGGCTCCTCGTGTTGTCCACTGTAGATATCCCAGTGCCACATCGTGTTGGACAGCACGGTGCCACCCGACGCCGGGCTGCCCCACCAGCTCGCCCCGCGGATGCCGGCGTCCATGCCCTGGTACATCGAGCGCACCATCCACGGTGTCCGGTCACTGTGGAGTGAGTTGCCGAACTCGGAGACGAATGGCGCCGTGGCGAGATACTTGGCCCGGTCACGGATGCGGCTCATCGCGGACGCGTACGTGCCGTCACCGGCGGCGGTGGGGTCCAGCGTGATGCGGGCGCCGTCGTAGTAGTGGCTGTTGAACACGTACCGCGTGCCGAGCGGCGAGATGGTGGACAGGCCACCCTGCTCGAAGAAGGCGGTGTTCCAGAAGACGAGCGGCTCGACGTACGCCGGCTTGGTGGCCCACCCCGACTCGTCCATCTTGGCGCGGATCTTCTGGTAGAACGGCATCAGGTAGCGAGCTTCCCACTCGACACCTGAGCGACCGTCCAGCCCGCCGTCGAACGGTTCGTTGAACGGGTCGAGGCCCACGATCTTGTCGAACGCGGCGGCGGGCAGTCGCTGCCGCAGGTACCGCATCGCCGCGCCCGCCTGGGTGAGGTACGCGTCCTGCACGCCGTACCTGTTGCGCCAGAAGTCGTAGACGGCCTCCCGGACGGCGCCGTTGTTCTGCATGTTCTGCCCCCACAGGAAGCAGATGCCGCACGACTCGTCGGGATAGTCGCCCAGGTCGATGACCCACTTGGGTGCGCCGTCGCCGTCGTACCAGCTGTCCTCGTCGAACAGGTGCGCCGAGTACAGGTCCTGGTGGTAGTCGACGAGCACGTGGATGCCCCGGTCGGTGAACTCGCGCATCTGCTCGATCGCGCGGTCCAGGTAGCCGTAGTCGATGGTATTCCGCGCGGGCTGCACGCCCTCCCAACTGATGAGGAACCGGATGGCGTTGGCGCCGGTGAGGTCGCGCATGGCCTGCGCCGACTTGGCGGCGTCCGCGCGGCTCTTGAACGGCAGCAGGCCGTTCTCGGCGAGCTTGGCGCTGCCCGCGACGTTGAAGCCGCGCAGCACGATCTCGCGACCGCTGTCGTCGCGGAAGACGGCGCCGTAGGCGCCCTGCGAGGTGGGCAGAGGAGCCGCCGACGCCGCCGGCACCGCGCCACCCGCACTGACCGCGAGCAGCGCGGCCACACAGAATATGAATGTTCTTCGCATCACCACCATGTGAGGATGTTAACGGTGATCGATGGCGCGGACAATGATCCAATGTCGGTGTGGTGATGGAGTCCCAGTCGCTGTGGAGGAACCGGGACTTCACCATCTTCTGGTTCGCGCAGACGCTGTCCGTGGCGGGCGACTCGTTCTCATATGTGGCTTTGCCGCTGCTCCTGCTGCACGCCACCGGCTCGGTCGCGCAGATGGGGCTGCTCACCGGCGTCGCCGCGGCCGGGTCGATCATCGCGGGGATCTTCGCGGGCGTCGTCGCCGACCGGGTACGCCGCCGCACCCTGCTGATCGTCTGCGACGTCGCCCGCTTCGTCCTCTATGCATCGATACCGGTCGTCTGGTGGTTTTCGCCGCAGATCTGGCTGCTGTACGTCGTCGTGCCGCTCGCCGCCGCGTTCGCGATGGTGTTCCGGGTCGGCTACGTGGCCGCCGTGCCGTACCTTGTCGGCGCCGACCGGATCACCGAGGCCAACGGTCGCCTCTCTGGCACGTACGCCACCGCGTGGGTCGGCGGGCCCATGCTCGCCGGGATCATCTCCGGCGTCTTCGGGCCGACCGCCGCCGTCGCGATCGACGCCGGCACGTTCGCGGTCTCCGCGATCGGGCTGTGCTTCATCCGCCCCCGCGCCCGCCCATCCGAAGCGCCCAGCCGGGTGTCGGCGCGTGACTTCTTCGTCGGTGCCCAGTTTCTGTGGAAGCACCCGGTGCTGCGGTCGCTGACCGTGCTGCTGGCATTCCTGGCGTTCCTGACCACCGGGCTGACCGACATCTACGTCTTCTACGTCGGCCACCAGCTGAACCAGCCCGACCGCACCGTCGGGTACGTGCTCGCCGCCGGCGCCGTCGGCACGATCATCGCGGCGGTCCTCGTGTCGTGCGCCCGCCGTGCGCTCGGTTTCGGCGCCTGCTGGATCGGCTCGTACGCCGTGAGCGGCTTCGCGATCGCCTGCATCGGCCTGTCCACGTCGGTGCCCGTGATCGCTGGCCTGGTGACGGTGGTGGTGTTCGGCACCAGCATGGCCGGGATCTGCTCGCTGTCGCTGCGGCAGGAGGTCACGCCAGAGCACCTGCTGGGTCGGGTCACATCCGCGTTCTGGACGATCCACATGTCACTCGGCCCGATCGGCGCGGCGGTGCTGACGGTGGGCGTTGCCCAGTACGGGGTACGGGCGCTGCTGCTCGCGGCGGGCTCGATATGCGTGCTGATCGCGGTGGCGGCATCCCTGACCCCGATCCGCCAGGCCCGTCCCGAGGCGGCGCCCGCGATGGGGGACTAGCCTGCTGGCTATGAGACTGCGGACACTGTCGATACTTGTCCCCGCACTTCTCCTGCTCGCCGGCTTCACGCACGGAAGATCACCCACCTGGGAGCTCTCCCACACGGGCGTCACCGCGCGGCTGCGCGGCCTGTCCGTCGTCAGCGCCAACGTCGCGTGGGCCAGCGGCAGCGCCGGCACCGTGCTGCGCACCGTCGACAGTGGACGGACATGGCAGCAGGTCGGCCCGCCCGATACCGCTGACCTGCAATTCCGTGACATCGAGGCGTTCAGCGCCGACCGCGCGGTGGCGCTGTCGATCGGCGAAGGCGAGGCGTCGCGCATCTACGCGACCGCCGACGGCGGCCGCACCTGGACCGAGACGTTCCGCAACGACGAACCGCGCGCCTTCTACGACTGCATCGCGTTCTTCGACCACAGGCGAGGACTCGCGCTCTCGGACCCCGTCGACGGGCGCTTCCGCATCGCGGCCACCGCTGACGGCGGGCGTTCGTGGCGCGTCCTTTCCGGGTACGCCATGCCGGCCGCGCTGGAGGGTGAGTTCGCGTTCGCGGCCAGCGGTACCTGCCTCGTGACCGCCGACCGCGGCAGGCCGTGGGCGTGGTTCGCGACCGGCGGCGGCGCCACGGCACGGGTCTTCCGCACCCACGACTTCGGCCGCACCTGGCGCGTCGTCGACAGCCCGGTGCCGAGCGGCCCGAGCGCCGGCATCTACTCGCTCGCCTTCCGGGACGCCCGGCAGGGCCTCGCGGTGGGCGGCGACTTCGCGGCACCGACGGTCGCACCCGACGCCGCGGCCGCGACCCGCGACGGCGGCCGCAGCTGGACCACCGCCGCGGTCGTGCCGGGGGCGTACCGCTCGGGCGTCACCTGGCTGCCCCGCACCAAGCGGGCGGCGATCGCGGTGGGCCCGACCGGCAGCGACCTGACCCGCGACGGCGGGCGCACCTGGACCCGCTTCGACACCGGCAGCTTCGACGCCGTCGACTGCGCCGGCGACGGCACCTGCTGGGCCTCGGGCGAACAGGGCCGGCTCGCCCGCCTCCGCTCTTCTTCGTGATCAGGGCGTCGCTAGGTTGTAAGGTCGGCGGCTTGGGGGAATAAGGAGTGCCGTGACCGCAGTTGAGCAGGCCCGCGCCCGGGTGGGCACGATCGCGCTTCCGGCCGCCTGGCTTCTGGTGGTAGGCGCCGTCCAAGGGGCGGCTCTCCTCCTGTTGTGGCGGTTCTTCGTGCGCACCGAGCGCGGCCAGCTCCTAGACACCATCGCGCTGGCCGGCAACCGCATCGGCCAGGACGAGGTCGACGGCCTCGCCAACACCGTCCTCAACGCCGTCTCGGTGGCGTCCCTCGCGGTGGCCACCGTGGTGATCGCGGTCATCGCGCTCGCCCGCGGCCGGGTGCTGCTGACGCTGGTGGTGACCCTCTTCGTCGTGGCCGCCAACCTGACCAGCCAGATCTTCAAGTGGGGCCTCTACCGGCCGGACTTCGGCGTCGACCCCGAACGCGCCAGCGCCGGCAACAGCTTCCCCAGTGGCCACGCCACGGTCGCGATGTCGGTGGCGATCGCGCTGGTGCTCGTGCTGCCGCCGCGGGCGCGCGGGATCGGCGCCGTGATCGGCGCGGTCTACGCCGGCGTGGCCGGCGTCGCGACCATGTCGCTCGGCTGGCACCGGCCGAGCGACGTCGTGGGCTCGGTGCTGATCGCCGGCGCGTGGGCCTCGGTGGCGGGCCTTCTTCTGGTACTGGCACAGGGTCGCGACGTGGCGGTGCGCTCCGGTGACGCGCGGCCGTTCGCAGTGGCGCTGCTGGCACTGGCTGGCGTGTTGCTGCTGGTCGCGGCGGCCGCCGCCTTCCGCATCACCGACGCCGTCGCGTCCACACCCATCGACGAACTGGGGCGAAGCCGGCTCTTAACCGCGTACGCGGGCGCGGCAGCCGGCATCGCCGGCGCGACGGCGGTGGTGATGGCGCTCGTCCTCTCCACCGCCCAGCGCGTCGTGCCCTGGCGGGCTTGACCCGCCGGCTCAGCCCAGAAACGTCACGGGCTCGGGCTCGTTGCCCTCGCGCCACTTGATGCCGCAGCCCATGCTCGGCACGTGCGGCTCGGGCACCGCCTCGCCGCGCAGCACCCGGTCGACCGCGTCGCGCAGCAGCTCACCCGTCACCGGCAGGTCGTTGCGCGGCCGGCTCTCGTCGAACGCGCCCCGATACACCAGCCGGCGCTGCCCGTCGTACAGGAAGAAGTCCGGCGTGCACGCCGCCGCGTACGCCTTGGCGACCTCCTGCGAGGCGTCCACCAGGTACGGGAACGTGAAACCAGCCCGCTCGACCTGGGCGGCCAGCCCTGGTACATCGTCGTCGGGATAGTTGACGACGTCGTTGCTCGAGATGGCGACGGTGGCGAGCCCCTTGCCGGCGTACTCGGAGGTGAACGCGCCCAGCGCGGACTCGACGTGCCGCACGTACGGGCAGTGGTTGCTGAGGAACACGACCAGCAGCGCGGGCGCCGAGATGTCGGTCAGCTTCACTTCGGGACCGGCGAGCGAGGGCAGCGCGAAGTCCGGCGCGGGCGTGCCGAGGGGTACGAGGTGCGACGAAACGGCCATGCCGGCGAGAGTACGTCAGGCGCCGGGCCGCACCACGCCCGTCTCGTACGCCAGGATGACCGCCTGTATCCGGTCGCGCAGGTCGAGCTTGGCGAGGATGCGCTTGACGTGCGTCTTCACGGTCGACTCCTCGACCACGAGGGTGGCGGCGATCTCGGCGTTCGACAGGCCGCGCGCGACCAGTTCGAGCACGTCGCGCTCGCGCGGGGTGAGCCCGCCCAGCCGCCGCGAGTCGGGCGGTGCCAGGGGCGGCTGGCGCGCCATCCGGTCGATGACGGTGCGGGTCACCGAGGGCGACAGCAGCGCCTCGCCACCGGCGATCGTGTGGATCGCGGCGATGAGCTGCTCGGGGCGGGTGCGCTTGAGCAGAAACCCGGACGCGCCCGCCGCCAGCGCCCCGAACACGTAGTCGTCGTCCTCGAACGTCGTCAGGATCAGGATCCGGGCGCCCGGCGCGGCGGCGGCGACCTCGCGGGTGGCGGCGATGCCGTCCATGCGGGGCATCCGCACGTCCATGAGCACGACGTCGGGGCACAGCACGCGGGCCTGGTCGATCGCGGCGCGGCCGTCGCCGGCCTCGCCGACGACGCGGACTGTCTCGTCGCTGGAGAGCACGGCGCTGAGCCCGGCGCGCATGAGGTCGTCGTCGTCCACGACCAGCACCCGGACGAGCGGGCCGTCGGGCGGCGTCACGCTGCCTCACCCCGTGCTGAGGCAGTGTCACTGCCAGTCTCGGCGCGGTCTGTTCCGCCGCCAGTGCCGCTCTCCGGGCCGTTCTCCGCAGCGCCCGAAGGGCCACTCGGTGGGGCATTCTTCGCGGCGCTGCCGGGGGAGCGGCCGACGGGCAGGCTCACGTGCAGCCGGAACACGCCGTGCTCGACCGCCGTCGACAGGGTGCCGCCCAGCAGGGTTGCCCGTTCGCGCATGCCGACGACGCCGTGACCGCCGCCGGCCGTCGCGGCGGCGGGTGCCACCTCGCCGGGCGAGGCCCGCGCTGAGCCAGCACGGCCCGCCACCACCGGGTTGGTCACGGTGATCTCGACGGCGCCGGCCGCGTACCGCGCCGCCACCGACGCCGCGCCTCGCCCATGCCGCGCCGCGTTGGTCAGGGCCTCCTGGAGGATCCGATAGGCCGCCCACGCCACGCTGCGCGGCACCAGCTCACCCGGCACCGCCAGGTGGGCGTCGACCTCCAGGCCGCTCTGGCGGTGTTGCCGGACCAGGTCTTCGAGGGCGGACGCGTCGGGCGGTGGCGCGGGCGGCGCGCCAGTGTCCTCACGCAGCGCCCGCACCAGCTTGTCGATCTCGCCGATGGTGTCGAGGGCGACCTCTTCGATCGTGGCGATCGCGCGCAGCGAACTCGCCGGGTCGCGCTCATAGAGCAGGCGCGCGGCACCGGCCTGCACCAGGATCACGTTGATCGCGTGGCCGGCGGAGTCGTGCAGCTCGCGAGCGATGCGGGTGCGCTCCTCGGCGGCCGCCAGGCGGCGTTCGCGCTCGGCCTCGCGCTCGGCGCGCTGCGCCCGCTCCTCCAGGCCGGCTATCCGTTCGCGGCGCAGCCGGGTGCGGTCGCCGGCCAGCCCGAGGGCGGCGGAGGCGGCGAGCAGCCCCACCAACTCGGGCACGAGGATCGCGCCGACATCTTCGCCGCGGGCCGCGTAAGCGGCGGCCACCACGGGCGCGAACGCGACGGTGGCCAGCACCGCGAGGCGCCGCCGCGCTGGTCGAGGGTCGCCACCGCAGGTCAGACCGATCGTGTACACGGCGACGGCCGGGCCGAGCGGCAGGTCGAACGCGTAGCCCAAGCGATACAGGAGGGCGCTGGCCGCGATCGTGACCGCGCCGACGGTCAGCGGGGCGACGCGGCGGGCGGCCAGCGGCAGGGCACTCACCGCGGCGAGCAGCACGCCAAGCGCGTCGAGGTGCCGCACCCGCGCGTCCGGCGTGCCGAACCCGTCTGCCGCGAGCACACCCACCGACAGCGCGAACGCCACCAGGCCGAGGCCGGCGTCGATAATGGCGTTCCTGCGGCTCACGGCCCGAGCGTAATGCGTGCCGGCGTCCGGCGAGTCGCCCCGCGGGAGCATGTCCGCGTACCACCGTGGGGTGACCGCAGGTTCCCCCCACGGCGCGATGTGGCACGGCACGCCGCATACCTAGCGTCACTACACATGGCCGCCGTGACCTCCGCCCCGCCCACTAGATCGCCGAATGGCTCCCGGTTCGTCCGCATCGCCGGGTGGTCCTACCGCCGTCGCTGGTGGGCCCTGTTGCTCTGGGTGCTGGTCCTGGTCGGCGTGACCGCCGCGTCGCAGGCCGTCGGCAGCGACTACCACAACGACTTCTCGCTGCCCGGCACCGAGTCCCAGCGCGCGATCGACACGTTGCGGCAGCACGCCCCCGCGCAGGCCGGTGACACCGTGCAGGTCGTCGTCGAGGCCG
This sequence comes from Micromonospora sp. CPCC 206061, assembly GCF_036906915.1. Lineage (NCBI taxonomy): Bacteria > Bacillati > Actinomycetota > Actinomycetes > Micromonosporales > Micromonosporaceae > Micromonospora > Micromonospora sp. CPCC 206061. Next base: position 35,239 of record NZ_JBAKHX010000067.1, read on the forward strand.
GCGGCGGGGTGCGGTCCGCGCAGCCGCGCGTCGAGCGGATGCTCGGCGAGGTGCGCCAGCTGCCGCACGTGGTCGACGTGCGCGACCCGTTCGGCACGGAGGGCGCGATCTCGCGCGACGGCACGATCGCTTACGCCACGGTGACGCTCGACGGCCGCGCGGAAGACGTCCCCGCCGACGACGTGCGGCGGATCATCGACACCGCGCAGGCCGCCGAGGGCGACGGCCTGCGCGTCGAGTTGGGCGGCGACGCAGTGCGCGGGGCCGAGGAGTCCGAGGGCGGCGCCGCCGAGGGCGTGGGCCTACTCGCGGCGCTGGTCATCCTGATCCTGCTCTTCGGATCCCTGGTCGCCGCCACCCTCCCCATCCTCATCGCGATCTTCGGGGTGGGCTCGGCCGTCGGGTTGGTCGTGCTCGCGTCGCACGTCACCACGGTCGCCGACTTCACGTCCGCGCTCATGATCCTGGTCGGCCTCGGCGTGGGCATCGACTACGCGCTGCTGGTCTTCTCGCGGTTCCGGTCCGAGCTGCGTGACGGCGCCGACCGCGAGCAGGCCGTCCGGACCGCGCTCGACACGGCGGGGCGCACCGTCTTCTTCGCCGGTTGCACGGTGATCATCGCGCTGCTCGGTCTGGTCGTCCTGGGTCTGGGTTCGTTGCAGGGCGTGGCCGTCGCGGTCGCGCTGACCGTACTCGCGACGATGGTCGCGTCCCTGACGCTGTTGCCGGCGCTGCTCGCGATCGTCGGCGGGCGGGTCGAGCGGCGGGTGCGGCGTAAGGCCGGACGAGCGGAAGGCACGTCGTGGCGTCGCTGGACGGTGGCTGTGCAGCGCCGGCCGTGGCCCGCACTGCTGCTGCCGGTCGTCGCGCTGCTGCTGGTCGCGGCGCCCGCGCTGAGCATGCGGCTCGGCTTCGCCGACGCCGGCAATGACGCGCCGGGCAAGACCAGCCGCCAGGCCTACGACCTGCTGGCACGGGGCTTCGGGCCAGGCTTCAACGGCCCGCTGGTGGTCGTCGTCCGCGGCGACGCCGGGCCCGTCCAGTCGGCCATTTCGAGTACCCCTGGCGTGGCGGCCGTCCTGCCGCCGACCCCCGCCGGCGACGGGGTCTCGACGGTGATCGTGTTTCCGGAGTCCAAGCCGCAAGACGAGGCGACGAGCGACCTGGTGCACCGGCTGCGCGACGACGTGCTGCCCCGCCTCGCCCAGCAGACCGGCGCGGAGTACCTCGTCGGTGGCAGCACCGCCGCCGCCGAAGACTTCGCCGAGGCGGTCGCGAGCCGGCTGCCGCTGTTCGTCCTGGTGGTCGTGGGCCTGTCCGCCCTGCTGCTGATGGTCGTGTTCCGGTCGCTGCTGGTGCCGCTGAAGGCCGCCTTGCTCAACCTGCTCAGCGTCGCCGCGTCGCTCGGCGTGATCACGTACGTCTTCCAGGAGGGCGCGTTCGGCGTGCAGCCGGGGCCGATCGAGGCATTCGTGCCCGTGATGATCTTCGCGATCGTGTTCGGGTTGTCGATGGACTACGAGGTGTTCCTGCTGTCCCGGATGCACGAGGAGTGGGAAGGAGCCGGCGACGCGGCACGGGCGATCCGCGAAGGCATGGCCACCACGGGCAGGGTGGTGACCGCCGCGGGCGCCATCATGGTCGTGGTGTTCGGGTCGTTCCTGCTCAGCCCCGACCGGATGCTCCAGCAGTTCGGGTTGGGCCTGGCGGTGGCGATCCTGCTCGACGCGCTCGTCATCCGCTGCCTGATAGTGCCCGCCGTGATGCAGCTGCTCGGCGCCCGGGCCTGGTGGCTGCCCCACTCGATCGCCCGATGGCTGCCACGGGTGGCGATCGAGCGTCCAAACCGTCCGACCATAATGGACCGATGAACACGTGGGAGTACGCGCTTCTCGTCCGGCGACGCGAGGCTTCGGGGCAGAACTGGCGGATCAGCTTCTACTGGTACTCGCCGGACGGCGACCGGCAGGACGTCACCCAGTTCGGCGACACGGCCATCGCGCAGCTCAACCTCGCCGGCAAGAAGGGTTGGGAGCTCGTTTCGTCCGAGGAGGACATCAACAACCTTCAAGGCAGCACCGAAGTCCATCGCTACTATCTCAAGCGGCCAAGCGCCACCTGACCGATAATGGACGCGTGGTCAGGTGGGAGTACGCGTTGCTGGTGAGGCGCCGCCAGGCGCGGGCTAACGAGCCGGGGTGGGAGGTCACCTTCAGCTGGTATGGGCCGGATGGCTCCATCCAGGACATCTCGGGGTTCGGCGACACCGCGCTGACCCACCTGAACACGGCCGGCAACCAGGGCTGGGAGCTGGTCGCGGTCTCCGAAGACATGCACCAAAGTGGCGCCGCCGAGCTGCACCGGTATCACATGAAGCGCCTGATCCCGGCGGCCGCCCCCCGCCAGCGCGTCCGCAGCACCGGCGTCTACCGCCGCCGCTAAAGGCGCCCTACGCCCCGCGCGCGCCGTGCGCCCTACGCCCCGCGCGCGCCGTGCGCCCTACGCCCCGCGCGCGCCGCGCACAGCTCACGTCGATCAAGGGCAAACGCACGTGGTTCGATCTCTTTTCCACGTGCGTTTGCCCTTGATCGATGCGAATGTCCTTGATCGGTGGGTGCCGCGTCAGCCCGGGCTCAAGACCTCGGCGAGGTCGAACTTCACCGGCTCTTCCAACTGGTCGTACGTGCACGACTCCGGGGTCCGATCCGGCCGCCACCGCACGAACTGCGCCGTGTGCCGGAAACGCACCCCCTCCATGTGGTCGTACCGCACCTCCACCACCCGCTCCGGGCGCAGCGGCGTGAACGACAGATCCTTGCCGGCCGCCCACCGGCTGCCCTCGGCGTTGCGGGGCGTGCGGGTGCCCTCCTCCTGCCGGGCCCACGCCCACGGATGCTCGTCGAACGTGGTGACCAGGGGCTGCAACTCGGCGAAGAGCGACTGGCGGGTAGCCATCGGAAACGCTCCGATCACCCCGACGCTCGCCAACTCCCCGGCCGCGTTGTGGAGACCGAGCAGCAGGGACCCGATTCGGTCCGGCCCGCTCTTGTGCACTCGGTACCCCGCCACGACACAGTCGGCGGTGCGCTCGTGCTTGACCTTGAACATAACCCGCTTGTCCGGCTCGTACACCCCGTCGAGCGGCTTGGCGACCAGCCCGTCCAGCCCCGCACCCTCGAACTGGTGGAACCACCGCTCCGCCACCGAGCGGTCCGTCGTCACCGGAGTCAGATGGATCGGCGGCGCGACCCGGGCGAGCGCCTCCTCCAGCGCCGCCCGCCGCTGCGCGAACGGTCGCCCGGTCCAGTCGGTGTCACCCAGTGCGAGCAGGTCGAACGCCACGAACCGCGCCGGCGTCTTCTCCGACAGCAGCCTGACCCGGCTCGCCGCGGGATGGATGCGCTGCTGGAGCATCTCGAAGTCGAGCCGATCACCCGAGGGACCGATCAGGATGATCTCCCCGTCGATCACGCAGCGGTCGGGCAGACTAGCGAGGACGGCGTCGACGACCTCGGGGAAGTACCGGGTCATGGGCCGCTCGTTGCGGCTCCCGATCTCCACCTCGCCGCCGTCGCGAAACATGATCGACCGGAACCCGTCCCACTTGGGCTCGAAGCTCATCGCACCGTGCGGGATGTCCTTGACGGCCTTGGCCAGCATCGGCGGCACCGGCGGCATGATCGGCAGCTCCACGCCGCCATTGTGCCGTCCCCAGGGCGTCCCAGTCTGGCCCTTTCCCCGCCGATCAAGGCCAAATCCCGACGAAGTCCGCCGTGATCAGGCCGGGGCGGGTTAGCGCGCGGGGCGGGCGGTGGCCTTCAGGTGGTCGCGGTTCAGGCGGCCGATCACCTCGAGCGGGATGCCCTTCGGGCACGCCGGGGTGCACTCGCCGGCGTTGGTGCAGCCGCCGAAGCCGGCCTCGTCCTGGGCGGCCACCATGTCGAGCACACGGTCGCGGCGTTCCGGCTGGCCCTGAGGAAGCAGGCCGAGGTGCGCGACCTTGGCCGCGGTGAAGAGCATCGCGGAACCGTTCGGGCACGCGGCGACGCACGCGCCGCAGCCGATGCAGGTCGCCGCCTCGAACGCGGCGTCCGCGTCGGCCTTCGGCACCGGTACCGCGTGGGCGTCCGGGGCGCTGCCGGTGGGCGCACTGACGTACCCGCCGGCCTGGATGATCCGGTCGAACGCGGAACGGTCGACGACCAGGTCCTTCACTACCGGGAACGCTCGCGCGCGCCACGGCTCGACATCGATCGTGTCGCCATCCTTGAACTGGCGCATGTGGAGCTGGCACGTCGTGGTGGCCCGTTCGGGGCCGTGGGCCACGCCGTTGATCATCAGGCCGCACATGCCACAGATGCCCTCGCGACAGTCGTGGTCGAACGCGACCGGCTCCTCGCCGTCCAGGGTGAGCCGCTCGTTGAGCACGTCGAGCATCTCGAGGAAGGACATGTTCGGCGACACGTCGGTGACCCGGTACGTGACCATCCGGCCCCTGTCTTCGGGACCGGGCTGCCGCCAGATGCGCAGGGTCAGGTTCACTTGTAACTCCGCTGGCTCGGCTGGACGTACTCGAAGGTCAGGTCCTCCTTGTGGAGGACGGGCGGCGCGCTCGCGCCGGCCCACTCCCAGGCCGCGACGTACGTGAAGTGCTCGTCGTCGCGGCGTGCCTCGCCGTCCTCGGTCTGGCTCTCGGCGCGGAAGTGGCCGCCGCACGACTCGGTGCGGTGCAGTGCGTCGACGCACATCAGCTCGGCGAGCTCGAAGAAGTCGGCGACCCTGCCGGCCTTCTCCAGAGCCTGGTTCAGTGTGGCCGCGGAGCCCGGGACGCGCACCCGCTGCCAGTACTCGTCGCGCAGTGCTCGGATCAAATCGATGGCTTTGCGCAGGCCTTCCTCAGTGCGCTCCATGCCGCAGTAGTCCCACATGATCCGACCCAGCTCGCGGTGGAACGAGTCGACCGTGCGGTCGCCGTCGACGGCCAGCAGGCGGGTGAGGCGGTCCTCGACGGCTGTGCGGGCCTCGACCGCGTCCGGGTGGCCGGCGTCCACCTGCGGGAACGGGCCCGCCGCCAGGTAGTCGTTGATGGTGTTGGGGAGCACGAAGTACCCGTCGGCGAGTCCCTGCATCAGCGCGGACGCACCCAGCCGGTTGGCGCCATGGTCGGAGAAGTTCGCCTCGCCGATCACGAACAACCCGGGGATCGTGGCCTGGAGGTCGTAGTCGACCCAGAGCCCGCCCATCGTGTAGTGCACGGCCGGGTAGATGCGCATCGGCACCTCGTACGGGTCCTCGCCGGTGATGCGCTCGTACATCTCGAAGAGGTTGCCGTACTTGGCTTCCACCGCGTCCCGACCGAGCCGACCGATCGCGTCGGCGAAGTCGAGATACACGCCGAGGCCGCCCGGGCCGACGCCGCGCCCCTCGTCGCAGACGTTCTTGGTGGCGCGCGACGCGATGTCACGAGGCACCAGGTTGCCGAACGACGGATAGATGCGCTCCAGGTAGTAGTCGCGCTCGGCCTCCGGGATGTCGCCCGGCGCACGCGGGTCGCCGGCCTCGAGTGGTACCCAGACACGGCCGTCGTTGCGCAGCGACTCGCTCATCAGGGTGAGCTTCGACTGGTGCTCGCCGGACTGCGGGATACACGTCGGGTGGATCTGCGTGTAGCAGGGATTCGCGAAGAGCGCGCCCTTGCGATGCGCCCGCCAGCTCGCGGTGACGTTGCAGCCCTTGGCGTTGGTGGAGAGGAAGAAGACGTTGCCGTAGCCACCGGTGGCCAGTACCACCGCGTCCGCGAAGTCGGTACGGATCTCGCCGGTCACGAGGTCGCGCACGACGATCCCGCGCGCTCGCCCGTCGACGACGATGAGCTCCAGCATCTCGTGCCGGGTGTAGGTCTCGACGGTGCCGGCGGCCACCTGCCGTTCGAGCGCCTGGTACGCGCCGAGCAGCAGCTGCTGGCCCGTCTGACCGCGCGCGTAGAACGTGCGGGACACCTGGGCGCCGCCGAACGACCGGTTGTCGAGCAGCCCGCCGTACTCCCGCGCGAACGGCACACCCTGCGCCACGCATTGGTCGATGATCTCGACCGATACCTGTGCCAGACGGTACACATTGGACTCGCGGGACCGGAAGTCGCCGCCCTTCACCGTGTCGTAGAAGAGCCGGTGGATGGAGTCGCCGTCGTTGCGGTAGTTCTTGGCCGCGTTGATGCCACCCTGCGCCGCGATCGAGTGTGCCCTACGTGGACTGTCCTGATAGCAGTATGACTTCACCCGGTAACCGGCCTCGCCGAGCGTCGCGGCAGCCGATCCGCCGGCGAGCCCGGTGCCCACGACGATGACGGTGAGCTTGCGGCGGTTGGCGGGGTTGACCAGCTTGGCGCCGAATCGACGACGGTCCCAGCGGGTCTCGATCGGTCCGTCCGGCGACTTGGTGTCCGCGATCGGTTCGCCGTCCACATAGTACATTCAGTTCACCAGCCCTAGGGTGACGGCCAGGGGTACCGAGAGAAAGCCGGCGCAGAGCGCGACGGCGAAGCCGAGCGACGCGGCCCGTGCCCGGCGCTCGCCGGTGGTGGTGCGCTGGCCGAGCGTGCGCAGCGCGCTGAAGAGGCCGTGGCGCAGGTGGAAGCCCAGCGAGACCACAGCGAGTACGTAGAAAAGCGTTACGTACCATCGTTCCGGCGCGAAGTCGGCCAGCACGTTCCCGTACGGGTGCTCGCGGTCGCCGACCGGATTGAGGTGGCCGGTCGTGAGGTCGAGGATGTGGTACACGACGAAGAGCGCGATGATCACGCCGCCCCAGCGCATGGTCCGCGCGGCGTAGCTGCCCTGCACGGGGCGGCGGTGCGCGTAGCGCACCGGACGGGCCCTGCGGGCCCGCATCGCGAGCACGGTCGCCGCCCAGATGTGCGCGACAACGCATGCGGTCAGCACCAGGCGCTGGATCCATAGGTACCAGGACTCCGGCAGCACGGGCGTGCCGATGGTGCGCAGCCAGTGGGCGTAGTGATCGAACGATTCCGCGCCCACGAAGACCTTGAGATTGCCGAGCATGTGCGCGACGAGGAAGAGCACCAGGACGATGCCCGTCACCGCCATGACCGCCTTCTTACCGACGGTGGAGCGGGTCGCTAGGAGGACCATGCGGGTGACGCTAGGTGCGATGCGACGATTCGTCCAATGCATGGCGGTGCTGCTCACAATAGACCTAAGCTATCGGTGTGCAGATCCAGCACCTCAGGTACTTCGTGACCGTGGCAAATCTCGGGCATTTCACTCGGGCGGCCGAAAGCCTGGGCGTGACCCAGCCCACCCTCAGTAAGCAGATTCACAGCCTGGAAGCCGACATCGGCGCCCCGCTGCTCGACCGGGCGCGCGGTGGCGCGACGCTCACCCCGGCAGGCGCTGTGCTGCTGCCGATCGCCCGCCGCATCCTCGCCGACGTCGAAACCGCGCGGCGTGAGGTGCAAGACCTGGTCGGCCTGCGGCGCGGGCGCCTGCGCCTCGGCGCCACGCCGAGCGTCGCCACCTCACTGGTACCCCAGGTGCTGCGACGGTTCCGCGCGGCGTACCCAGCGATCGACCTGCACGTCGAGGAGAGCGGCTCGCAGGACTTGGTCGGCCACCTCACCGGCGGAGAGCTCGACCTCGCGCTGATCATCCTCCCCGAGCAGGGCACTGACCCCGCATTGAGCGCCGAGCCGATTCTGCGCGAGAGCCTGGTCGTAGCCTCCTCGGAGCCCCTGCCGGCCGGCTCGGTGCGCATCGGCGACCTGCGCGAGCAACCGCTGGTGATGTTCCGGACCGGCTACGACCTGCGCGACGCCACCCTGGAGGCCTGCCGCCGCGAAGGTTTCGTGCCGCCGTTCGCCGTCGAAGGCGGCGAGATGGACACCGTGCTCGGCCTGGTCGAGGCGGGCCTCGGCGTCGCCCTCGTGCCGAGCATGGTGATCGCCAACCGCCCCGGGCTCCGGGCCACCCCGCTCGCTCCGCCCGGCATCCGGCGCACTATCGCGCTGGCACACCGCCGCGAGTCGTCCCTGACCCACGCCGCGTCGGCGCTGCGCGACACCGTCCGGCACCACCTCCGCGAGGCGACCCTGCCGCCCGGCGTATCTCTGGCAGTCTGACGGTCATACGCCCGCGTGAGCGCAAGACGAGCGCCGGATTGGAGGGGCATGGACGTCACATCGTGGGTGGCGGGTTATGAGCGGGCCTGGCGCACGCCGGGCACCGACGTGCTCGCCGAGCTCTTCACGCCCGACGCGACCTACCTCCAGGGGCCCTACCACGAACCGATCGTCGGGCTGTCAGCCATCTCGGCGATGTGGGAAGAGGAGCGCGACGGACCCGACGAGGTGTTCGCGATGACCAGCTCGGTCGTCGTGTCCGACGGCGAGACCGCCGTGGTCCGGGTCGAGGTGAGATACGGCGACCCGGTCGAAGAGGTATGGCGTGACCTGTGGATCGTCCAGTTCGCTCCCGATGGCCGCTGCCGGCACTTCGAGGAGTGGCCGATAGCGCCGCGCTAGGGCACAGGCCCTAGCTGCGGTTGCGCGGATGGTTGCGGGCGGTGCGCTCGTTGCCGCGCCGGTAGTTGCCCGTCCAGCGGGCCATGACCTCCTGGGGGTCGCCGCTGTCGACCTCGGCGAGGAACTGTGCCGCCCGGCCGCCGCGCAGCGTGGTCGCCGGACGACCCCGGTGCGTGATCACCACGTCACCGTCGGCGCGCGTGTCGTAGTCGAATCCCTCGGGCGATGGCATCGCTGGATGCTCGCACATCTTTCGCACAGCCGCTTCCCAGTTTTGCTGGCTACGGTCGCTGCATGGACGAGGTACGGGCACGGCGAGTGGTCGACGCGCTCCGCGCGCGGGGCGTGCCGGCGCACCTGGAACGGGCCGGCGTGGCGCAGTACGGCGTGCGGGTCATGCTCACCGACGGGCGCCAGGCAATCTGGGACACCGACGGCACGGCCGGGCTCGAAGCCCAGGTCATGCGCGACGGCGTCCTCGTGGGATTCGTGCCGATGATCGAAAACTCCGAGCACTTCACCGAGCAGCAGGTGGTCGACGCGATCGCGCGCACCGACTACGACCAGCCCGTCGGCCGGCAGCGCACCGCGGCACCGCCGCCCGCGCCCTCGCTGCCGCCGGAGGGCGGCTTCTTCCGCCGCTTCCGCGAGGGCTTCCGCGACACCTGACCCCCGCCGACCCCAACACCCCACGCGGCCCGGCTCCCCCCGCCCCCGCTCTGCGGCCGAGCTCCCGCTCCGCGCCGCGCCCCCGCCGCGCCGCGCCCCCGCCGCG
>NZ_JBAKHX010000068.1:0-43954 GCF_036906915.1 Micromonospora sp. CPCC 206061
GTCGTGATCGTCATCAGGTGCTCTCTCCTTGATCAGGAGTTACACCGATCTTTTTACACTCCCACGGCGGCGGCAGCGTAGATGAATGTGGTGTCGCCGGGTCGGTAGGGTTGATCGGGAGGTGCGTGGATGAGTTTCCGGCTGGCGGCATATGCCGTGTGCATCGAGGATGGGCACGTACTGCTCGCCCACTGTGTTTCGCCGACGGGGGACACAAGCTGGACCCTTCCGGGCGGTAGGGTCGAGCAGTCGGAGGATCCGTTCGATGCGGTGGTGCGCGAGGTCGCCGAGGAGACGGGCAGCGAGGCGGTGGTCGAGCGCTTGCTGGGCGTGGACTCGCGGGTGATTCCCGCCGCGGAGGCGCGGTTAGGGATCGAGCACCAGAACGTCGGTATCTTCTACCAGGTCCGGATCACCGGCGGCGTCCTGCGGCCCGAGCCGAACGGCGTGACGATCGAGTCGGTCTGGACGCCGATACCGGACGTCGCCGCTCTGTGCCGCTCGTCGCTGGTCGACGTCGGTCTTGCCCTGGCGCGGACGCTTCCGGCAACCGGACACGTCGCTGCTGTTGCGGTCGGTGGTCTGATTCAGCACTGAGTCGGCGCGGTCCTCACCGCTTCTGGCCGTTGCGGAACAGGGCGACGGTTTTCTCTATGCGTCGCTGGCGGGTCTCGGCGCCCTTCGCGGCTTCGAAGGTCGTGCGCTTCGGCTGGGGCTCCGTCATCCGCTTCTCTTTTCCGATCGTCGCGTGAGCCGCTTGCCCGATGAGTTTGGGTGGGCCGGTTCGTCGTACCACATGACAGCCGACCGCTCAGGAGATTTACCATGCCCTCGATACAGCCCATTGTCAGCACGCCCGACCTCAAACGCCTGCGCGCCTTCTACGAGAAGGTGCTCGACGCCGACGGCAACATGCTCAACCTGACCAAGTGGATCGGTCCGTCCACATAGGTCCGAGGTGCCCACGCGACGTGCACGGCTCCCACGTTGATCCTGGGAGCCGTGCACGTCCGCTATGGCAGGACGCTCAGATGCACTTCAGTCCGCTGTCGAAGCTCTCCACAGGCCGGCGTACAGCCGCGCGAACCCGGGCACAGCGTCTCGGCCAGGCCGCTCAGCGAGGTACGCACCAGGGTGCGGGCGGTGGGCTGCGCGTCGCGGCGCCGCTCGTACACCTCCAGCCAGCTCGACACCGCTGCGGCTCGGCCAGTACGGCTCCCAACTGCTCGCCGATCTCCTCCAGCCGGGCCGCGCGCGCCACGACACGCTCCCGGTGCCGCTCGATGGCGGCCCGGGCCCCGCCGGGTATCGGCGGCCAGGACGACGTCATCCGGTTCCGCACCTGGGCGCGTTAGTCCAAGGCGTCCTCCGGAAGGGCTGTGAGCTAATGCGCATGTGTTGCGTAAATCTACTGATGTTTACGTGACGTCTGGTCCGCAATACTCACCGTCATGGCAGGCCCACCCCGTCAAGGGGCGGGCCGCCCACAGTTCCGGCCAGGTCTCGAAGACCAAGGAGCGTGATGTGGACGGGAAGTCCTGGGGACTCAAGGTGAAGGCCAGCGTGTCGCGCGGCGCCGCCGTGGCAGTGCTGGCGGTCGTGGCGGCGCTGCCTGGGGCCGTACCGGCTCAGGCGGTCGGCTTCGACCAGGTGAAGAGGATGGGCCAAGAGGCTTTCAGCCTGTATATGGCACACCGCCGCGGCGAGCTGACCGACGAGCAGCTCTACGCGGCGGTGCGGCAGTTCGTCGACATCGTTGGCGAGGCGGAGGACGCCATCATCTCGCACATGGACGCGGTCGCCTCGGCTCAATGGGTCGGCGCGGCCCAGCACGCGATCCTGGAGGTCCCTTCCCTGCCGGACCTCACCGAGGACAACGCGGAGGAGTTCGCGCTGGAGATCAGCCTGTACGCGCGCCAGGCCAAGGCCACCTTCGACGAGCTTTCCTCCGAAGCCGTGGCCGACCGTCTCGGCTTCGCCATCGCCTCGCTCTACGCGGTCGCGCTCGAAGCGCGGGTCTGGGGCAACCTCAACACGAGCACCACGTTCATGCCGAACTACAAGGCGGCGATGAAGGCGATCGCCGATCGGCTGGAGCCGCGGTGCACCGGGCCGCGGGAAGGTGACATGGACTACCACCCATCGATCTACCACCAGGTGTACGAGTGCGTCACGCCCAACGGCATCGTGACCCTCCAGGACTACCAGGTCGATGGTGTGTGGCGTGAAGGGCCGTACACCCCGGAGACGCTCAAGGCCACGGCCGGCGCGAGTTCCAGCTGGGCGATTGCCAAGGACGTCCTGCGACGCATGGAAAACGAAGGGATCTGAGCGTGAAGGCCATGCTGAAGAGGTTGGCGGTGCGAGGGGTGGTCGCCACGGTGGCGGTCACCGGGATCGCGGTGCCGACCGCCCCGCGGCCGGCGCAGGCGGTGGACCCGGCCACGTTCATCCAGATAGCGCAGTACGCCTACGCCGCGTACAACCTCTACAACGAATCGAGGAGCGGTGGGCTGACGCTCGAACTGGCGGTCGGCATGATGATCAACGAGGTCCGCCGGTCCGAGCAGGCGATCAAGAACCACATGGACGCGCTGACCGTCGCCGAGGTCCGCGGCTGTGCTGAGCACGCCATGCTGGAGTTCGTCGAGAGCCCGGAGTTCTCGCTGAGCCTGAAGCAGCGATTCGCGCAGGACGCCACCGCCTGTGTCACGGCCATCAACGCCCGCTACGACGCGGTCGCGGGGAACTACAACTACGCGGCCCTGCGCGACCTCGCCGTCCTCATGGTCACGCTGGGGCCGGTCGCGCTGGCGGCGCGGGCGCAGGCCCGCCTTCAGACCGCGCAACTGGAGCAGTACCTGATCCCGGTCTTCAACAAGATGCTGAGCACGTTCCAGGTGTCCTGCCACATGTACTTCGACCGGTTCTACCTGCCGATCCCGGACGAGGAGAACGTCTGGCAGGTCTACCCCGAGCTGTACATCCCCGGCTTCTTCGTGTGCGGGGAACACCATGATGGAGCGATGGCGCAGCGGCACGAGTACGCGCTGTGGTACTGGGGGGCGTTCAAAGCCTTCCCCGATCCGGCCAATCCTGGCCGGATGCTGGACTACTACCCGCACTTCCAACTGCTTCGCGACGAGGTCGCGCAACGGTCGCTGAACGGGCTACTCACGGCGGCCGTAGCGGAGCTCCAGTCCTAATTGGGCTGCCGCGACGTCCGTCGAGGGTGAGGCCGTTGCTCCCGCGGCCTCACCCTCCGCCGTGGCGCGGAAGGCGCGAATCGGTGTACTTGTGCCGATTCTTGGATAGCTCCGTGGCGGTGCCGCGCCGCGAGCGAAATACTCGATTCCATGAATCCACGGGGGATGACAATGGACCGCGCCTGGACGCCGGGCATCGACACCGGCGGCGACCCGTCCGTTCTGACGTAGCGCATCGGCCGGCGGATGCTGCGAATCTGTGCACGCACAGGCGCCTATCGGCGGCGCGTGTTTGCCCAGACGATCGCTCCAACAACGATAACGATCGTCGTGATTAGACAGCAGACTATGGAAAGATGCCACGGCTTCAGTGCGCCCATGGCTGCTCACCCTAGCGCCATGTTTGGTGGTGGCGCTGACCGCTCGGGCGGGTGGTGCGTACGGGATCGGACGGGCTGGCTGCGGTCACCTGGCCACGAACGTAAGCCGGTATCGTCCGATGCGGATCTCGTCGCCCGTCGCCAGCACGGTGGTCTCAACTCGCTCTCCGTTGACGTATGTCCCGTTGAGACTGTCGAGGTCGGAGACGGTGTATCCGACCTCTTGGCGGCGGAAGTCGGCGTGCTTGCGGGACACGGTCGCACCGTCGAGAACGATCTCGTTGCCACCGTCGCGTCCGCAGGTGACCATTTCCGCGTCGAGCACGAACACTGCGCCGGCCCCGGGACCCTGGCGGATCTGCAGGGTCGCAGCGCCGGCCGATGGTTGCACCGCCGGCGCCTCACCGTCGTCGGCCGCACTCATGTGGATTGCTTCCATCTGCGTCGTCTCGTCGGGGTCGACCAGCCGGTACGCCGAGGTCGGGGCCGGGTCGGCGAGACTGCGCCGGGTGTTGAGGCTGTCCGCCGCTTCGGCCGCCACACCTTCGGCGGCGAGCACGGCGTCGGCGCAGCGGATCGGCAACCCGGCCTCCAGCGCGAGCGACACCGCCTCTAGCGGTGCTGCGGGCACCCGCACGCCGTTTCCGACGACCAGGACCACCCGCTCGGGGCCAGCCGCCGCCTCGCCGATCTCCACGTACCGGGCCGGTGCACCCACCGCGTCCAGAAGGTCACGCACCAGGCCGGCGCTCACACCCACCCTGGACCGCTGGGCCGTCCCCGGCGCGGTGGCGGTGAGCGGCAGATAGCGGTCACTTTCCGGGTCCTTCAAAAGCACCATCGCTGGCTCGTGCCACGATTCCGCCCGCATTTCGACCACAGCCAGCTCTGGCATCCGTCCCCCAACCCGTCGTTCCGACTGCGTCGAGGGTAGGGCCCGGCACGCGAGATTGCCTAGCGGCCCAGGTTGGGACAGCGGTGCTTTTTCGAAGCTGCCCACACACGTCTTGGTGATGGGCTTGTCCATCGACCGGTGGACGCGACGTTCGATAGGTCGATCCTGTCGGCGCGGGCAGGGCGTCCGCCAACGCGCTGGTGCCGGCGGGGCTCGGGCCGCGGCAGCCTACTGCCGCCATCGGCCGGTCCTCGGCAACGGCTCGGCAGGTCGGCCAGCCAGACCGCCGAAGCCTGGACCACCCCGGCGCAGCTCGCCGCCTGGACCGCACCCGGCGGCCCGCGCACGTACCAGATGCTCTACCGCTTCACCCACGCCGATGCGCGTGTGGCTTGACCTGGTTTGACGGAACCCTGTCTGGGCTTCCAGACTGGCCACGGCACACTGTGATCACACGCACCTGCGAGGTGGTTGATGTCCTCGGACACCCCTGAGGTCGTCCAGCTACTGGCCGATGACGGGTTCGCCGGCCGGCTGGCCGAGCTGGCCCGGTCGCTCGGTCGCGACCCGGGCGAGGTGAGCGCCGAGGCCGCCGGCTACCTGCGCGAGATGGGTGCGGTGCACACCGCCCGCGCCATGAGCGCCTGGTCCAGGTTCACGAGGTGGATGTTTCGCGCACACGAGCTGCTCGTGGATGAGGAGGCCGCGCGCCGGCTGCACCGGCTGGACCGCAAGTATTCGCTGCTGTTCCTGTTCTCCCATCGGTCGTATTTGGACGGTGCGGCGGTGCCGGTGGCACTGGACCGGCATGGGTTGAGCCCGGCGTACACCCTTGGCGGGTCGAACCTCAACTTCTTCCCCGTCAACCACCTGGCCCGCCGCTCCGGCATCGTCTACATTCGCCGGTCGACGCACGACCAGCCGGTGTACAAGCTCGCGTTGCGCGCCTACATCGGCCAACTGATCCGCAACCGCAAGAACCTCAGCTGGTCGATCGAGGGCGGGCGGACCCGCACGGGCAAGCTGCGGCCACCGACGTATGGCATCGTGCGCTATGTGGTGGACGCGCTCGAGGCCGCCCCGGACACCGAAGCCCTGATCGTTCCCGTGTCCATCGTGTACGAGCAGTTGCACGAGGTCGGGTCGATGACCGCCGAGGCGCGCGGGTCCAGAAAGCGGCCCGAGGACATCCGCTGGCTGGTCAACTTCGCCCGGCTGCAGGCCAACCGGCTCGGCCGGGCCTACCTGGACTTCGGCGAGCCAGTGCCGCTGCGCGAGCGGATAGCCGAGCTCCGCGGCGCGGATCAGCAGGGGCGGCACGTCGTCGAACGGATCGCCCTCGACACGTCGCACCGCATCAACCAGGCGACCCCGGTCACCGTCACGGCGGTCGTGTGCCTCGCGATGCTGGCCGCCGACCGGGCGCTCACCCTGGACGGGGTGCTTGAGACCGTCGCGCCGATGGCGGGCTACATCGAGTCCCGGCGCTGGCCCGTGGCGGGCGCGGCAAACCTCACCGACCGGGCCACCGTCCGCCGCACGTTGCAGGAGCTGGTCGCCTCCGGCGTGCTGACCAGCTACGACGGCGGCACCGACACGGTGTGGGTGATCGGCCCGGGCCAACACCTGGTGGCCGCGTTCTACCGCAACACGGCGATCCACATGCTGGTCGACCGGGCGATCGGCGAACTCGCGCTGGTCGCCGCGACGGAAGGCGGTCCGGACGGCCTGGCCACGGCGACCGAGGAAGCGCTGCGACTGCGGGACCTGCTGAAGTTCGACTTCTTCTTCGCCCGCCGCCGAGACTTCGCGGAGCAGATGGCGCTGGAGTTGGCGATCATCGAGCCGGGCGGTGGCGGGCTGCACGAGTTCACCCCGGCCAATGCGCGCCGTTGGCTGGAGCACGGCAAGCCGCTAGTCGCCCCGCTGGTGCTGCGGCCGTACCTCGACGCCTACCACCTCGTAGCCGATCGGCTCGCCGCCTGGGAGGACGAGGAGGTCGACGAGCCCAGGTTCCTCGACGAGTGCCTGCGAGTCGGCAAGCAGTGGGCGTTGCAGGGGCGACTGGCCAGCGAAGAGTCGGTTTCGCTGGAACTGTTCAAGCCGGCGCTGCACCTGGCCCGTCACCGCGGTCTGCTCGATTCGAGCGCATCAGATCTGCGGCAGCGTCGCGCGGACTTTCGCGACGAGCTGCGCGAGACGGTCCGCCGGGTGACCGTGGTCGCCGAACTGGCGCAGCAGAAACCGTGATATCCCTGGTGCCGTGGGACGAAGCGAGTTCTCTGCGTCGGCCGCCGTCAAGGATCTGGAGCGGCGCTGGGGGCTGACCCTGGTCTCGTTCGCGCCGAGCGGGGCGGCAGCCCGGATTCTGCGGCTTCAGCAGCTCGTTCAGAAGCTGCTGGACGGCCATCTGGCCGCAGATCCAGACGAGCCTTTGGTCGAGTTCTACGACGTCGAACAGCTGCACTGCACACACCTGACCCTGACCCGCAGCGCTGCCTGGGGACCCGTTCGCCTCGCTGACTTCGTGAAGCCAGGTACCGACCCGCAACAGCTGTGTGACATCCTGGCGCGTGAGACGGAGGGACTCGGCACCATCACGGTCACGCTCGACCGGTTGGAGTTGTCCGACAACGGTTTCCAGCTGACCGGCGCCTGCGCCGACGGGGACTCGGTGGCACGCAGAGCCAGGTTGCTGCGCCGCCTGAACACGCGGCTGGCCAGATCCTTCAATCTGGGTCGGCGTGCGTGGGACACCGACCCAGCTCGGCATGGGTTCGTCCACATGCGCCTGGGCTTCATGAAGCGTCCTTGCGACGACTACAAGGCACTCGTCGGCCAAGTGGCGAGGCTGTCCATCGATCCGATCACGCTCAGCTTCGCCGACATCACGCTGGTTCATCACCGTTACCGGTCGCTGCGCGCACCACATGCTGGATCGCTACGGTTCTCGCTGAACGGCCGGCCAGGGGGCGAAGGTGCGGCTCCGTCGTTCGAGCACCTCAATCTGTCGCCCGGTGCCGCCTGACGTGGACACGCCAGGCAGCACCGGCCCCGCCTACTTCCCTTTTCCGCCAAACCCGGAAATGATCGCGGGTCGAAGAGTGGGCAGGCGCGGCAGGGAGGCGTGATGGGCGACCGGCTGATCTTTCAGCTCGGTACCAACAACTGGCAACGTGGTGGGGAGTTCGCTCCGGGATCGGGAATCCTGCACGAGGCGCACCACCACGCGTACAACGCTCTGCCCGGGTTGCGGTGCTACTCGATGTATCCCTCACGGCGACAGCGATTCCAGGACGAGGACGTGCGGGTATTCGCGCTCGACCACGACATCCCGATCTGCGAATCCGTCTCCCCGGTCAGCAACTACCGCTGGCACGGCATGAGTGAGGCGGAGGTCGCCGCCTACCGGCAGCGGCTGACCGACGAGGTCGCCAGCTGGATGGACGAGATCGAGGCGAGGACCGGCGACCGGTTCGAGCTCGCGATCGCTCACCACGCCTTCATGAACACGGTCGTGATGCGCGACGTGATCCGGCGCCGCGCCGAGGCGGGCCGGGGCACGATGCCGCTGCTCTGCTTCACTCACGGCACCGAGCTGAAGATGTACGCCAACGAGCAGCGCGGTGATCGACCCGACGAGTTCCCGTCGCGCTTCCTGCCGTTCATGCGGGACGAGAAGGTCTTCGACTACGCCGGCCCGGCACACGGCATCGACCTGGTGGCGACGATCTCGGCCGAGCAGGTCGAGGCATTCCTCGCGGTGTTCCCGGAGTTCGCGCGAGACCGCGTGATGCTCTCGCCGAACGGCTACAACCAGGATGTCTTCCGCAGGCTGACCGAGCCGACCGACGTGTACGCCGATCGCGCGAACGTGCTGTCCGGTTTCATGACGCAGCCGCCCGAGGGCAGTGACAGGAAACCCGAACCGGTGGCGCCTCCGGACGGGTTCGACGCGGTGGTGGCGTTCTGCGGCAAGTTCGCCGACTGGAAGCGGCTCGACGCCCTGCTCCGCGCCGCGGCCATCTACGAGCGGCACGAGCTGCGAATCCTCACACTTGTGATCGGCTCCGGACCGGTCGAGGCACAGGTCCAGATGCACGACCTTGCCGCCGAGCTCGGCCTCCGGCGGACCTACTTCGTCGGCCCGCGACCGCAGGACGAGTTGGCGCTGCTGTTCAACTGCGCCGATGTCGGCTGCTTTCCGTCCTATCGCGAGCCTTTTGGCCTGGTGTTCATCGAGTGCATGGCCTGTGGCACTCCCGTGATCGGCGCCGATTCCGGCGGCCCGCGTGACTTCGTGACCCCCGATGTCGGCCTGCTCGTGCCGGAGACCGACGATCGGCAGGATCTCGCGGCGTCGCTCGCCGCCGCCGTGATCCGCGCCGTCGACGAGGACTGGAAAGGCTCCAAGGGCCCCACCGCGGAGGCCTATGCCACGGAGAACTTCAGTGTGGTGAGCCAGGTTTCGAAGCTGCTCGAGGAGGTCGACCGCTTGACGTCGAGGTGACGGCGGAGCCTGTGATTCAGTTGGCCCTCCTGCGGTACAGCTCGATGTACCGTGCGCCGACGTCGGGAGTTGGGGCGTGGTCGGCGCCGTCTTCGGTCACGTGCAGGTACCAGTACAGGCAGCCCTGTTGGTCGGCGAGGAACCTGACGAGATGGCCGCCGCCGTCTGGGAGCGGCGCCGGTGCCTGGGCGAGGTCCAGGAAGTCGTGGAAGCCGGTGTCGAGCAGCAGGTTGCGGTAGGCGCGGGCGTGCACGGCTGCGGGCGACGGCAAGCATCGCCGGGTCGAGGTCCACACCGATGGCTCGGGCGCCGCGCAGGGGCGAGCTCGGCGACGGCGCGGCCGGCGCCGCGGCCGACGTCGATGGCCGTGTCAGAGAAGCTACTGGAGCACGGATTGCGGTGCCGGCCTCCGGACTACCAGGCGTGCCCTCGGTTCCAGTCGATGGTGCTCGCCCGGCTGGACGGGGTTGATCTGGCCAAGGCCCAGGACCACGACTGACCGCTGTGATCGTTCATCTCCTGATCGCGTCAGGGATGAAGCGGCTGCGTCCCGCGCTACGAGCGATCCGTCATGCGCCCGTTGCCGCCAGAACGTCAGGACCATCGGGCGGCTCGTACGGGCGGCCCTTGAGCTCGTGGAATCCGTCGGCCTCGGCGACCAGGAGCGTGCCGTCCCACAGCCGGCCAGCCGCCCCACCGCGCTGCACCCGTGAGATCACCGGCCCGAACCAGGCGATCGACCGGCCAGGCTCGGGTTCGACCACGGTAATGGGGGTCCCGACGTGGTCGCCGATCTGGCTGATGCCGGCTGTGTGGGAAGCACGCAGCACCGCGTCGTGGTCAGGCGAGTCCCAGGCGGTCGCCAGTTCCGTGGGCAGTCCGGTCGCGGCCAGGACCTGGTCGACCGGACCCCAGTCGCCGCTGTGGGCCATCGCGCCGTACTGGTCATAGAGGCGCCCAACGGCCTGCGGGCCATGCCGGTGCTGGACCGCCGCGAACAGTCGAGCCGGTCCCCACAGGAAGCCGTCAGGATCGTTCTCCGGATCGTCGTCGCGGCCCTCGTTCAGCACGGACAGGCTCATGACCTGCCATACGACCCGTACCGGACGGACCTGTTCGACCTCGCGCATCCAGCGTGAAATGAGCCAGGTGTACGGGCAGTGGCTCTGCTCACGAGTTGCGGCACCAGCGGTTCGTGATTTTTGGCTCCATTGATCGGTTTGGTCGTTGATCAATCTCCGCGAGTCTTGACCGCACTTTCTTCCGCTGTTGCGGATTGATTGCGTTCGAGGGCGGTTTGCAGGCGTAGTCGGGTGAGCGCGAGCATGTCGATCAGCCAGCCGGGGCCGCCGGTGACATTCCGGGCGCGCAGAACTGCATCGAGCTCGCGGTGGACGGCCGGGCTTGCGCTGCCGAAGAAGTCCTCGCAGATGGTGAGGATCATCGGTAGCAGGTCGTCGAATTCACCAGTGTCCATTCGACCTCCGCGGGGCTGGAGCAGCGGTCGTCAGGTTCACGCCTGTGCGCGAGTGGTTCGCTCTGTGCGGGCGCGGGTTTGGGCGAGCCGGTAGGAATCAGTGCCGGTCTCGATGATGTTGCCGCCGAAGGTGAGCCGGTCGACGATCGCGGCGCAGAGCCGCGGGTCGGTGAAAGTCTTGGTCCACCCGGAAAAGGCTTCGTTGGAAGCTATGGCAACGGAGGCCTTCTCCTCGCGCTCGGTCAAGACCTGAAAGAGCAGCTCGGCGCCACGCCGATCAAGTTCCATATAGCCGAGCTCATCAATACACAGAAGATCGACGCGTCCGTAACGGGCGATCGTCTTGGCCAGCATCTTCTCGTCGGCGGCCTCGCCGAGTTCGTTGACGAGCTTGGTGGCCAGGACGTAGCGGACACGGTGACCGGCCATGGCTGCCCCGGTCCTAGGGCGATGAGCAGGTGCGATTTCCCGGTGCCGGAGTCACCGATCAGGCAGAGCGGTAACCCTTTCTTGACCCAGTCGCATTTGGCGAGGGTGTGGACGACGGCGGGGTCGACGTTCGGGTTGGCGGCGAAGTCGAAGGCTCGCAGGGCCTTGTCACGCGGGAAAGCGGCGGCTTTGATGCGGCGTTCCGAGCGGCGGCGGCCCCGGTCGTCGCACTCGGCCATGAGTAGCTCGGCGAGGAAGCCACGGTAGGTCATCTGGTCGCGGGCGGCGGCTTCGGCGAGGTCGGTAAACTGGGCTCGGATAGTGGGCAGGCGCAGCAGCCGGCAGGCGGAGTCGACTGCTGCGTCGGCGGCTTGCTCGGTCAGTCCTCGGTGACGGCTGGTCATGATCCGGTTCCTTCCGCGCGGCGTCGCAGGAGCTGGTCGTAGGCGGTGACCGTGGGCAGCGGTCGGGTGTCGGCAGGCAGCTGCGCGAGCCGCCGCTCGGTCAAAGAGATCACGTTGGCCGGCAGAGTCCGCGGTCCGGGCGATGATGTGGACGGGCGGTCGTCGGCTTCGGCGAACTTACGGGCCTCGAGGGCGACGGCGTCCGCGGTCAGTGCTCCCGAGAGGACCGCGGTGGCCAAGCCGGCAACGACGTGCTCGTGGGGCATGTGCCGATGCAGCAGGAGTACCTCGATCAACGCGCGGGTTCCGGCGGCGTCGCCGTGGGCCTTGCGCGCAGCGGCCCACCAGGCGTCGTGGACGGGGGTGAACCTGCCTGCAGCGCGGGCTTGTTCCAGGGCGGTGGCGCCGGGCAGTGCTCCGGGTTTGCGGATCAGGCCTTCCAGATAGTGGTCGAGATCGAGCCGAGAGCCGCCCTTGGCCATCAGCCGTTCGCGCCAGGCGACCTGTTCCCGGCCGTCATAGACGGCCAGGTGGGAGGCATGTAACTGGACCCGGACGGGGCGGCCGACCAGACGCACCGGCACTGAGTATCGGTTCGTGCGGACGGTGACCTGGCTGTAGCGATCGACGCGGGGTGTCAGCCAGATGCCGGTCTCGAAGTCGTCGTCCGGCAGCCGCATCAGCAGCGGCTGTTCGACCGCGAAGTCCTGGCCGACGGTGCGGTCCCGGGTGCCGATGCGCCGGGCGTCGTCCTGGTCGTCCCACTGGTCGATCATGGCGTTGAGCTCATCGAATGAGTCGACGCGTGTCCTGTTGACTGAACTACTTGGTGCATCGCTCCTGATTCGGGTGCAGTCGAAGATCAGGTTGACTACGGTCGCTGGCCGTGGTCGAAGGTGAGAATCTGTTTCGGGATCTGCGGTCGCTGGTCGTGCCGCGGGCGGGGTCGCTAGCGGCGACCGGTGATCCGTGGGAGCCGTATCGGCTGCTGGATTCCTCGGGTGAGCCAGTGGCGGCTGCAGCCGCGTATTTCGGGGAGTTGCAGGCCGCCGGGCGGCCGGCGACAACCCAGCGCTCGTATGGGATGGCGTTACTGCGCTGGTTCCGGTTCCTCTGGGCGGTAGAGGTCGCCTGGCGGGAGGCGACCCGGATCGAGGCCCGGGACTTTTCCCGGTGGATCCAGATCGGCGCGAAGCCGGTCCGTCCGCATTGGCGAGCGCCGGACAAGCCCGTGGTGATGAAGCCGAAACAGCTCAACGCGGTGACCGGCAAACGATCGCCCAGCGAAAGGTACGCGCCCTCGACCATCGCGCACTGCGAGACGGTGCTGCGCAGCTTCTATGCTTTTCACCTGGACGCCGGGACCGGGCCGTTGGTGAATCCGTTCCCGCTGGCCAGAGCCAAACGAGCGCACGCGCATCACAACCCGATGGATCGGTTCGAACCGCAGCGTGCCGGTCTGTATCGGCCTCGACAGCCCAAGCGGATCCCGCGGCAGATCCCGGACGAGGTGTTCAACGATCTGTTCGCGCGGTTATCCAGCGACCGGGACCGGGCCTTGGTCGCCTTCTGGGTGTCGACCGGGGCGCGGGCTGCGGAGCTGCTGGGCGTGCTGCGCAGCGGCGCGGATCCGGGCCAGCAGCTGATCACCGTGGTGCGGAAGGGATCTCGAGCGATGCAGCAGCTGCCGGCGTCGCCGGACGCGTTCGTCTGGCTGCGGCTCTACCAGCAGCAACTCCACGGTTTGGCGCCGGCGGGACCGGACGATCCGTTGTGGTGGACGCTGCGCAAGCCGTTGCGGCCGCTGACGTATCACGCGGCCAGGGCAATGTTCGTCCGAGCCAACGCGTTGCTGGGGTCGAACTGGTCGCTGCACGACCTGCGACACACGGCGGCCTACCGTCTGGCCCGCGACCCGGGTATGCCGATCACCGACATCCAATGGGTTCTCGGTCATGCGTCGTTGACCACCACCCAGATCTATACGACTCCGACCCCCGCGGACGTCATCGACGCGGTGGTAGCCCATCACCGGCGCCGAGCCGAGCCCCGGCCGTCTGCGGAACCCAAGCCGCTGGGCTATCGCAAGGAAAGCCTGGACGTGTTGTTCGGCCGGAGAAACTCGTGACCACAACCACCGTCGGCCTGCAGACACCGCGGACCTGGCAGGTCAGCAGTGAAGCCCAAGCGCTCATGGAGAAGTACCCGCCCCGCCCGGTTCCCGGCGCCTGGCCCAGGACTCGCGAGAGCCGGGTAGTTCTCGAGGACCGGATGGCGGCGGCACCGTTCCGCGGCGATGATTCCCAGTCCCGCTGCCATCGCAAGGCGTCGTTGCAGGCCGTACTCGACTGGCTGGAGCTCTATCCCGGTCAGAGCTGGCAGGAACGGTGGGACGCCACCGGCGCCGGCCGCGGCGGCCACCGGGATTGGCGACTCCAAGTGTCGGCCGACCTTGCAGAGGCCGGGCTCCTGGACGGGCACCCAGGCTATGTCCGCAAGATCCTCGGCACGGGCCTGATTCAGCTGATCGGCGGCGACTACCTGCGGCCGTCGCTCGGCTGGCTCATCGCCACTACGTCTCCGCTGCGGATCGCCAACGAGTTGGCCAAGGTCCGCGATCCCGACGGCATCGCCGAACTGCGGACCGCCCGGCTGGCCAGCACCGTCGGCGACTCGACCATGATCCCCGCCATCGAGAAGATCGCGCTGGTCATGGCCGCGAAGGGTGGCCTGGTTCGCAACGTGACGATCGGCGACTGCCTCGAGCTGATGAGGGTCAGCAGAGAGGTCTTCCCCGGACCGACTCGATCCGGCCGACACAGCCCGGTCTTCTATCAGCTGCTGCACTCGACCGGCCTGTTCCCCGCGGACGCCCCGCCCACGGTCCGCATGTTCAGCCCGGTATTCGCCGGCCAGGTCCCGGTGGAGCAGCTCGTCGACCGGTATCAGGTGGCCTGTCGCCCGGTCCGGGATCTCATGGTCGACTACCTTCGTGAACGGCAGCCCGCAATCGACTACGGCACCCTCACGTCCCTTGCCACCACCCTGGTGCTCTGGTTCTGGAAGGACCTCGAACGCCATCACCCCGGCATCGGCTCCCTGCGGCTGAGCCCGGAAACCGCCAGCGCTTGGAAACAGCGGATCCGCACCAGGGTTGTCCGGTCCCGCGGCGCCGACGGCGAGATCACCGAAACGACGGTTGAACGGGACACCGCCACCGACGCTCTCACGACCGTGCGCAGCTTCTATCTCGACCTGGCCCAATGGGCTCTCGACGACCCGGGCCGCTGGGGACAGTGGGCGGTTCCTTGTCCGATCCGGGCCACCGACATCCAGCACAAGAAGATGAACTCACGGCGCAAAGCCCGCATGGATCAACGCACCCGCGACCGGCTACCGGTCCTGCCAGCCCTCGTCGAGGCCGTCGAACGCAAAGCCGCCGCCGGCCGGCTGGCAGCAGCCCGAGCCGCCCAGCCCGGCGACACCTTCACCATCGACGGCGTCACCTTGCGACTCGCCCAGCTCGCCCGTCACTCACCGCGCATCTGGGCCGAGGAACCCACCACCGGACGCCGCCGCGACCTGATCCGCGAAGAAGACAACGCGTTTTGGGCCTGGGCCGCGGTCGAGGTGCTGCGCATGACCGGGATCCGGATCGAAGAACTCACCGAACTGTCCCACCACAGCCTGGTCCAATACCGGACGCCAGCTACCGGCGAACTGATCCCGCTGCTGCAGATCCCGCCCTCGAAAACCGATGAGGAACGACTGCTGGTCATCTCACCGGAACTGGCAGACGTGCTCTCCGCGATCGTCTGCCGGATCCGCAACCCTGACGGCAGCGTCCCCCTCGTGGTCGCCTACGACCACCACGAAAGATCTGGAATCCACCTATCCCTCTGCTTTTCCAACGCACCATCGCCCTGGAAACCCGGCCCATCCCGATCTCCGGAATCCGAGTCCTGGTCAGTAACGCTCTTGCTCGCACCGGGCTCACCGACATCACCGGCAAACCGCTGGACTTCGCACCCCACGACTTCCGCAGGATCTTCACCACCGACGCCATCATGAACGGAATGCCGCCTCACATCGCTCAGCTCCTCCTGGGGCACAAGGACATCAACACCACGATGGGTTACAAGGCCGTCTATCCCGAGGAGGCCATCAACGGCCATAGAGCCTTCATCGCCCGCCGCCGCGGCCTTCGGCCCAGCGAGGAATACCGGCACCCCAACGACACGGAATGGGACGAGTTCCTCGGCCACTTCGAGCGCCGCCGCCTCGCCCTTGGCGACTGCGGACGCGCATACGGCACCAACTGCATCCACGAACACAGCTGCGTTCGCTGCCCACTCCTTCGCGTCGACCCTGCCCAACGGCAACGCCTGATCGACATCCGCGACAACCTCACCTTCCGCATCGCCGAAGCAGAACGCGAAGGCTGGCTCGGTGAAGCCGATGGACTCCGCGTCAGCCTCGCCGCCGCTAAAGAGAAACTGGCCCACGCTGACGCCAGCCTTCAACGCCGGGTCGTTGCTGTCGAGCTCGGTATGCCTAGCTTCCGTGACGTCGCGGCGCGCACTGTTACAACCTGATCATCGACTACCGTGGCCGGTCATGAGCACGGACAACTGGTTGGCCGATACCCGAACCTCCTACGACACGGTCGCCGTCAACTATGCCGACCTAGTCCGCAACGCGCTCTCCGAGCTTCAGTACCTACGCTCCGCTCTGACGCTGTTCGCCGACGGCGTGCTTGCCGCGGGTGGCGGCCCAGTAGCGGACGTCGGATGCGGGCCCGGACACATCACCGCCCATCTGCACGAACTCGGTCTCGATGCCTTCGGTGTCGACCTGTCACCAGGGATGATCGCCGTCGCCCGGCGCGACCACCCGCACCTACGGTTCGAGGTGGGCTCGATGACAAACCTAAGCCTCCCGGCCTCCTCACTGGCCGGTCTGCTCGCATGGCAGTCGTTGATCCACATACCCGACGAAGACGTGCCAACCGTCCTCGAACACTTTCATCGATCCCTACGCCCAGGCGGACTGTTGCAGCTGCTGTTCCACACCGGCGACGAGTCGCGACTCCTGACCGAAGGCTACGGCGGCCACCCGATGAAGGTTTACGTTCATCGTCGGCAGCCAGACAAGGTGGGCGCCTGGCTGCGTGACACCGGATTCGAGGTCGAGGCTCAACTCCTGCTCAACAATCCAGACGGCGAAGTATCACAGGCTGTTCTCTTCGCACGTCGCAAGCTCGGCAAGTAGTTCAGAGAAGGTACTGGGACGAGATGGTTGCGGCGGAACCAGCCGATCTGGCCCTCGACGCCGCCTTTCTCGTGTGCCCCTTCGATGCCTGGCTGGCAATAGAAGACGTCCAGGCAACACGGGTTTAGTACGAGCGGAACGCGGTCCAGCGCTGGGTCTCGATGCGCTGCCGGCTGAACCCCAGCACCTTGGCGACCGCCGAGCGCAGATTGTCGTAGCGGACCTTGCCGGTCGGCACCCCGCCGAGCCTCTTCAGCGCATGGACGTGTCCCTCGAAGAACGCCTCCTGCCCGCCGGAGGCGAAGATCCGGTGGATCGCCTTGCCAGAGCACGACATCCGGAACGAGAACAACATGCAGGTCACAAGTTCACCGCGCAAATTGATAGCAACCTTGCCGAAGTCGACCTCCGCCTCGGCGCCCGGCCGGTGAGTCTGCGGAAAGAACACCTTGATCGGGCCGCGGCCGGGCTCTGCCCTGATCTTCGGCTTGCGGTCGGCGACGTAAGTGCGGACGACCTGGTAGGAGATATCAGCCATGCCGTGTTCGTCGAGCAGCCGGTGATAGATCCGCCGGACGGTGTGCCGCTGCTTGCGGGGCGCGTCCAGGTCGGCGCGCAGGATGTCATCGATCGCGGGCTTGAAGGGGTCGAGCTTGGATCCGCGTGGCGGCATCGTTTTGCGTGGTGGCGGCAACGCCGACGCCGCGGCCGCGCTCACCGTCCGACGGCCGACCCGATATTTCTCCTCGATCGTCCGGCCCGACATCCCCGCCGCGAGATCGCGGCGGATCGCCGCGAACAACTCAATCTTCGACATCCGCGGCATTGGCCGGCCTCCGTCTCGGGTCAGCCGATGCTCCCACCGCCGCGGGTGGTGTCGAAACTCGCGGACATCGAATCCATCCGATCGAGCGTCCACCTCCGGTGGTGTCGGAACTGACGGACAAACCCCACGTCAGAGCCGCTCAGCTGGAGGGTTAGAAAACTCGTTTCGCCTCGGGCCCCTGACAAATAGGCTCGCGCTCATGACCGACGGCGACTGGAGATACGGCGGGTTCAGGGAGCGTCGGCCCTCCGCGGAAACTCTCGCCTGGGTTGCGGCGTCGATGGGTCGAGGTAGTCGCATCGTCGGCTATCGCCGATTGACCGGTGGCGTCTGCTCCGCCGTGAATAGGCTGACGGTCGAACGACATGGAAGGCGAACATTCGTCGTACTGCGGCAGTACCCGGGCGACCTCGGCCTCCACGAAGCCCTGCAGACGGAGATCGCCAACCTTGGTGTTGTGGAAGGAAGCGGGCTCCCGGTTCCGCGCATCCTGGCTGCTGATGTCACCGGCGCTTCGACCGGGGGCGCGCCCGCGTTGCTGATGACCCGTTTGCCGGGGCATGTGGACCTCAATCCGGCGGACCCTCGGTCGTGGATGACGAGGATCGCAGAGATTGCCGTATCGCTGCATTCCCTCGATCTCGCTGCGAAGATCTTCAGGCCGTGGACGGATTCCTGGATCGCTCCTCAGGACGGGTTTCAGATACCGGCTGGCGCACAGAAGCCGGCTGTATGGAAGGCGGCGTTCGGTGTCATGGCGGGGCCGCCGCCAAAGGACCCGGTCGTCTTTCTGCACTGCGATCTCCTACCGGTCAACCTGCTCTGGTCGCGCGGGAGGATTACCGGGCTGACCGACTGGAACTCCATCCATCGAGGGTCGCGTGCGATCGACGTCGGGCACTGCCGGCGATACCTGGCGGCGCTTTACTCGCCCGAGTGGGCAGAGCAGCTCCGGTCGCTCTATGAGTCGATCGCCGGGGTGACCCTCGATCCGTGGTGGGACCTGTATGCCCTGCTGCACTATGACGACAGCGGGCCGAAGTGGATCCGTGGGCAGGTCGCAGGGCGCCGTCCCGTCGATGTGCCCGGCATGACTTCCCGGGTCGAGGTCGCTATCGAAACAGCGCTACGGCGCCTCGGGTAACCGCGAGTTCCGGCAACCTCGCGGCACCGTGGTGTCGAAACTCGCAGACACGAAATCCGCCGACGATCAAGCGGTGTCCAAAGCGACGTTCAAACGGTGTCCAGAAACGCGGAGATAACCACGGGCAGCTTGGATCAAACCAGAACCTGGCAGTCATTTGCGGCATGGCGCCAACGTATCTCGATGATCAGGAAGACTCTCGTAGTGGTCAGGAAGCGGTGTGCAGCCGTGCGTAGTGCTCGCGAAGCAGGTCGGCGCCCCAGTCGTCGCGCAGGTGGCGCCAAACGGAGTGGGCGTGATTGCCGTCGTCCTGGGTGTTGTCGTACTCGATGAGAAACTGCGGCGTCTGTACGCAGTAGTAGTGGCCCTCGCCGGGCGTGGTCGGTCCGGCCCACGCGAACCGGATCCGGTCGAGGCCCGCCTCCTCGGCGTCGCGCCAGCAGGCCAGGGCGTACGGCGTCGGCGCGCGGTGGAGGTAGCGCTGGACCAACTGGTCGAGGACCTCCTGTTGAGCCGGACGCAGCAGGTCACGGCCGATGCCTTCGGGCAGCAAGGTGGGGTCGGCCACCGGGTCGGCCCGGGTGAGGATGTCATCGGGAGCGACGTGGGCGCTGATGCCGAGCTCGCGCTGGTCGGGGTCGAGCCCCGACGCCAGCTCGCGGGCCAGATCTTCCTCGGGGCCGAGGATACGGCGGCCGGCGTGCGGCCCGGAGGGTACGACCGCCGGTTCGGAACCGACGAAATGAGGCGTGAACGTGGTGCCGCCGGGCGTTACGACGACGTGCACGGCCAGGTGGTGGCCGTTGATCCGCCAGCCCCACGGCTCGTCGCCGTCCGGGTCGCCAAGCACCCGCAGCCAGTAGCGGTCACCGTTGGGCGGTGAGCCGGTCGCCAGTTCCCGCCTCACCCGCTCGACCTCGACGGCGCCGATGGCGAGATCGCCGCCGGCGGGGGAGTGGGCGGACAGGAGCAGCTCGGTCGCGAGTGTCTGCTGGGCGGCGGTGAGGTGCTCCATCGACAGGCCGGGCCGGTTTCCGGGCAGATAGGTCCACTGCCGCAGGTCGGGGTCGGTGAGGTCGCCGCGGACCAGGCGGCGCTGCTGCTCGTCCAGGCTCGCGATGAGGGCCCGCGCGCATTGCCGGGCATCATCGGCGACGGTCTTCATGCAGTCCCTCCCAGCCTCTACCAACAACGTACGCCAGCGGCCCGAGCCCTGCGAGCAGCTCCTGGGCTTCGCCAGCGCGGCCGTGACCCAGGTCGGTCAGGACCTCCACGCGCTGCCGTGGATCAGGCGAACGACGCGGATCACGTCGGCCCTCGCCGCGGCCGACAGCACTCCGCCGGTGGGCCACTGGTGCGACGGCGTGAGCACGAACGCGTCGGCCTCGGCCCGGTCGAGGGCGTCGACCGGACGCCGTCCGGACCCACCGGGATGCCGACAGCGGCCCGCCTCGACGGCCAGCTCCTCACTCCAAGCGACGCCGGCTACGAGCTGGCGGCTGGGCAGCGCGGGGTGCGGCTGGCATACCCGGCCGCGAAGCCGAGTGGCTTTCGGGCAGCCGGAAGCGCGCGAACAGATGGTTGGTGTGAAAGCGGGTGATGGCGCAGATCCGGCCGCCGGTCAGGGTGAGCACGATCAGTCCCGCCGGACTGGCCGGCGTCTCATCGGATTCGGCGTGATAGACACCGAACGCTGGCTGGCCGTTGGCGCCCGTCGGCACCAGAACCGTTCGCCGGTTGCCGGGATACGCCATGCTGATCCGGAGGAATTCGGCGACCGCGGGGATGCCGTGGTACTCGTGTGGAGCCGGCGGCATGCTCAACCAGGCGTCGTCGGTCAGCAGGGCGACGACGCGCTCGATGTCGGCGGCCATGAACGCCTCGGCGAAGCGGCGAGTCAGTCGCTGCTCGTCGCCGGATCCGGCTAGCGGCGCCGGCGGCCGGCCGCCCGCGGGCCGCGCGTCGAGCGCGGCGCGGGCCCGTTGCAGGGCACCCTTCACAGCGGTCTCGGTGGTACCCAGCATGGCGGCGACCTCGCCGCGCGGGTAACCGAGCACGTCGCACAGGACGAGGGCCGCGGCCTGGCGCGGCGGCATCAGTTGCAGTGCGACGACGAACGCGAGCTCGACCGCCTCGCGGGTCTCGTACCGCGTCTCGGGCCCCGGCGCCGGCTCAGGCAGATGTTCCAGCAGCGTGTCCGGGTAGGGCTGAAGCCAGGTGACCTCGCCGCGGCGGTTGGGTTCGGGCGGCTGGAACGGCGGCACCGGCTCGGCTGGGATCCGCCGGCCGGCGTCGCGCAACGCGTTGAGGCAGCGGTTGGTCGCGATCCGGTACAGCCAGCCGCGCAGCGACGCCCGTCCTTCGAACTGTTTCAGTCCGCGCCATGCCGCGACCAGCGTCTCCTGCAACAGATCCTCGGCGTCGGTCAGCGAGCCGAGGATGCGGTAGCAGTGCAGCCTCAGCTCACGCCGGTATGGCTCGGTGAGGTCACGGAATGCGTCCGGGTCACCGGCCCGGGCGCGCTCCAGCACTGTCCGGCTCGCGAAAAGATCTTGTCATGTCGTTCCCGCCCCAGCGTTCCGTCCCGACCTTCGGCGGTGTCGGAACATGCGAAAGGTTCGAATGAGAGGGAGATACCGTGACCGAGAAGAGTCCCGCCCTGCAGATCGCGCTCGCCTATCACGAGGCATGGGCAGGCAAGGATCTGGACCGGGCCATGTCGTACATCGCTGAGGACGTCGTCTGTGACGCGCCGGCTGGTCGCATCGAGGGTGCCGAGGCGTACCGCGCCTTCATGGCACCGTTCGTGCAGATGCTCCACGACGCCACGATGATCGCGGCATTTGGTGATGAGGAGATCGCCCTGGTCATGTACGACACGGCCACCGTGCCCGTACCGAGTGCGCCGGGCGCCGAGTGCGTCACCGTCAAGGACGGCAAGATCACCTACAGTCGGTTCCTGTTCGACCGCGCTCCATTCCAGGCCGCCCAGGCATGAGCGGACGCGGTCGCGCCTGCGCGCCCGATCCCTAGTGTCAAGGGCGCTGGCCGGCCCGATCCACGATGGCGGTGCTCAGGATCGCCCATTTCTGGACGACGTCGCCTGGCTTCCTGCTCCGGTCGGTCTCGATGCGGATGGAGTCCACCGCCCCCGGCGGTTGGCCGGTGTGCTCCGGGCCGGTCACGTGGAACTCGGCGACGATCGAGTTGTGGCCGAGGAAGGCGTACGTTTGCGGGGCGAAGACCAGCTCCTCGCGTACGCCGATCTCGGTGCGGGTGGCGGCCGCGCCGGCTCGTCCGGCGGCGTCGGTCACGACCGGGCGCAGCTCGACGCCGGGGATCCGTGCCGCCGCCCGGAACGCCGCTGCCTGTACCGCGGGGGAGTGGTTCTGCCAGAGCAGCTCCGCCAGCTTCATGAACGCCCGCTGGTGTTCGGAGATCTTGACGTAGCGGCCCTTCCGGGAGCCCGGTTCGAGGAGCCAGACGTAGTGGTCTCGGTTGTCCCGCGGGTCGTACAGGTAGGCCAGCAGCTTCTCCGGGTCGGTGGGCACGTTGGTGTGCTGGTACGCCGGTTCGGGCGTGCAAGGCACCTTGGGCGTGGTGTCCGGCCGGTCGATCGTCTCGGCTCGCAGCCCGTCGCGACAGCCGGAGAGCCGGGTGCGGGCGCCTGTGTCGTCGGTGACCAGCCCGTCGCGCGTGCCGTCCACCGACAGCCAGGTCCGCACCCGCACCGGCCCGACGACCCGTGCCTTGCCATCCTTGCCGCTCGTCGAGCGCACCTCCATCGACTCGACGTAGAGGAACTGGTTGTCCCGGGCGTCGACCGGCGGGGTTGCCTCGGCGTGCTGGGCGGCCAGTTGCAGCACCCCCGAGGCACCCGCGGGCGCGGGTGTACCCATCGGGGTTGGCGTACCGGCGTCGGCGGGCGGCGGCGCTGGCGCGTTTCCGGCGACGTTGGCCGTGTTGCCGGCGATCAGGCCGGCCGCGATGGTCGCGGCCACGGCGGCCGGTGCTCCGACCCGCCAGGCCAAGCGTGCGCCGGCCGGCCAGGTCGCGGTACGGGGCAGCAGCCGGCCGCGGGACCGGTCGCGTCGCACCGCGTGCATGACCCGATGGCGCAGGTCGGCCGGCGGGTGTGTGCCCGCTGGCTTCAGTGGCTCGCCGAACTCTTCGAGCAAGCTGAGCTCATCGGACGGCATGCGGTCGGGTGTCATCGCTCCTCCTCGAACGTGCCGGACGGGTCCATCCCGCCCAGCGCCTCACGGACCCTGCGGCGGGCCCGGTTGAGCCGGGACCCGACCGTGCCGGGCGGGATCTTCAGGGCCGCGGCCACCTCGTCGTAACTGAGCTGGCCCCAGGCCACCAGTAGCAGCACGTCCCGGTCACCACGCGACAGCCCGGCCAGGGCCGCGGCCAGTGGCCGCTTTGCGGCGTCGGCGACCACCCGGGTGGCCACCTCGTCGGCTGGGCCGTCCAGGACACCGTCCGGGGCGGCCCGAGCCATGGCGCGGTACCTGGCCTTCTCCTTGCGGTGGTGGCTGGCCAGCTTCCGGGTCAGGATGCCGAACAGCCAAGGGCGGGCGTCCGGTCGGGACAGGTCGTACTGTTCGCGCCCACGAAACGCCGCCAGGAACGCGTCCGCGACGACATCGTCGGCGCTTTCAGCGCCGACGCGCTGGTGGGCGTAGCGGTACAGCATCGCCGCGTACCTGTCATAGATCACCGCGAACTGGTCCGGGTCAGCCAGCGACGCCTGGATGATCGCAGCATCGGTGTCAGCGTCCGTATCCGTGGTCACCCCGGTCACCGCGCCCCCGGACGATCGTGGTACCCGATCACTTCGTACCTCCCGTCAGAGCCGTCACCCCTGTCTACGCGCGCCGGTGGATTCCTCTTCACGGTGCGGCGCGCGGATCCGGTCGGCCAGACCCATAGGCTCGGGGGTGTGGCGCGATACTTCGAGGCGCATCCGGACAACCCGCAGGCTCGCACGATCCGCCAGGTCGTAGACCTCGTCCGCGACGGTGGGCTGATCGCGTACCCGACGGATTCGTGCTTCGCTCTCGGATGCCAGCTGGGTAACCGCGCCGGGCTGGACCGGATCCGGAAGATCCGCCATCTGGACGAGCGGCACCACTTCACGCTGGTGTGCCACGATTTCGCGCAGCTCGGCCAGTTCGTGCACATCAGCAACTCGGTGTTTCGTATGGTCAAGGCGTGTACGCCCGGCAGCTACACGTTCATCCTGCCGGCCACACCGCAGGTGCCGCGCCGGATGATGCATCCCCGCAAGCGCACGGTCGGTGTACGCATCCCACGGCACACCGTCACACAGGCGCTGGTGGCGCAGCTTGGCGAGCCGCTCATGTCGAGCACCCTGCTCCTGCCCGGCGAAGACGAGCCGATGACCCGGGGCGGCGACATCAGAGAGCGTCTGGGCCACGCCCTCGACGCGATCCTCGACGCGGGCGAGTGCGGGACCGAACCGACCACCGTGGTCGACCTGTCACAGTCAGAGCCGGTGATCCTGCGCCGTGGAGCCGGCGACCCGGCCCCGTTCGAGTAGCCTCACCGAGCCGCGACCGTCACGCGCGGTCTCATTCGTCTATCGCGCCGTTCAGGTCCGGCCGGTTGAGTTGAGCGACGCACCACGCGAAGTGTCCATCCGTGCCATCGTCAGTGAAGGCGTTGCTGGTCGCGATCGCGTACGCCGCCTGGTAGAGCAGGATGACGTCGAGCGGGTAGCCGAGCTCGGTGGCGAACTCGTGGGTCAGTGCGTCGACTCGAGCCGGTCCGTGGGGACCGTACATGTCCGTGATCAGCGCGGTGATGCTGGCGTCCATCCGAGGATCGCCGGCGGTGGAGAGGAACCCGAAGTCGAGCACCGCGGTCGGCCGGCCATGGTCGTCGACGAGGATGTTCTCGCCGAACAGGTCGCCGTGTACGACCGTCGTCGGGATCCGATCGATAGCGTCCAACTTCTGTAGTAACCGTTCGTAGCGGAGAAAGAAGTCGGGTACGTGGCGGGCCAGCAGTTCGCCGTAGCGTGCCGTCCGGCGGCGCAGCAGCGCGGTCAGCGCGGTCGGAAAGTCGTCCCCGTCAGCCCACAGCGGCCGATCCTCACCCAGGACCGGCAACTGCCGCATCGCCGGTGTTGCCGGCACCGTCGCCAGCGCCTTGACGACCTGCAGCAGGCAGCTCAGCGTCGAGGCGTCAAGCGCGGGGTGAGCGTCGTTCATCCGGTGTTGCAGAGGCGTGCCGTGCAGCTCGCGCTCGTAGGTTATGGCGGTTTGACCGATCTCCTCGACCCGCAGGATAACGGGGGTGGCGAACGGCAGACCGGCGGCGGCCACATCCGCGTAGAAGCGTTGAGCCAGCAGTAACTCGGGCTCGCGTCGGCGGCCCCACACCTTGGCGACCACACCGTTGCCGAGTCGGTAGACAGCGCCTTCGACGCCGGAGGCCAAGGGCTCCGCCTCGGCGAAGCCGCTTTGCACGAAGTAACTCAACCATCGCGGCGTGTGGACCTGCACGAACCCCGTCACCACACCACGGTAGCGGCCGGTAGATTTGATTCGTGCCGGTCAAAGTCATCCCAGAGCGCGTCAGATGGGCCGTCGAGACGATGGGGATCCGCCCCACCGACCGGATACTCGAGATTGGCTGCGGTCGCGGCAGCGCGGTGTCGCTGATCTGCGAGCGGCTGGACGGTGGTCGTGTCACCGCGATAGACCGGTCCATCACGATGATCAAGATCGCCGAGGAGCGCAACGAGGCCAACGTCGCCGCCGGCAAAGTGGTATTCCAGGCCGCCGCCCTGGACGCGGCAAACCTCGATGGTGAGCGGTTCGACAAGGTCTTCGCGATCAACGTGAACCTGTTCTGGGTGCGGTCGTCCAAGACCGAGCTCGACCGCGTCAGGAGGCTGCTGACGCCCGGCGGGGCCATGTACCTCTTCTACGAGCCGCCGGACTCCTCGCGAGCCGCCGCGATCGCCGACCGGATCGCGCCCTTCCTCAACGAGCACGGCTTCACGACAACCGTGTCGATGGCCACGACCAGCCGCTCCATGGCTCTGGTGTGCCTCAAGGCAGAAGCGCGCCCGAGCGTCAGGAGGTAAGTGGGGACCGGACGGTGAACGAACTGGCGCTGGCGAAGCCTTCGGAACCGTCGGGTCGGTCGAGCCAGAGTTTGGACTGCCGATGGCGGATGACACGGTCCGGGTAGTTGTGCGAGCGCAGTGTCACCGCGTCGGCGGTGGATCCCGTCCCGGCACAGAACGTGGCGTCCTCGCGGAAGAGGGCGGAGTCGTCCGATTCGTCGAACCTCAGGCGGAAGTCGTAGTGACGCAGGTACCGGCCGTCGGCGGTGCGGAAGGTGAAGCACGACGAGTCGGCGAGACCAGCCAGTACGACGAGGGAGGCTTCCCGTCGATCCTCTGCGTCGCTGTCCGCGTCGACCGGGTCGATGACGGCCAGACCATCCGCGCGGCTCACATACGAACCGGACTGGTCGGCGGACTCCAGGGACCACGTACCGGCGCTCAACGTCACGCCGGTCGGCGAAGGCGAAGGCGACGGTGATGCGGACGGCGCCGGCGGCGGGGCCGCGCCGGGGGTCGGCGGTCCGGCGGCGGCCGAGGGCTCCGCGGCGCTCACGCTTCGCCACATCATGTAGCCCAGCGCGGATACACCGATCACCGCGGCGGCGATGGCCGCGGTGATGGCAGGGTGCAGCCGCTCGAGCAGCCCCAACTCCTGGCTGCTCGCCGTGGCGGCGCCGCGGCCGTAGACGGTCCCGGTCGCGGGCGGGTCCGTACTCATCCGTGTCGTCACCTCCCGGACCCAGAAGTGTAGTGAAGGAAGGCGGCGCGGGGCATCCTCAAGATCCCCTTACGTGACCCTGCGGCGGGGACGGCGTTGATGTGTCCGCCAGCGCCGCGATCGGCGCGGCCATGGCGCGCGTCTTCTGCCGCTTGTGATCAACGTGACCTGCAATTGAAAACCATTACCAACTGATGGTATACCTCGTGCCCTGAGATCGAGTGCGGGCGAGGAGTTCGGCGATGACGGGTGCGAGGGTGAAGCTTGGCGCGGCGGCGGCCGCGGCGTTGCTGCTGGCTGGATGCGGCAACGAGGCCGCCGCGGACCAGGACGGCTCCGGGACGCTGCGGGTCGCGACCAGCGCGTTGGCCGCCAGCGTGGATCCAGTGGCGGAGCTGAGCGCCTCGTACCTGCGCTCGGTCGGTGCGGCGGAGGGCCTGATGCGGACCCGAGCCGACGGCACCGTTGCGCCGGAACTGGCCGAGAAGGTCGAGGCGACCTCGCCGGCGGTGTGGACGGCCACGCTGCGGCCGGACGTCACCTTCTGGAAGGGCGGCGCCGTGGACGCCGCCGCCGTGGTGGCGTCGATGGAGCGCGCCCGCAGCGAGAACACGCTCGCCGCCGGGCTGCTCAAGGACGTGACCGTCGCCGCGACAGGCGACCGGACCGTCACCTTCACCACCAAGGAGCCGTCGCACAGCCTGCCGTACGCGTTGAGCCACTACCAGCTGGTCATCCACAACGTGTCCAGCTACCCGGACGCGGCGGACCTGACGGGCCCCTACCGGATCACCGGCTTCGAGTCGGACCGGCGGATGGTGCTGGAGCGCAACGAGCGGTGGTGGGGCGGCACGCCCGGCCTGGCGCGGGTCGAGGTGCGCAAGGTCGGCGACCCGCAGGCGCGGGCGCAGATCGCGCTCTCGGGGCAGGCGGAGATCGTGCAGGACCTGCCGACCGACCGGGCCAAGGAGCTGGAGGCGGCGCCGGGCATGTCACTGATAGCCAAGCCGGCCGCCAACACCGTCACCGTGTACCTCAACCCGGCTTCGACCGCCGCCCCGGCGCTGGCCGACCGGCGGGTCCGCCAGGCCCTCGCATGGGGCGTGGACCGGCAGGAGGTGGTCGACCTGGCCACCAACGGGCTCAGCGTGCCGGCACCGAGCTGGCTGGCGTCCAACCCGGCGTTTCCGGACGCCGCCACGCAGGGATACGTCCGGTTCGACAGGGCCACGGCCGAGCGGCTCCTCGACGAGGCGGGCTGGACGGTCGGGTCGGACGG
Organism: Micromonospora sp. CPCC 206061; assembly: GCF_036906915.1. Classification (NCBI taxonomy): domain Bacteria; kingdom Bacillati; phylum Actinomycetota; class Actinomycetes; order Micromonosporales; family Micromonosporaceae; genus Micromonospora; species Micromonospora sp. CPCC 206061. The sequence goes on from NZ_JBAKHX010000068.1 coordinate 27,645, forward strand.
CAAGCGCGCCAAGGCCGGCAAGCGGCTGGCCCTGCGGCTGCTGACCTTCGGGGCGGAGGCCGCCTCCGGCGAGGTGTTGCAGGCGCAGTGGGCGCGGCTCGGCATCGACGTGCAGGTCCGCAACGTGGAGAGCTCACTGATCAACCAGTCGATCGAGAAGGGTGACTGGGATGCGGTGACGCAGGCGTGGACCACGCTCGGCGACACCGCGAAGCTGATCGCCGCGCAGATCGGGCCGGGCGGCGCGGCCAACCACGGCGCATACACCGATCCGCGGATCGCCGGACTGCTGGCGCAGGCGGCGAGCGCGGCGGGGCAGGAGCAGCGCACGTCCGCCGTCTACGAGCTGAACGAGCTCATGGTCGAGCTGGCGCCGTCGATCCCGGTGCACCCACGGGTACTGGCGACCGGCATCTCGGACAACGTGACGGGGTTCGTGGCGCACCCGTTGCAGTACGAGAACATCGTCCAGCCGACGATGACCCTTGGCTGACCGGCGAGCCTGGACCCGCGCGGCCGCCGTCGTCGCGCGTGGCGTAGCCACCGCGGCCGGGCTGCTGCTGGTCGCCTCCGTGCTGGTGTTCGCGCTGGTCCGTGCCGCGCCCGGCGACGCAGTCGACGTCGAGTTCGGCGAGTCGGGAGCCAGCGCCCTGCTCAGCCCCGAGGAGGAGGCGGTCGCGCGGGCGCAACGAGCCCGAGAGCTCGGCTTGGACCGCGGCGTCCCGGAGCAGTACGTGCGCTGGCTGGAGCGGGTGGTGCGGTTGGACCTGGGCACGTCGTTTCGCACCGGGCGGCCGGTGGTCGACGAGATCGGCGAGCGGCTCGCGGCCAGTGCGGCGCTCGGCGGTGCCGGGTTCCTGGTCGCCTTCGCCGGCGCCTGGCTGGTCGCGTTGCTGTCCGCCCGCCGACCCGGCGGTCCGGTCGATCACGCGCTGCGGCTGCTGTCGCTGACAGCGACGGCGGTGCCGACGTTCCTGCTGGGCAGCCTCGGCCTGCGGTACGCGGCCGAATGGGTCGGATACCCGGTGGCCGGCGAGGCGTCCTGGCGGCGGTTGTGGCTGCCCGCGCTGGTGCTGGGAGTGGGCGCGATGCCGGTCGTGGCGCGGCTGCTGCGGGCGTCGCTGATCAGCGAGTACGGCCGTCCGTACGCGCTCGCGGCACGGGCCCGAGGCGCGTCACCGGCCCGGCTGACGTTCCGGCACGTGACGCGGCCCGCGTTCGCCCCGCTGCTGACCCTCGCCGGGCTGACCCTGTCCAGTCTGGTGGCCGCCTCGGTCATCACGGAGGTGATCTTCTCGTGGCCGGGCGTCTCGGAGTACGCGGTGGCGGCCATCTCGGCCAAGGACTATCCGGTCGTGCAGGCGTACCTGCTGCTCGTGGTCGTGGTCGTGGTGGTCGTCAACCGGGCGGTGGACGTGCTCCAGCACCTGCTGGACCCGCGCGTGGCACACGCGGCGGAGGGCGTGGCGTGAGAGCAACGCGCTGGGGCACGGGGTACGGCCTGTTCGCGGTCGGTGTGGTGCTGGTCGGGCTCGTGGTCGCACTGGCCGTGGCCGCACCGCTGATCTCCCGCTACGACCCGGCCACGCAGGGCGTCGGACCGGCCCTGGCCGGACCGAGCGTCGAGCACTGGCTCGGCACCGACCGGTTCGGCCGCGACCTTGCCGCCCGGGTGTTCCACGGTGGACGGACGACACTGCTGGCGACGGCGGGCGCGCTGGCTCTCGTGGTGTCGGTCGGCACTCTGGTCGGCGCCGCCGTCGCCGCTTTGGGGTCGATCGTGGACCGGCTCGCGCGGCAGCTGTTCGACCTGCTGGTCGCGTTTCCGGTGATGGTGGTGGCGCTGGCGCTGGTCGGGCTCTGGGGGCCGTCGCTGGGCACCGCGCTGGCCGGCGTGCTGATCGTGCTGTGGGCACCGTTCGCCCGGCTGTCCCGATCGTTGGTGCGCACGGCTCTGTCCGAGCCCTCGGCGGTGGCCGCGCGGGCACTCGGCGCGGGCCGCTGGCGGCTGCTGCGGTACGAGGTGTGGCCGCGACTGCGCGGACCGGTGCTGGTACTGGCAGCGGTGGAGGCCGCCCAGCTGATCGGTGTGGTGGCCGGGTTGAGCTTTCTCGGGCTCGGCGCGCAGCCACCCAGTGCCGAGTGGGGGGCCATGCTCCAGGAAGGGCGGGCCGCGCTGTGGTCGGCGCCGCACCTGGTGCTGGCGCCCGGCATCGCGGTACTGGCCACCGTGCTCGGCCTGACCTGCATGGCCGAAGGGCTGCGGGACATGCTGGACCGCGCCGGTCAGGCGGTGCCCGAGTGACGGCCCCGGTGCTGTCGGTCTCCGCGCTGACCGTCGCCTACGCCGAGCGTCCGGTGCTCGACGGCATCGACCTCGACCTGAGCGCCGGGCGGGTGCACGTGGTTCTCGGTGCGAGCGGATCCGGCAAGTCCACCCTGCTGCGCGCCCTGATCGGCATGGTTCCGGCGCCCGGGCGGGTGTCGGCGCGGCGGCTGCTGCTGCGTACCGCCGGCGGCGAGATCGAGCTGTCCACACCGGACGCGTGGCGACGGGTACACGGCCGGCACGTCGGCCTGATCGCCCAGGATCCGGCGCAGGCGCTCACCCCGCTGCGGCGGGTCGCCTCCCTGGTCCGGGAGGCGGACCGGTTGGCCGGCGGTGCTCCCGACCGGGTACGCATGGAGCAGGTGCTGCGCGCGGCGGGCTTCGCCGATCCTGGCGCGGTCGCCTCCCGGTACTGCTTCGAGCTGTCCGGCGGAATGGCACAACGCCTCGGCGTCGGCCTGGCCGTGGCCCCTCGCCCGAGCGTGCTGCTGGCGGACGAGCCGAGCACCGCCCTGGACGGCATCGCCCGGGCGCGGCTCGCCGCGACGCTTCGAGAGATGGCCGGCGGCGGAACCGCGGTCGTCCTGGTCACCCACGACGTGGCTCTGGCCACCGGGCTCGCCGACGACGTCACCGTGCTCCACGATGGACGGATCGTCGAGGCCGGCTCGGCCGCGGACGTGCTCGCCGCGCCGCGACACGAGGCCACCCGCCGGCTCGTCGACGGGGCCCGTCCGCGGACCGCCGCCGCCCCGGCGACACGTCGGGGCACCGGTGCCGGCGTGCTGTCGGTGCGCGGGCTGCGCAAGCGGTACCGCGGCACCGGACCCGTGCTGGACGGTGTCGACCTGGACGTGGCCGACAGTGAGGTGGTCGGCATCGCCGGACGCAGCGGCGCCGGCAAGACCACGCTGCTGCGCTGCCTGATCGGCCTGGAGCGACCCGACGGCGGCGAACTGCGCATCGCCGGCCGGACACCGGCCGAGGCCCGCTGGCGCCCGCTGCGCCGCCTGGTGCAGATCGTGCCGCAGGACCCGCGCGCCTCACTGAACCCCTGGCGAACCGCCCGCGAGCTGGCCGCCGACCCCCTCGACGCCCACCGGATCGGCACCCGGGCGCAGCGGCGGGCGCGCGCCGACGAGCTGCTGGACCGGGTCGGCCTGGCAGGGCTGGCGCACCGGCGGCCGGGTGAGCTGAGCACCGGCCAGTGCCAGCGGGTCGCCATCGCGCGCGCCCTGGCGGTGCGGCCCCGGCTGCTCGTCGCGGACGAACCGGTCACCGCGCTGGACGCGCCGCTGCGCCGGGGCATCCTCGACCTCCTGGGCGACCTGGTGCGCGAGCAGGGCATGGCCGCGCTGGTCATATCGCATGACCTCTACGTTCTGGAGGCACTCTGCCACCGCATCGCGGTGCTCGACGCCGGCCGGATCGTCGAGGACCTGCCCGCGGCCGCGATACGCGACGACGGAGCACACCCGCTCACCCGAGCATTGATCGCATGTCATCCGACAGGGGAACCGCATGACCGCTGACCGCTACCTCGTCCGTCGCGCCGTCACCGGAGAGGACCTCCAGGCCGCCCGTGACCTCGTCCTCGACGTCGCCGAGCGTGACCTCGGGTACGGGTACACGCCTCAGTGGCACTGGGACCTGGACCGCATGCTGGAGACCTATGTGGACAACGATCGGCAGGCCATGTTCGTCGCCGTGACAGCGTCGGATGTTGTGGCCACGGCGGCTGTTCGCGTCGGCGGTCCCCAGAGCCCGCCGCACGCCGCCTGGCTGGCCGCCCGGTACGCCGACCGTGCCCGCGTCGCGCAGCTGCTGCGGGTAGCGACCCGGCCCGGACACCGCCGCCACGGGCTGGCCCGCCGCCTCGTCGCCGCCTGCCTCGACTTCGCCCGCCGCGACGGCGGCTACCGCACCGTCTACCTGCATACCAATGCCCGCGTCCCCGGGGCGGAGGCGTTCTGGCGGTCGCTGCCGGTCGTGGAGGTTCACGACGCCCGCGGCGACGCCAACGAGCGGGACCCGCGCTTCGAGACCATCCACTTCGAACTTCCGCTCGACGCGGGGACCTGACGGTTAATCACTTTGTAAGAGTTCTGCAAGCTTTACACGGCACGGTTGTGAGAGCTATGGGAGCGGTCCCACGGCTCGACTCGACCGGAGGTAGTTGGTTGCTTTCCAACCAGAAACACAGGGTCAGGCGAATGTGCGTCGCGATGACGGGAGCCGCCCTGGTCGGCAGCGGTCTGGTCGGCCTGAGCGGGCCCGCTGCGGCCGCTCCGTCCCCAGCGGCCGCCACCTGGGCGGAGCCCGTCGCCGGTACGTCGGCGGAAATCGCGTTCGACGACGCCCCTGCGTCGGTGATGGCGTCCCCGCTGTCTCCGTACCTGGCGGAGATCGTGCGTGACGCCAAGCGGGTGCGGACGGTCGACATCGACGCCGCCGGGCTCTCCCCGTCGTTCGCCGCGGAGTCGGTGGCGATCGAGCTGTTCGACGACGTCACCGTGGACCTGAAGACCACTGTGGCGCTGAGCAAGGGCGCCGCGATCAGTGGTAGGTCGTCGAGCACCTACTCGGCCGGTGGCGATAGCGGAGCGGCGGTCGCCACCCTCATCGGCGGCGACATGCACGTGGTCCTCTGGAAGGGCACCGCCAAGTACGGCATTGAGCCGTTGGGCGGCGGCCGGCACCTCGTGTTCGAGGACGGCCGCATGTTCCCGAACGAGGCCCTGCCGGTGTCACAGGGCGGGAAGGCCGCGAACGCACCCGCGGCCGCTCCCGCCGGCTCGAGCACGCTGGCGACGTCGGTGATCGACATCATGGTCGCCTTCGACGAGACCGCGCAGGCCATGTTCGGCAGCGTGGCCGCCATCGAGTCCGAGATCATCGAGATGGTCAACGTCAGCAACATGACCTACGCCAACTCGCAGATCGACCAGCAGCTGGCGCTGACCAACATCGTCGATCTCGGCTACACGCCGAACGCGACCGACGGCACCACCGACGAGCAGACCTACCTTTCCAGGATCCGCGGCAAGACCGACGGCATCGTGGACAACGTGCACACCCAGCGGGACGCCAACAGCGCCGACCTCGTCTCGGTCATCACCGACGCGACGTCGGTCTGCGGCGTCGGCTACCTGCCGACCAGCGGCAACCCGGCCGAACTGGACGCCTACTCGCTGACCGACGGCGCCTGCGCGGTGAGCAACCTGACCTTCCCGCACGAGGTCGGGCACAACATGTGCGCCCACCACGACCCGGCCAACGTCACGTCGAACCCGTGCGGGGCGCAGGCCTTCGCCCACGTCGGGCCGGCCGAGAACCTCCGCACGGTGATGGCGTACGCCAACGCCGCCAACGGGTGCACCACCTGTACTCGGATTCCGTACTTCTCGAACCCGAACGTGACCGTCAACGGCTGGACCACCGGCATTGCCGGCTCCCGCAACAACAGCGCGGTGATGGGAGCCAGGGCCGCCGGCATCGCCGCGTATCGTTCGTCGGGCCCGAGCCCGGCCTCGTGCGAGGTCGACTACGTGGTCGCCAGCACCTGGCCCGGCAACGTCCAGGTCAACCTGGTCGTGGAGAACACCACCGCGTCGCCGATCAATGGCTGGACGGCGCAGTGGACCTTCACCGGTAACGAGAATGTCTACAACAGCTGGGGCGTGACCGTCACCAAGGTGGGCACGGCGGCCACCGCTACGGGCACCGGCTTCGGTGCCACGATCCCGGCTGGCGGCACCGTCACGGTCGGCTTCCAGGCCACCGTCACCGGCACCCCCACGGTGCCATCGCCAATCACCTGCACCGCCTGACACCTCCCTGACGTGGGGAGGTCGGCACGGGGCCGACCTCCCCACGCGCCAGTTGTGAGCCCGACCACCCAGACGATGAAATCCGGATGTCGGGCTAGTGACCACACCTCAGGATCTTGTGAGGATGACGAGTTGCTGGGTCGCCCGGGTCATCGCGACATAGCGGTCGACCGCGGCTTCGATCCCGTTTCCGAACGTCTCCGGGTCGACGAGGACGACCAGATCGAACTCCAGCCCCTTCGACAGCTCCGGCGTCAGCGATCGGACGCGGGACGTCGACTGGAACGTGGGATCGCCGATGACGCAGGCGATCCCCTCGGCGTGGGCGGCGAGCCAGGTGTCGAGGATCGAGCTCAGCTCCAAAGTGGATCCGTATACGACGGGGACGCCGCTACTGCGGATCGAGGTCGGCACGTTGGCGTCCGGGAGCACGGCCCGGATGACCGGCTCGGCTTCCGCCATGACCTCCGCCGGTGTCCGGTAGTTGATGCTCAAGGAGGCCAGGTCGATCCGGTCGATCCCGATCCGTTCCAGCCGTTCCTGCCAGGAGTCCGTGAACCCGTGCCTGGCCTGGGCGCGGTCTCCGACGATGGTGAAGCTCCGGGAAGGACAACGGAGCAACAGCATCTGCCACTCGGCGTCGGTCAGCTCCTGAGCCTCGTCCACGACGACGTGCGCGAACGGGCCGGCGAGTCGGTCCGGCGCGGCGGCGGGCGATACCGTCTCGTCGACCAGGGAGTCCCGCATGTCCTTTCCGTGCAACATGATCAGCAGACCTTCGCCGTCGTCATGAGTATGGGCCTCGAGCAGGTCGTCGACGACCCTGTCCATGTAGGCGCGTTGGGTGGCGAGCGCGGCGTCGCGCCGACGCTGACGCCGTGACGCCTCCGGGTCTCCGAGCCGCTGCCGGGCCGCGTCCAGCAGCGGCAGGTCGGATACAGTCCACGCCTGCGCGTCCGCGCGCTGTAGCTTCCGGACCTCGTCGGGGCCGAGCCAGGGAGCGCATTTGCGCAGGTACGCGGGCACGGACCACAGGTCTGCGACGAGGTCGGCAGCTTCGAGTATCGGCCACGCGCGGTTGAAGGCCGTGCGTAGCTCCTTGTTTCGCAGCAGCGACATGCGCAGCAGGTCAGCTGGTTCGTCACCGCCGCGCTTGTCCAACAGGATCGTGAGCAGCTCCTCCCAGATCAGGTCGCGCGCCTCGTTGTGCGGGGCACCGGGTTCTGCCGCGTCGAAGGCCTGGGCCCAGTCGTCGACGCTCAGCCAGATGTCGGACTCCTCGGTCGCGAGCCTCATGCCCTTGGTGGGCGGCTCCTCGTAGAACCTGACCGCCGCCTCGATGGCGTGCACCAGGTCTGCCGACGACTTCAGCGCGGCCACCTCCGGATCGGTCTCGACAGCGGCCGCGGCTCCCTCGGCGACGAGGTCCCGTAGGGTGCAGATCTGCACGTCCTCCTCACCGAGGCTGGGAAGCACGTCGGCGACGTAGGCCAGGTAGGGCTGGTGAGGGCCGACGAACAGCACGCCACCCCGGCGGTGACCAAGACGCGGGTCGGAGTAGAGCAGGTAGGCGGTGCGGTGCAGGGCGACGACGGTCTTTCCGGTACCCGGCCCGCCGTCGACGACCAGAGCGCCTCGGGATCCCGCTCGGATGATGGCGTCCTGGTCGGCCTGGATGGTTCCGAGCACGTCCCGCATCCGGGTCGACCGGTTGCTGCCCAGGCTGGCGATGAAGGCGGACTGGTCGTCGAGCGCGGCGTGCCCTTCGAACCCGTCCGAGGTGAATACCTCGTCCCAGTAGTCGCTGATCCGGCCGAGGGTCCAGCGGTACCTGCGGCGGCTCACAAGACCCATCGGGTTGGCGTGGGTCGCGGCGAAGAACGGCTCAGCCGCGGGAGATCGCCAGTCGTGCAAGAGGCGACGACCCGTACTGTCCGTGAGACCAAGCCGTCCGATGTAGACGGGCTCCGGGGCGTCCGCGCTGACCATGCGTCCGAGGCACAGGTCCACGCTGAAGCGACGCAGGGTGCGCAGGCGAGCGGTGAGCCGGCGGACCTCCTGGTCCCGGTCCAGCGCCTGTCGGCCTTTGCCGCCGGGTGCCTTGCGCGCGGCATCGAGCCGGTCGGACAGCTCGGCCGTCACCTGCTCGATGCTCTCCGCGATCGCCGCGAAGTGCTGCTCGTCGCGGGCGATCAGCGCGGGGTCGGCCTTGGGGGAGAGGTTGTCGGGAAGGTCGAACACGCTGGCGGTCAGGTGATTCACGTCATCGCTCCGATGTGAGGTCGCTTGCTTCCCGGGAGAGCGCCTGGATCACCTCGGCGTGCGACATCCGCCCGGGCTGCTCGACCGGCACCTTGTCGTCCGGTGCGGTCGCCGCCTGGGTCCCGGCCGTACTCGGCGCGGGGCGAACGGTCATCAGTTCTCCTTGGTAAAGGGGCGGGGCGGCCATTGTGCGGCAAACATTTCCGCAGCTACCTGGCCTAGGCCGACGATTCTGCGTCACGACCCGGGTCTTGCCGCAAGCCCCACGATGCGGTATATCTTTTAAATGGAGGGAAGTGTTTATCTCCTTTCCTCTTTTCCATTTCGGCCAAAGACAGTGCCCGCAGACGACTGCGCACGCCACGACGAGCCGACCTCCCCACGGGGCCGACTTCCCAGGCAGAGGCCATCGCAAGCGACGCCGTTCGCCGGGATCTGGCAGGCGCGGACCAAGCCGATGAATGGCGGAGACCGTTCGCTAGGGCCTGTGAGAGTGGGGGTTTGGGTGAGATGGGTGTGCGAACCGCACGGTGATGGCCAGGCCCCCTTCGAGGCGTGCGCTGGTGGTGAGGGTGGCGTGGTGGGCTTGGGCGACGGCGTTGACGATGGCGAGGCCGAGACCGTAGCCGTCGCGGCGGCTGTGACGGTCGGGCGCCAGTTTCTGGAAGGGTTGGAAGAGGCGCTGGATCTGGTTGTCGGGGATGACTGGCCCGCTGTTGATGACCGTGAGGGTCGCCTCCGTGCCGGAGGCTTGAGTGGTGATCTCTACGTGCCCGTCTGGGTAGTTGTGGCGGATGGCGTTGTCGATGAGGTTGGTGATGAGGCTTTCGATCAGCCTCGGGTCCCCGGCCGTCACCACGGGCGCTAGGTGTTCGGTGAGGACGATGCCTCGCCGTGTTGCTTGGTCGCGGCGGGAAGCGAGCACTCCCGTGGCGACTTGGGCGAGGTCGAGGGTGTCCCTGCGGGTGAGGCCGCGCTCGCTGGTGGCCAGAGCGAGCAGTGCTTGGATGAGCCGTTCCTGGTGTTCGCCAAGAGCGAGGGCCTCCTGGCAGGCCGAGCGCAGAGTGTCGGCGTCGGCGTCGGGGTCTGCGAGGGCGACTTCGAGCAGGGTACGCAGGCCCGCCAGGGGAGTGCGTAGCTCGTGGGAGGCGTTGGCGACGAAGTGTCGGTGGGCGTCGAAGGAGGCTTCGAGGCGGGCGAAGAGATCGTCGAGGATGTAACCCAGTTCCGTCAGCTCGTCGGCGGGCTCGCCAAGGTTGAGGCGCTGGTGCAGGTTTCCGGCGGAGATGGCGGTGGCGGTGGCGGTGATCGCCCGCACGGGCCTGAGGAAGCGGCCGGCGACGAACCAACCGGCAGCCAGGGCGATGGGGATGAGGATGGCGAGCGCGATGGCGGAGCCGACGAGGAGCTGGTGCGGGCCGATCCCGTCCCCGGTGCCGGTGACTGTGGCTGGCGCTGAGCTGTGGGCGGGAGTGGTTGACTGGATGCCGGCCAGCGGGACGGTGACGATGGCGAGAACCACGATCCCGGCGCCGTAGATGCCCGCGGCATAGGAGAGCGCCAGCCGGGCCTGGAGGGATCGTCTGGGGAGCGGCTGGGGGTTGGTCATAGTGGCCCGATCCGGTAGCCGCCTTCGCGGATGGTCTCGATCACTGGCGGGTCGCCGAGTTTGGCTCGCAGCCGGTGCATGGTGTGCTTGACCGCAGACGTGAAAGGGTCGGCCGCTTCGTCCCAGACTCGTTCGAGCAGTTCCTCGGCGGGCAGGACCAGGCCAGGCGAGCCCAGTAAGCATTCGAGGAGCGCGAACTCCTTCGGGCTGAGCTCGAGACGCCGGCCGGCGCGAAACGCCGCCCGGCGAGCCGGGTCCAGGGTGATGTCCCCGCAGGAGAGGGTGGGAGGAAGCGGCGGGGTGGCCCGGCGGGCCAGTGCCCGGACCCGGGCGACCAGTTCGGCGAAGGCGAACGGCTTGGGCAGGTAGTCATCCGCGCCGAGACCGAGCCCCTTGACGCGGTCTTCGATCGTGTCGGCAGCGGTCAGCATCAGCACGCGGACGTCGCAGCGGTCGTTGGCGAGTCGTCGGCAGATCTCGTCCCCGTGGACGCCGGGCAGGTCGCGGTCGAGGATCACCACCTCGTAGCGGGTGACGGCCAGGCGGTCGAGGGCGTCGGTCCCGTCCAGGACGACGTCGACGGCCATGCCCTCGCGGCGCAGCCCGGTTCCGATGGAGCGGGCGAGGACTTCGAAGTCCTCTACGACGAGGACCCTCACCGCCGGTCACCGCTGGTCGTTGTGCGGGCGGGCGGGCCGAACCGGCCGCCGGGACGAGGTGCCATGCCTTGACGATGCCAGACCCCAGGTTGCAGCAGGGTCGCAGCCGCTGCGACCGGGCTGGAACCGGGTGCCGCGTACAACTGCCGGCATGAGTCCATTTCTAAGCGTGAGCTCGCCGCGATGAGCGCCCCGGGGATCGTCGTCGCCGGACTGCGCAAGCGGTACGGGGCCACCCTGGCCCTCGACGGCATGTCCTTGACCGTCCGTCCGGCTGTGGTGACCGGCTTCGTGGGGCCGAACGGGGCCGGCAAGTCCACCACGATGCGGGTGATCCTTGGCCTGGACGCGGTCGATGAGGGCACCGCGCTCATCGACGGGAAGCCTTACCACCGCCTTCGGCACCCGCTGAACCACGTCGGTTCACTGCTGGACGCGGCGGCGCTGCACCCGAGCCGGAGTGCTCGTAACCACCTGCTCTGGTTGGCGCATTCACAGGGCCTGGCCGCGCGGCGGGTAGACCAGGTGATCGAGCAGGTCGGCCTGACCTCGGCGGCCCGGCGCAAGGCCGGCGGCTACTCGCTGGGCATGCGCCAGCGGCTCGGGATCGCCGCGGCCCTGTTGGGCGACCCGCCGATCATCATGCTCGATGAGCCGTTCAACGGCATGGACCCGGATGGCATCATCTGGATGCGCGGCTTCCTGCGGTCGCTGGCCGCTCAGGGCCGCGCTGTCCTGGTGTCCAGCCACCTGATGAGCGAAGTGCAGGACACCGCCGATCATCTCGTCGTGGTTGGGCGCGGCAAGGCCATCGCCGACGCTGGAGTGGCCGACCTCATCGCGGCCGCCTCCGGGGGCCGGGTGGCCCTGCGGACCACGGCCGGCACCCAGGCGATGGCGGTGCTCACGCGCGCCGGCGCGACCATGGCGGCCACCGGCCGCGACACCATCACCGTTTCCGGCCTGCCCGCGGATCGGATCGTGACACTGCTCAACGAGAGCGCGGTGCCGTTCTCCGAGGTGTCAGCACACCGCGCCACGCTGGAAGACGTCTACCTGGAGCTCACCCGCGAGGCGGTCGAGTTCCGCGCCGCGACGCCCGCGGAGGTATCACGGTGACCCCGACCGTTACGCCTCACCGGCCCCGCCAACGGGTCGGGCGAGACGGCTTCCTCCAGCTACTGCACGCGGAATGGACCAAGTTCCGGACGGTTCCGGGATGGGTGACCGGCACGGTGGTGGCGGCACTGCTGGTGGTGCTGGTCGCCCTGCTCACCGGGGTCAGCAGCAATCAGAAGGGCTCACCACCCGTTCCGATCGGACCGGGCGGTGAACCGGTTACCGACAGTTTCTACTTCGTGCACCAGCCGCTGGCCGAAGACGGCAGCATCACTGTCGCCGTTTCCGCGCTCGAAAGCAGCATCCCCAAGGGCCTCGAGGACCTGCGGCCCGGCATCGTGCCGTGGGCGAAGGCCGGGCTCATCGTCAAGCAGAGCACCCGTCCGGGATCACCCTACGCGGCGATTATGGCCACCAGCGGCCACGGCGTAAGGATGCAGGACAACTACGTCAACGACACGGCCGGACCCCCCGGCCCGGTCTCCGCCGAGTCGCCCCGTTGGCTGCGGCTGGACCGCTCGGGCGACACGATCACCGGCTACGCCTCCACCGACGGTACGAACTGGGCCAAGGTGGGCGCCGCGGAGGTGAGCGGGCTGGGATCGACCGTGCAGGTCGGGCTGTTCGTCGCGTCTCCGCAGGCCGTGGAGGGCCGGGGCACGACCAGCAGCGTGTCGACGGCCGCCTTCGGGGACCTTCGTCTCCAAGGGGGCTGGACCGATGGCGAGTGGACCGGTGAGCAGATCGGAGCCCACTCACCCACCTTCGCCGGCTTCCCGGGCAATAGGTCGGGTTCGTTCACCCAGTCCGGCGGCCGGTTCACGGTGACCGGCGCCGGCGACATAGCGCCCGCCGCCCGCTATTCCTTGCCGGCTGCCGGCACCCTCAAAGACATCCTCACCGGCACGTTCGCCGCGCTGATCGCGGTGATCGTCGTGGGGGCGCTGTTCATCACCACGGAATACCGGAGGAACCTGATCCACGTCACCCTGGCCGCCAGCCCGAGACGGGGCCGGGTGCTGCTGGCCAAGGCAATCGTGCTGGGAGCCGTCACCTTCGTCGCCGGGCTGGCGGGAGCGGTCCTCGCGGTACCGCTCGGCGAGCGGCTCTCCCGGGCCAACGGCGTGTACCTGTTCCCGGTGACCTACTCGACCGAACTGCGAGTGGCACTCGGAACCGCGGCGCTGCTCGCGACCGCCTCGATCCTGGCCCTTTCCGTCGGCGCCATCATCCGGAACAGCGCCAGCGCGGTCACCACCGTCATCGTGGCCATCGTGCTGCCCTACCTCCTGATAGCCAACCCGTTCATGCCGGTGAGCGTGGCGAACTGGCTGACCCGGGTAACGCCGGCCGCGGCCTTCGCCGTCCAGCAGACGCTTGTGCAGTACCCCCAGGTCGCAAACCCCTACACGCCGTACAACGGTTACTACCCGCTGGCGCCGTGGGCCGGGCTCGCCGTACTGGCCGGCTACGCGGTGGTCAGCCTGGCCGTAGCAGCCTTCCTTATGCACAGGAGGGACGCATGAGATCAGCCCTGCACGCGGAGTGGACGAAGATACGGACCGTCGCCAGTCCTTTGTGGCTGCTGCTCGGCATGATCGCGGCGACAGTGGCCCTCAGCGCAGGGGCGACCTCGGTGGTGACCTGCGTGCCCGCTGGCTGCGGCGGCGATATGACCAAGCTCAGCCTCATCGGCGTCACGCTCGGCCAGGCGCTGGCCGCCATCGTGGCCGTGCTGGTCATCAGCGGCGAGTACAGCTCAGGCATGATCCGCACTACTCTGACGGCGATGCCGCATCGGACCACCGTCTTCGCGGCCAAGGCCATCACACTCACCGGCGTCGTAGCCGTCGCCGGAACCACCGCGGTTCTCGGATCGCTGCTGGCCGGGCGGCTCATCCTGCCCGGCCACGGCTTCACCGCTGCCCGCGGCCACCCGGCCCTGTCCCTCACCGACGGGCCAACACTGCGCGCGACCGCTGGGTCGATCCTCTACCTGACCCTGATCGCCCTGCTCAGCCTCGGCATCGCCGCCATCGTCCGGAGCTCCGCGACCAGCATCGGGATCATCCTCGGCCTGCTCTACCTTCTCCCCATCGTCTCCCAGGTGATCGGCGATCCGCACTGGCAGCGCCGGCTAGAGCAGATAGGACCGATGAGCGCCGGGCTCGCCATCCAGGCCACCACCGATCTCCACAGCCTGCCCCTCAGCCCGTGGGCTGGTCTTGGCGTCACCGCCGGGTGGGCCGCGGCCGCGCTCGTGGCCGGCGGCCTGCTGCTACGCATGCGCGACGCCTAGAGCTACCCAGCGACGCCAGCGCTGGAGCCGGTATGGGTATGTGCGGGATGCACGGTTTCGTCGTGCCGGAGCCGGGTAGGTCTCCGACCATGAGGACCACGTGGAAAGCGAAGGAAAAGCACGGCGAGCTCACCCAGCGTTCGGACCTACCGGACTCGGTGTTCGCATTCCCGGACAAGCGTAAGGAACCGCTTACCGACGCCGATCACGTGCGCAACGCGCTCGCCAGGTTCGATCAGGTCCAGGACGTGACCGACGCCGAACGCGATCTGGCCTTCGCCAACATCCTGGCGGCCGCCAAGCACTACGACGTCGACGTCGCGGAGACCGACTGGCACCAGCTGGGCAAGCGCCCCCATACCCCGAACTCCGCCCAGTAGGGACAAACCTTCGCTCGAACAGACGCGGTCTCCGGTAGGCGTCAGGCGGGGAAGGTGTGGGCCGGGCCACGGACGGTGACGGTCACCTCGTCGCCCGTGGTAACCGCGGGGGTGGTGTCGAGGACGCGGGCGGTCACCCGGGTGCCGTCGGAGAGCTGGAGCTGCACGAGCGCGTCGTGGCCGTGGAAGTCGTGCCGCACCACGGTGGCCGCCACGCCGCCGCCGTTGGCCGATATCCGCAACTGCTCGGGGCGTAGCAGGACGATGTGGAGGCCCTCCCGCGCCGGGCCGCGCAGCGCGATCCGGCCCAGCGCGGTCGCCGCCCCGGCATCGTCCACTGTGGCCGGCAACAGTACGGCCTCGCCGACGAAGCCGGCAACCCACTGGTTGGCGGGTTCCCGGTACACGGCGGCGGGTGGCCCGTACTGGATGATCCGGCCGGCGTTCATGACGGCGACCTGGTCGGCCATCGACAGCGCCTCGCCCTGGTCGTGGGTGACCAGCAGCGCGGTGGCGCCGTCGGCGTGCAGGGCCTGCCGCACGTCGCGGCGTACGTCGCCGCGCAGCCCGGCGTCGAGGGCGCTGAACGGCTCGTCGAGCAGCACCAGCGGCGGGCGCGGAGCGAGCGCGCGGGCCACCGCGACGCGTTGCTGCTGGCCGCCGGAGAGCTGGTGTGGCATCCGGTCGCCGTATCCGGGCAGCCCGACCAGTTCCAGTACCTCGTCGATCCGGCCGGAGCGGCGGGCCGTGCGGTCGAGCCCGAATCCGACGTTGGCCGCCACGCTCAGGTGCGGGAACAGCGCGCCCTCCTGCGGCACGACCGCGACGCGGCGGCGGTGCGGCGGCACGTGCAGGCCGGCCCCGGCGACCCGGCGGCCGTTCACGGCGATCGATCCACCGTGGACGTGCTCGAAACCGGCGACGGAGCGCAGCAGCGTGGTCTTGCCGCAGCCGGACGGGCCGAGCACGGCGACCAGCGTGCCGGCGGGGACGTCGAGGTCGACGCCGTCGAGGGCGACCACGTCTCCGTAGGACTTGCGCAGGTCCGCGACCGACAGCATCACACGCCTCCCCGGACGCTCAGGAACCAGGTGGGCACCGCGGCGAGGCCGACCAGCAGCGCGGCGTAGGGCGCGGCGGCGGCGTACGAGGCGGTGGAGGTGTGCGTCCACAGCTCGGTGGCGAGGGTGTCCATGCCCGTCGGGCGCAACAGCAGCGTCGCGGGCAGCTCCTTCATGCAGGTGAGGAACACGAGCGCCGCGCCGGCGGCGATGCCGGGCAGGGTCAGCGGCAGGGTGACCGTGCGGAAGACCCTGGCTGGGCCCCGGCCGAGCGATCGGGCGACCTCCTCCAGGGCGGGCGGCGACTGGGCCGCCGCGCCCGCGACGGCGCCGACGGCCAGGGGCAGGAACAGCGTCGCGTACGCCAGCGCGAGCAGCCAGACGCTCTGGTACAGCGGGTACGCGACGTTGATGCCGAAGAACACCAGCGACAGCCCGATGACGACGCCGGGCAGGGCGTGCGCGACGTAGGTCAGCCGGTCGAGCAGCGTCGCCAGCGGACCGGGTGCGCGTGCGGTCAGCAGCCCGACGGGCAGGGCCAGCACCATGGTGAGCAGCGCGCCGGACAGGGAGACAGCCAGGGAGTTGCCGGCGGCGGTGGCGATCTCGGTCAGCGACCCGGGCCGCGACACACCCTCGGCCAGCCGCCGCGCGAGACTCGCCGCCGGTACCCCCAAGGCCAGCGCGGCGACGGCGGCGAGCGCGGCCGCGGCCGGCCAGCGGGCCGCGCGCAGCGGGAGGCGGATCGGCGGCCGCCCGGCG